>CAJWVX010000005.1 GCA_913048175.1 uncultured Flavobacteriales bacterium | reverse complement strand
GAAAAGAGGATCCATTCAGTACAATTCAAATATCTCCCAACCCAAACAAAGGTGAGAACATAGTTATCTCTGGTAAAGAAATCAACAGTATCAATATATTCAACCTACAAGGTCAATTAATAACCAAAGTAGAAACAACTAATGAAGAAACTATAATCAACTTAGAAAATAAGCCCAAAGGAATTTACTTGGTAAAAGCACTATTTAAAAATGGTAATGTGGTTACTGATAAATTAGTAATTCAATGACATTAATAGACCTAATAGATTAGCTGTTGCAACAGCATCACCTTCGGCTCTGTGTCTTACTTCTTCTGGAATAGGAATACCTAATTCATAACACAGTTTACCTAGACTATAAGATGTAGCATCTGGCAAATGTTTTTTGCTCAGCTCGATAGTACAAACTTTAGGCTCGTTAAAATCATAACCAGCTTTCCCTAATTCTTCTCTTAAGAACTTATAGTCGAAATCAACATCATGCGCCACAAAAATATGTCCTTTTGTTAATTCGTAAATCTCTTTAGCTACATCTTTAAAAAGCGGTGCATCAGCAACCATACTATTTTTAATTCCTGTTAATTTAGTAACATACCAATCAATTTTAACTTCAGGATTTACAAGTGTAGAGTATTGGCTTACAATCTTTACGCCATCAAACATAATGATGGCAATTTCAATAATTTTACCTTTAATATGGTTCCCACCTGTGGCTTCTATATCTACTACTGCGTACACAGTGTAAAGGTAACCAATTAACTGATAATCCGTTTGTTTCCTACACTAACTTTAGAACCCTCTGCTAACATTACGGAAGCAGGTTGTTGCTGATTTAAAAATTCAAATTTATCTCCATAAATTAAGCCAAAATCTACGTTAATAGTTGCTCGTTTAACAGGGTACAGTTCCCAACTAGGATGCTTAACTTGATATTCATTTGAAGTTTTTCCTTTTCCTTTAGAATAGCCCCAATAATGTTCTGTAATAAAAAACTCTTTAGAGTCAGGAGAGATCACTTTAGATTCTTTTTGAGCTTCAACTGAAATTGAATTCTCACTTTCGTCAGCATACCATGTATATTTCACAATCCTGCTATCCTCTCTTTCTTCCCACAAATGACTCATTGCCATAGTTACATAATGCTCTTTAAATAAGGTATTTGCAATAAAAGTTATCATTGGTTTTGGCACTATTTCTTTAATAAAAACAACCCCTCTTTTTACCTCTCCAGAGGCCTCTATTCGTTTTACGTAAAACCTAAGGTTTACTTCTTCAAAATTAACATGTCCAGGCACCTTTATACCTTTAACCGTAGTGTTTAAAAACATAAATCCAATAAGGCTTACATAACATTTGTTATCCCAAAAATCTAACTCCGTTCCAAATGGCAAATAAGACTCTAATATTTTAGGGTCAATTTCATAATTGGCCAACACTAATTTTCTCCACGCTGCTCTTAAAAAAGGTTTTGCCATTAGTCTATAAATTTATTTTTTAATGCCTCTGTAGAAATAATACAGGATTGGCTTTTCATCAATTTTTCACGATATTTAGCAACTAACGAGTAAACAGCGTTACGTATAAATTTAGGAACTAAAATAAAAATGATTATCAATTGATAAAAACCTCCTAAACCTTTAAAGATTTGTAAAGCAGCTGAAGACTTAGTTTTAATACTGTTATTTTGGATCAAAACGACTGTTTCTAAATCTTCTTTTAAATTGTATTGCTTTAATAATTCCTTTCCTTTTTCAGACTGCAAAGAAGCAAAACGAAACAGATCCTTTTTATCTCTTTCTATTACATACTTTACCCAAAAACTACAAAAGTTACAATCTCCATCAAATAGAATGATCTGTTTAGAAGTCTTCATTTTTAACTTAAATCTTTAAATGCATCTTCAAGCTTTTCAAACTGAAATTTAAACCCATTATCCAACAACTTTTTTGGACTAAAATTAACACTATTCAAAACTAACGATGGCTCTATATCAATTATACTACTCATCAACTTTAAACCAATTTCAGGTGCAGGAAACCCAAAAGAAACGTTTAAACTCTCTCTTAATTTACTCATGAAATTTGTGTTAGATTCAGTGTTAATAGTAGAAAAATTAATTGATCCATTAAGATTATCATGATTAATTATAAATTCAATAGCCTTCACTGCATCTTCAAAATGAATCCAAGACATCATCTGTTTTCCTGAACCAACAAAGCCTCCTAAATATAATTTTGTCAACTTTTGTAATACCTCATAAATACCACCACTACTTCCTAAGATCAATGAAATTCTTAAAGCTGCTCGTCTTGTGTTTGGCAATTCATTTTTAAAGAACTCTTTCTCCCATTTCAAAGCCATATCACTCAAAAAGTTATTTTTAAAATCAACATCAGATTCAGTATTTGGTCTATCCTGCAATTGATACATTGAACCAGAACTAGCATTTAAAAACACTTTTGGCGGATTTTTCAAACTACTTATTCCGGTTACTAGAGCTTTTGTAGAATTAATTCGTGATGACAACAATTTTTTCTTATTCTCATTAGTGAATTTACAATTAATAGATTTACCCGAAAGGTTTATCAAAACCTCAGCCCCATCGATACAAGTCAGCCAATCTCCCTGACTTTCCCCATCCCAATTCACATAATTAACTTTATTTTCTGAATATGATTTCTTTCTTGTTAGAACAATAATAGAATAATCTTTCTTAAAAAAATTAATAAGATAATTACCAAAAAAACCAGTTCCTCCTGCGATAACAATTGTGGGCTTTTTAATCATAAAGCAAAGTTACTAGTTAATGATTTATGAAAGTGATTATTTTTCGAATTTAATCCTTTTTCCACCTATTTAAATGATACTAATCATTCTTATAATAGTTGGAACAAACGTATATTTGTATTCAAATTTCAAATATGTCAACAAGACTAAGAGACAATAGAAAAACAGAAGAAATAAGAAGTTCAGTTCGTGAAACAGAACTAAAGGTTGCTGACTTTATCTACCCTCTTTTTATTGAAGAAGCAGATGATATCAAAAAAGAAATTGTTTCTATGCCTGGTATTTTTCGATTTTCATTAAATCGAATAAATGAAGAACTAGATGAAATTGTAGGCCTAGGAATAAGCTCTGTTATTCTATTTGGAATCCCTCTAATAAAAGATGCTGAAGGTTCTGAAAGCTGGAATCAAGATGGAATAATACAAAAGGCAATTAGATACATCAAAACAAATTACCCTACTTTAAAAGTAATTGCAGATGTTTGTTTTTGTGAATATACAGACCATGGCCATTGTGGTGTTTTATGTGATCATGATGTTGATAATGATTTAACTTTAGTTAACCTCAGAAAACAAGTTTTAGAACAAGCTAAAGCTGGAGTAGATATGGTTGCTCCATCAGGAATGATGGATTTTGCAGTTAGAGAAATGCGAGATGAATTAGATAAAAATGGTTTTGAAGACCTCCCTATTATGGGATATTCTGTAAAATACTGCTCTTCTTATTATGGTCCATTTAGAGATGCAGCAGACTCTGCACCAAGCTTTGGAGACAGAAGAACATACCAAATGGATCCGGCAAACAGAAATGAAGCATTAAAAGAAGCGCAAACTGACATTGATGAAGGAGCAGAGATTTTAATGGTTAAACCTGCTTTATCCTATTTAGATATTATAAGAGATTTGAAAAATAATTTTGACTTACCAATTGCAGCCTACAATGTTAGTGGAGAATATGCTATGATAAAAGCTGCAGGTGCAAACGGTTGGATTGATGAACAAAGAGTAATGATGGAAACATTACTTTCTATAAAAAGAGCTGGCGCTGATATTATCATAACATATCATGCTAAAGAAGCTGCCAAAATAATAAGACAAAAAGAAACAAGAGAATAGAAATACGAAAAAAGACAGTGTCTTTGCTCATAAATATAAAAGCGAAGCAATCTTTTCTCTAAAAAAAACAAAATGAATAACACAAAATCAAAAGAATTATATAAAGAAGGACAAAAGCACATGGTTGGAGCAGTAAACTCTCCAGTTCGCGCATTTAACTCTGTTGGTGGTAATCCATTGTTTATGGAAAAAGCATCTGGATCTAAAATTTATGATGTTGACGGAAACGAATACATTGATTTAGTTCTGTCATACGGACCAATGGTTATTGGGCACGGAAATACATCAGTTATAAATGCTGTTCAGAATCAAGTTTTAAAAGGGTTTACTTTTGGCGCTAGTACAGAAAATGAAATTAAGCTTGCCGAAATTGTTTGTAACGCTTTTCCGGGAATGGACAAAGTCAGATTTGTAAACTCAGGTACTGAAGCTATTTTAAGTGCTATTCGTTTAGCAAGAGCTTTTACTAATAAAAATCATATTGTGAAATTTGCTGGTTGTTACCACGGTCATACAGATGCTTTATTAGTTGCAGCGGGTTCTGGTTTAGCAACCTTAAGTATTCCGGGTAGTGCTGGTGTACCAAACGATGCTGTAAAAAATACTTTAATTGCAGAGTACAATGATATTGAATCTGTAAAAAAACACATTGCTGAATGTACTGATATTGCTGCTGTTTTTATAGAACCTATTGCAGGAAATATGGGAACGGTTGTTCCCTCTGATTCATTTATTAAAGAACTTAGAATAATTACAAAAGAAGCTGGAATCTTATTGGTTACTGATGAGGTAATGACTGGTTTCCGATCTAAATTTGGTGGAGCACAAGAATTATTAGGTATTGAAGCTGACATTACTTGTTTAGGCAAAGTTGTTGGTGGTGGTTTTCCTGTAGGAGCTTATGGCGCTAGAGAGGAAATTATGCAAATGGTTTCTCCTTTAGGTCCGATGTACCAAGCAGGTACATTATCTGGAAATCCAGTTGCAATGGCTGCAGGTATTTCTACTTTAGAAGAGCTAAGAGATCAAAATCCTTACGATAAGTTTAACGCTCAAGCCTCAATAATTGAAAAAGCATTATTAGATGCAGCAACCGCAAACGGAATCGATTTAACTGTAAGCAGATTTGGATCAATGATGAATCCGTTTTTTACTTCTAAAAAAGTAACAAATTTTAATGAAGCTCAAGAATGCGATACCGCAAGGTTTACAAAATTCTTTTGGGGATTAATAGAGAACGGAGTTTACATTCCTCCTTCTCAATTTGAATCATGGTTCTTATGCTCTGTAATTTCTGATGAGGATATGGAGAAAATAGTAAGTGCTATTAATAAAGCAATGGCTTTAGCTAAATAAAAATCATAAACAATTTCATTCCTACTGGAGTGACAAAGGAACGAAACAGAGGAATATTTTGATACCTCTACTTAAAAGTCAAAAGATACCTCGGGGCTTTTGCTTTCGCAAAACGTGCTCGGTATGACATAAATTAAAGATATGGCAGAATTTAACGATAACTTTTTAAAAGCTTGTAGAAGAGAAGAAACTCCTTACACTCCACTTTGGTTAGCCCGTCAGGCAGGAAGATACCAAAAAGAGTACATGAAAATTAAGGAAACTTACAGCATCATTGATATTAGTACTACTCCAGAAATTTCTGCTGAAGTAACTTTACTTCCTATCAATCAATTTGAATTAGATTCCGCAATTATTTTTTCTGATATTTTAATTCCTTTAGGACCTATGGGAATTAGTTTTGAATACAAAAAAGGGTACGGACCATTAATCCATAACCCAATTAGAACTGTTGCTGATGTAGAAAAGCTAAGAGTAGTTGACCCTGCATTAGAAATGGCTTATACAGGTAAAGCCTTGAGTATTCTTAAAAAAGAATTAAGTGTTCCTTGTATTGGTTTTGTAGGTGCTCCATTTACATTAGCGAGTTACATGATTGAAGGTGGTCCTTCTAAGAACTACGAGACCATGAAAGCTTTTATGTACAACGAGACTAAAGCGTGGCATTTATTAATGGATAAGTTAGGAACTGTAATGGCCAACTACTTAAACTTTCAGATTGAAAGTGGAGCAATGGCTGTTCAGATTTTTGATAGTTGGGTTGGCGCTTTAGATATTGCAGATTACAACGAATACGTTTATCCTCATGTAGAGAAAATGATTGACATTGTTAAGAGTAAATATCCTAACGTTCCATTAATTTCTATGGGTGTAAACTCCGCTCACTTAATACCTAGCTTACGAAAAGCTAACCCAGATGTTATTGCTATTGATTGGAAAACTGATTTAGCAAAAACATGGAAAGACTTAAATTATGAGGTTGCTTTACAAGGTAATTTAGATCCTACTGCTTTATTTGCTGATTGGAGTATTATTGAAGAAAAAACGAAGAAGATCCTAGATTCTGTAAAAGGAAGACCAGGCCATATATTCAATTTAGGACATGGTATTTTACCAGGTACTCCTGTAGAAAATGTGAAACAGCTTTGTAAGTTTGTTCATGAGTATACGAGGAAATAAATGACTTTTAAATTATTAATTATAATAACAAGAAAAGGATTAGCCCTTTTCTTGTTGTTTTTCACACTAATATCAAAAGGACAGTTAACTGTTGAAGGATTTATCGTAGACAACAAAAAAGACACGATAAAAACTACTATTTGGAAAAACAAAAAGAAACGGTTAGACAAAAAACGAAATTATAGTAGAATTACTATAATTGATTCAGCTCAAAAAGAGAAAGTTTTATCTCCAGATCAGATTACTGCATACTTTAAAGATAATACTTACTACCGATCAATCAGGCCTATAGGTCAACGTTCTTATTTTGTGAAAAACATTGTTTACGGAAGTATTGAACTATACTACTTCAAAAATTTAGAAAAATATCTTTTTTAAAAAAAATCAGAAAAAGAATTTTATATTATTGATACAGAATTAGATGAATCTCCAATATTCGAAGAAAGTGTTGGCTCAAATGAAATGAATCATAAATTTATAAATCCTATTCAACATTCTGAGAAGGAATTTCGAGAATTCTTTATTCACTATTTCAATGACTGCCCTTTAGTTTCAAACAAGATTCGCTCTCAACTATATAAGTATAAAGATATTGAGATAATGTTTAAGCACTATAATGAGCGAAAAAACTGATATACATCAATTTGTAAAAAGCTCTTTAATCGTGTCCAATGTCTTATCAGTATATTTCCGGATATGGAATAACGGGATTTACTGTTTCGTCATTTCGCGCGAAACGGTAAATTCCGTTATTCCTCCAGATAAATTCCACGAAGCAATCTCATACTTAACAATAAGAATGCTTCGCTATTCGTTCCCCATCCTACGTAATGACGTAAGAAGAAAATAATGCTAAATTTGCTATAATTGAATAACTTAAAACCTTGTTAAACTATTTGGATTAATTGGTATCTAAAATAAAGTTGCTTTATATTATAGTTTTAATATAGTTTTGTTGTATAAAACCCAATTCAAATGACCAAAGCCCTAGTCTCCATTTCCCTTATCCTAGCTTCAATTATCCCCCTTCAAGCTCAAAAAAAAGCTTATGCTGTTTTCGATGATCTTGGTGGAAAATCTAGCTATGAAAAAATCTTAAAAAAAGCAGGAAAGGCAGATATTATCCTTTTCGGAGAAAGGCATGGCAATCCCATCAATCATTGGCTAGAATATGAATTAACAAAAGATATTTTTGAGCAAGTAAACGAAGATATTATTTTGGGAAATGAAGCCTACCAATCTGATAATCAATTAATAATAAATGAATATTTAGGTGCACACCTTGATTATACAACTTTCTATCAAGATGTAAATATTGGAGAAAACAACCATAGTCAGTATCGTCAACTGCTGGATTTTGCAAGAAGCTACCAACTTCCTTTTATTGCCACAAGTATTCCAAACAGGTACATAAAAATGGTAAGTAAAGATGGTTTTAAAGCGTTTAATAATCTATCCAAAAAAGCAGTCAATTTCATTTGTCCTATTCCATTTAAATATGATGAATCTTTACCAGGTTATTTGGCAATAAAAAGAATAAAGAATCATGGGAAAATAACTAGCGAGCATTTAGCTCAAGCCCAAGCAACTAAAGATGCAACAATGGCTCACTTTATATTAAAGAACCATAGAAAAGGAAGTACATTCATACACTTTAACAGCGCTTGTCATTCAAAAAACTTTGAAGGAATTATGTGGTATTTAAAACAAGAAAATCCGGATTTGAAAATTCTAACAATTCATTGTGTTGAACAGAAAGAGCTAAAGAAGTTAGCACCTGAAAATGAAAGTACAGCTCATTTTATTCTTGTTACTCCAGAATCAATGAAACAAGCTCAATGACAATTATTTCCACAAAACTGAATCCCTCTTTAATATTAAAGAAGGAATCTTAAACGATCTTTTTTTACCGCTTTGTCTGTAATATAAAATGCATTGATTAGAAGCTGCTTTTTTCTCAATATTTTCAATACCCCTAGTAGGTTCGTTATTTACATAAAAGTAACTTTCAACCCATACCGTATCTTTAATTGACTTAATAATAGATACCTCTGATATTTTTGATTCAAACTCTAAATTGATAATTTCATAAGTATTATCCTTACTAACCTTTAAAAGTATTCGAGTTCCTTCTGAACCATAAGCACCTCCTAATCTAGGGATTTTGTATGCCTCAAGCACATCTATACCAGCTTCTAATTTTTGAGAACTATCTATTTGTTGACACGAAATCATCAATAAAAAAATTAGGATTCCAATAGTAAAACAGTAAAGCATTGTTTTTTTCATGTTGTTTTTTTATTTTTAATCAGTTAATTTATATTCAACGAGTTGATAAACAATATACTTCATTTTATCGAAATAAAAAAAATCACTATGTCAAAAAAACTAATCTATATCTCATCAACAATTTCATTAGTTACTATAACCTTATTTAGCATTCAAAACTTTAATAACAATTCAACTATTGTAACAGAATCGGAAAGAGTAGAATATGAAAATTTCTTAAACGAACACCCTTTTAATAACAAAAAGTATACTGAAACAGAATTAAAGGCTATTCCTAAAAAGGATAGACCTGATTTAGCATGGGAACAAAATTATTTAGCTACAATGAATCCCATTCTTAGAAGACCAGAGGTTGAAAAGCTGTTTCCAATATTGCAAATGACTAAGCAAATGCAACAAAACCCTTCTCCAACTCTTCCGGGTGCAGCAAATGCTCCCTGGGTAGAAAGAGGTCCAGATAATGTTGCTGGAAGAACCAGAGCTTTGGCTTGGGATCCAATCTCTACCAATAAAGTTTGGGCTGGTGGTGTAACTGGAGGTTTATGGTACAACAATGACATTACTAGTGTTGGATCTACTTGGCAGGCCGTTAATGATTTTTGGGATAACATTGCTGTAACTGCAATTGCTTTTGATCCTAACAACAATAACGTTATTTACGTTAGTACGGGTGAAGGGTTTGGAGCAAACAGTACTCGTGGTGCAGGCATTTGGAAATCAACAAATGGAGGTACAAGTTTTGCGCAAATCATTTCTACATCAAATTTTTATTTTATTAATGACATGGTAGTAAGAAATGAAACTGGAACATCTGTTATTTATGCCGCAGTTGCTACTCATTATTACGAAGGTCAATGGCATGGAAACAGTGAAGGTTTACAAAGATCTGCAAATGGTGGAGCTTCTTGGACTCAAGTTCTTCCAGATGTTAATGGAAATCCAGAAAGACCAACAGATATTGACATTGCTGCTGATAATGAAATTTGGGTTGGTGTTGATGCAAATTCTTATGGAAATGGCGGAGGGAAGATATATTCTTCTACTAGTGGAACTGCATTTACTCTTAAACATAATCATGGAAGTTCAGGCCGAGTTAATTTAGCTTGTGCTCCTTCTGACGCTAACTATATTTATGCTGCATTTGAAGTAGGAAGTGTATTAAGTGCTTTTAAACAAACTACTAATGATGGAACTGCATGGGCTACACAATCTGAACCCAATGATGATGATGGTGGAATTCCAGCAAGTGATTTTACAAGAGGACAAGCTTGGTACGACCTGACTCTAGATGTTGATCCAAATGACAGATTAACAGTAATGATAGGCGGAATTGATCTATTTAAAACAACAAACGGAGGGGCTGGTTGGTCTCAGATGAGCCATTGGTATGGAGGTTTTGGACATCAAGAAATTCATGCTGATCAACACACTATAGTTTACAAACCAGGATCTTCCACCAATGTGCTTTTTGGAAACGATGGTGGAGTTGCATACTCATCTAACGGTACTGCAGGAACACCGACTATTAACCATAGAAATACTGGATATAATGTTACTCAATACTATGCTGGAGCAATACATCCAACTGCTGGAACTAATTATTTTTTAGCTGGAGCACAAGATAATGGAACACAAAAATATACCTCTGCGGGCATGAACTCAACTACCGAAGCAACTGGTGGAGATGGAGGATTTTGCTTTATTGATCAAACTAACCCTCAATATCAATTTACATCATACGTATACAACTCATGGAGAAGGTCTACTAATTCTGGAAATAATTTCTCTTCAATTCAAGATGACCAAACAACTGGCCGTTTTATTAATCCTGGTGATTATGATGACAACCAGGATGTGTTATATTCGGCTCGATCTAACTCAACTATACAAAGAATAACATCTGCAACAGGTACTCCAAACATTTCAAACTTTTCTATATCGATGGGCTCTCAAGCTTCACATTTGAGTGTTTCGCCATACACTACAACTTCTACAACTCTATTTGTTGGAACTGGTGGAGGAAGAGTCTTTAAAATAATTAATGCTGAAGGTACTGCAAATTCAACTGAAATTACAGGTGCTTCTTTTCCAACAGGAGAGGTTTCATGTATTGCTCTTGGACAAAGTGAAAATGAAATCCTTGTAACTTTTACAAATTACGGTATTAACTCAGTTTGGTACACTTCTAACGGAGGAACAACATGGGGCTCAAAAGAAGGTGATTTACCTGATATGCCAGTAAGATGGGCACTATTTAATCCGAACAATTATGACGAACTATTACTAGCTACAGAAGTTGGTGTTTGGGGAACTGCTGCTTTAAGCGATGGTTCACCAAGCTGGATAGCATCAAGTTCTGGACTAGCTAATGTGAGAGTTGATATGTTACAAATGAGAACATCTGACAATGAAGTTATTGCTGCAACATTTGGTAGAGGTTTATTTTCTTCAAATGGGTTCAATGGTGCGGCATTGTTTACAGCTAATTTCTCAGCTAGTAACCTTACTCCAAACATACTTCAAACAGTAACTTTCACTGACCTAACAAATTTATCTCCAACAAACTGGACCTGGACGTTTTCTCCAGCAACCGTAACCTATCAAGGTGGAACAAATGCTAACTCTCAGAACCCTCAAGTGACATTTGATAATACTGGATTATACACAGTAACCTTGTTCGCTTCTAATGGCATCGATAACGATACCGAAATTAAAACCAATTACATTAATGTTTCTTCTCCTGCACCTTGTGATGCATCTTCAACATCAATTGCCTATGAACATATAACTAATGTAAACTTTGGAACGATAAATAACACTTCAGCTTCTAGTGGATATGTTGATTACACTGCAATATCTACTGATTTAACAAAAGGTACTTCAGAGAGTTTTGAAATTACTTATACTGACGCATATGCCACAAATGAAGTTAAAGTATGGATCGATTTTAATCAAAATTATGATCTATCAGATCCAGGTGAAGAATTCACCTTCCCTCAAGGAGCCGGAACAGGAAGCCCTTATACTCTTTCAATTGCTATACCATCAGGTGCAACGAACGGACCTACATCAATGAGAGTAAGATTACATGACTCTGCATGGAACCCCCAAACTCTTCCATGTGGAGATTCAGGTTCTGGTGAAGTTGAAGATTATACTGTAAATATTATCGATCTAATTCCAAGTTCTATCACTTGGACAAATCAACCTACAGCTAATACTATTGAATGTGATGCTTCTGTTTTACCTACGAATACTGGAAACGCTACAGCGACAACAACTTGTGCTAGTAATGGACTTAATATTACATATAGTGATTTAACAGCAGCAGGAACCTGCGCAAATGCATATACAATTACTAGAACTTGGACTGCAATTGATAACTGTAGTAATTCTGAAAACTTTGATCAAATAATTAGTGTTCAAGATATTACTACCCCAACAATTTCTTGCCCTCTAACTCAAAATCAAAATGCAACTAATGGCATAAGCACTACCCTTAGTGATTATACAGCTACAGGAATAGTTTCTGACAATTGCTCTTCTGTTGGAAATATTACCGTAACTCAATCACCAGCCATTGGTTCTATTGCTAATGTGGGTAATATAAACCTTACTTTAACAGCAACTGATGAATGTGGAAATTCTTCTAACTGTAATTTTGATGTGACAATTACGGGAACAAGTTCTATTTCTTGGACCAATCAACCATTAAACGTAACTGTTGAATGTGATGCGTCTAATTTACCAACAAACACTGGCAATGCAACTGCAACTTCAACTTGCGGAAATAGCGGATTAAATATTAGCTTCATAGATGCTACAATTTCTGGATCTTGCGCAAATGCATTTACAATTACAAGGACTTGGTCTGCAACAGACAACTGTGGTAATTCTGAAAATTTTGATCAAACAATCATTATTCAGGATATTACTACCCCAACAATTTCTTGCCCTCTAACTCAAAATCAGATTGCATCTAATGGAACAAGTTCTGTACTATTAGACTATACGGGATTATCCTCTATTTCAGATAACTGTTCAAGTTTAGCAAACATGATTATAACTCAATCTCCAACAGCTGGAACCATACAGAATATAGGCCTTGTTAATGTTGTAATTAGTGCTATAGATGAATGTGGAAATACTAACGATTGCAACTTTGATGTAAACATTACTACTACTGTTGGAATTTCAGAGAGTACAAGAGTTGAAATATCTATTTATCCAAATCCAAATAGAGGGCTCTTCACCTTAGATTTAGGTTCTGTTATTAATCAAAAATTTTCTGTTAAAATATATAGTTTAACAGGACAGATTGTTTATAATAAAGAAACTGGAAATGGAAACAATAATTACAATCTAAATCTACAGCATGTAGAAAAAGGCATCTATTTTGTAAGTCTCAAAACTGAGACAAATACGATTATCAAGAAGATAATAATCATGTAGTTATTAACGATATAAATTATTAAATAAAAAGCAGAAGTTAGCCTTCTGCTTTTTTAATTACCATTATTAGAATTTTATAAAACCTAACTTCAACCAATTTTATATACCTGTAGAATTGTTACTCTGACTTCTAAACTATTCTTTTCATATAAAAAACCCAATTTAAATAATAAACTAAGTATGAACTGTTGTTAGAGGTTGATATTTATTCTGATCTGAAGCCAAAATAAAAATCTCAATTAGAAAAGGCGAAATGACTTATAATCATGTAGATAAAACTTATGAAATATAAGGAACTGTTACCGTTTTAGTATAGTTAACAAAACACGGAAACATAGACTTGTTTAACTCAAACATAAACTCTATACAAAGAATAACAAGTAAAAAAAAACTGTATAGGTAATTCTACTACAAGTAATGAGCTTAAAATAAACTTTCAAACTTTACTAAATGAAGTACGAACTAAATTAACAAAACCTAGATCAATGATTCATACTTTTTTATATATGAAAATAGAACCTAAAATTAACTAAACTTTAGCTTATAATATTAATTACTTAAAAGTGAGTCTTCCTAACCAGCATCAATCAATTGGTCTAAATTCTCTCACATTTATCTCCTTTAACGATAAAATACGTTTGATAAGTTTTGAATTTATTTTCAAATTATTATCCTTTCTAATGCGAAGAAACTCACCTTCGGCATGTACACTAAATGAATCTGATCGAAACATACTTAAACGATAATAAGGAATAACCCACGAATATCGTCCATGTTGATGGTTAAAATGAACCATAATTCCATTAGGCCGAAGTTCAAAGTTACAATAGCGTAAACTCATATTTTGAGTGAAAAAATCCTTAAACCCTTCACTAAAATCATCAATAATCATACGATGAGAGCCAACACCTTTCATCTTAATCCTTTTGAGGAAAGAAAAGGGCTCTCCTACTAGAGTATTAATCTTTTTAACAACATCTTTTTCTAAATAAGTGGTATTAAGTATCATGCTTTATATTTTTTATAATTCATAACTTGTATTGGACCTGCCTTTAAAGAATTCATCAATCCAAGCAATCCAAAAAGCGTACGATTAACATAAAGAAAATGTTTAGAACCTCTACTTCCATTTAATTTTCTTAAACGTTTATTATCTTTTAAAGTACTTCCTAATTTAAGTAAATCATTAAAAAAAGCTGGCTGGCTAAAGTCAAATTTTTCAAACTGAAAAGGTCGATTTAAAATAGATAGTACATCTTCAAAAGTATCTGTTAGTAGTTTCCTTTCTTCAAAATTATCATCCTCTAAAACCATTTCAAGTTCATCCAATAAAACCAATAATTTTTTTGAATTGGTAATGTTCTCCATTTTAGTTAACTCAAAATAAGGATCATAAAATTCTTTTGGCAAAACTTTAACACAACCAAAATCTAAAGCTATTAATTTATTATTGGTAGTTACTAAAAAATTTCCTGGATGAGGATCTGCATGCACTTTTTGTAAAACGTGGATTTGATACATAAAAAAATCCCACAAGGTTTGCGCCACCTCATTACGTTCTTCAATAGAAGCTTTTGATTGAGTATATTCTGAAAGATGAAACCCCTCCATCCATTCCATTGTTAACAAATTTTTGGATGAAAATTCTTTGAACGCTTTTGGAAAAATAAGCCCATCGATATGCTTACATGCAGCTGAAATTTCATTGAGCTGAGCTAACTCTAATTCATAATTTGTCTCTTCATACAGCTTATTTTTAACCTCTAAAAAATAGTCCTCTACGTCTGCACCTTTCAAGTTAAACATTCGAAGCGCAAAGGGTTTAATCAAATTTAGGTCTGAAGAAATACTTTCTGCAACACCAGGATATTGGACTTTAAGGGCAAATTTCTGGTCAGCAATCCAAGCTTCATGAACTTGACCAATACTAGCAGCATAGGAACTTGTATAATTAATTTTATCGAACTTCTTTTTGGGATCACCTCCCAACTCTTTTGAAATAACTTTTTTGGATAATGGAGCTGACAATGGAGGAACACTAAATTGAGCTAAAGAGAATTTCTCTACAAATGCTTTTGGAAGAAGTTCTTCATCCATACTCATCATTTGAGCAACCTTTAAGGCACTTCCTTTTAATTCGCTCAGTCCATTATAAATATCTTCTGCATTTGCTTCGTCTAATCGTGTTTTAGCAATTACGGGGTCTGAAACCAATTTCTCTCCAAAATACTTAATATAATTTGCACCTACCTGTGATCCGAACTTCAACATTTTTGAGGCCCTCTGAATTTTTGTTGTGGGTATTTTATCGATTGTTTTCATTTCTTCTTCATCATAAATTTTCCTAAGTCAACAATGCTATTTAACACGTTAGACTCAGAAAGCTCAAAACTAAATTTAAGCGATTTTTCGATAAAAATATCAGTCTTTTCAAATCCTTTAGAGTTATCTTGAAGCCAAAATTTAAGGATAGAAATAAATTGCAGCCATGCTGCTGCTTTAATCGTTTTTTCCTTAACACTCGTATCAGGAATAAACGACATTAAATCCAACGAGATATCAAGTGTAGCAATAAAGCTAAAAAACCGTTCTCTACTTTTATGAAGCTTTTTTAAAGAAGCCATTTCATTTTTGCATTGGGGCAATAAAAAAAGAACCAATGATCGGTTGGATTTAAAAACCTCTACTAATGTTAAATAAAAGGTAAGCAATTGATGCTTAGCATCAATTTCAGCTTCATTTTCCTCGTTATCTTTTACTGTTAATGCAACGGCATTGTCCACCATTCTTGACAGCATGCTAGATTCCAATTGCTCAAAAGAAGAAAAATGAGCATAAAACTGATCTTCATCAATTTTTAAGTGTTCACAAAAATTATAAACATTAGTAGGCCTCTTGTTGTGTTTTAAGACGTACTCGCTGTAATGAGTAATAACGTTTTCAATATCCATAGCTTATTGTTTAATAATTTATTGATAAAGTTAAACAAAAAAAACAATCAACTCACACACTACTAATTAAATACTTAAGAAGACTTCGCTTTCTTGATTCATTCAACTACAAGCAAGCCTTTAACTAACCAGTATCGCTCATGCAAAAAACACTAACTACCATAATATTATGATATAACTAATCATTTATTCTACCCAATTATTAATTTATAAGAATTACTCTAATTATACTAAAATAAAAAATTCAGCATCAATGTTGGGGTAAAAGGGAGTGCTTGCTGATAAACCGTTTCACTGTTCGGAAAGCTTGAGAAGTTATTATATCGAACGTTAAAATTATTGAGCATATTAAGTATAGATACACCAGCCTCTAATTTATACTTTTTTATATTAAATCGATATATTAGTGCTAAATCAAACCTATTGTAAGGTATTATTTTACCTGATGAAGAAAGCTGCTCACTATTTATTAAACCGGAACCATATACATAATTGAATGATAAATAAAAGGGATCAAAATTAAATAACCCAGCTCCTTTTAGCTCATGTCTTTGATCATGTGGGGCAGATTGAAAATTTTTATTTCTGAAGTTTGTAAAAAGTTCTTCCGTTTTACTTATAGTGTAACCGAGCCAAAACTGATGTTGATTCACCTTCTTTTTAAGAAAAAAATCTAAGCCTATACTTTTACTCTTGCCATAAGCGAATGTCAGATTTAATGAATTTGCTTGAACAGTAACTCGAGATAAATTATCATTAGTCTTATAAAACCCTTCCAAACCTAAAGCTATGCCATTTTTAGCATATGAAATACCAGAAACGTAGTGTATTCCTTTAATTACTGGATTAAATGCTCCATCAGTAATTCCCCAATTATTATAGTTGTTACCAATACTATCAAAAATTGGATGTTCTATAAGAAATTGATGATATATACCTGCTGCTAAATTCACTTTCAAATATTTTAAAGGTTTTAGAACCACATTAATACGTGGTTGTAAATAAACTTTTTTAATGTTTAAAGGAAAGTCTACTCTAATTCCAGGTTCAATGCTAATTTTCTTGGTAACAGAAATATCATTTTTTAAAAAACCATTAATTCTATTTGCAATTGTTTCAACTAATTTTGTATTGCCAACAAAAGTTGTTTCATTGTTAATTAAACCGAAACCAAACAACCATGTTTGGTTTCGAAAAGTGGGTAAATAATGGTGAATTTTTAAAGAAGTTTCGGATACTCCATTAGTTACATTTGAATAGTTATATGTTGGTACACTTTTTTGTAGCGAATCACTATACTTTTGAGAATCAGATGAGTTGATAATTAAGTTTGAGTGTGCTATGGTAAAATTTGTTTTACCTAACCTTTTCCAACTTTTACCATAATAGACTGCCCCCCCATATTGATCTTGTTTACTTTTGTGATAACGCGAAAATAGGTCATTCTTTTTATCCGCTACGTCATAAGCCACATCATCTTTATTACCTAATAAACTGATGGAATATTGATCTCCATTATCTCCGAAACCACTTAGCTTAAAATTAACATCGGTAAATTTTTGGTCAATGGTATATGAATCGTCATACTCTTTATCACTTTTGATATCCACCAAATCGAAATAGGATTTTCTGAACATAAATTGAAGTACATTTTTTTTACCTAGAGGAATATTTATCGAACCGTTGGTTAGTTGGTTATCAATTGAAATCTGAGAACTGAATTTCTGATATTGCCCTATGGCTCCTGTTATATTTACAACACCTCCTGCTCTATCTCCTAATTGAGAATTGTACCCCCCTTTATAAACTTCAATATCCTTTACAATAAATGGATTTATGGCTCCAATATTGTCATTTGTACTTCCTATATTAAATAATGTGATGCCATCAAAAATTATTTGTGTTTGCCCTTTGTAAGATCCCCAGAGTAAATAATCGTTAGACTGCTCTCCTGCAGCCAGTATTCCTGGTTGCAAACGAAGGATATTAAATACCGTGTTAGATCTATTTCCTGGAAGGAATTGAGCAACTTTAGCATTAACTTTAACTAAACCTGAGCGTTTGCCAGTTGTAGCAATTTGCATGTCCGAATTGGAGCTAACGACAAACTCTTGTAATCCCACTGTAGAAGGAGTTAATTTAATCTTAAGTAAGGAGACACCGTTAACCAAAGTATCTTTTGAATAATATCCTACATAGGACACATTTATGAGAAAAGAAGAATCTTGTGATTTGAACGAGAATCCCCCCTTACTATCGGTAGTTATGGCTGTAGAGTTAATTTGAATGTTAGCATAAGGTAAGGCTTCACCATTAATTACATCAATTATGATTCCTTTTAATGTTTTTTTATCCGTTTTTTTTTGAAAAGTTGGTTTATAAATAACAAAAACACCTTCATTTATTTTGAAGGTGAGTTGGCAGTTTTTAACTAATTCGGTTATTGCATCTAAAGGAGATTCATATGTTTTATTATCCGAAATAAAACACTCCGATAATAATTGATCACTGAACGAAAATTGGACATTATAATTTTTACCCATATCAATAAGTACTTTATTGAGTGGCTGATTTTTTGCCTTTATTTCAACTTGCTGAGCACTGGTTATACTAGTAGCAAATAAAACAAGTAACAAAATTAGAAGTAAACTGAAATTATTCCTTTTCCACACTAATTATTCGTTGATATGTTATAGTCGTTTTTACCTGAAGATATAAAATTAAGATTAAAACTTTGGCAAATTAATTCTAGAGGAACAGCTACTTTACCTTTTTTTGTAAATCGACCAGAGTAAATCAAATGTTCTAAATCATCACCCTCTAATCTTATATTTACGTTATACTGTATTTCAATCTCTTTAATTACATCAGCCAAAGGTTTAGCTTCAAAATAAAACTCATTTAGTCTCCAAGAAATGATATTATCTAATAAATCGTTTTCAATTTCTCCTGTATTATTTTCAAAGTTTAAAACAGCCATCTCACCAGGCGTAATTATTAATTTAACTGTTAAATCAGTGTTAGAAACTTTAACTTTTCCTGTTTTACAAAACACTTTATATTCATTATTTCTAGCATATATGTTAAAACTAGTACCAAGTACTTTTGTATTTCCAAATGTTGATTCTACAATAAATTTACTTCCTTTTTTTACTTTAAAAAATGCCTCACCCTCTAAGTCCACAGCTCTGCTAATACTCCACCAATAAGGATGATAAGATATTGTTGTAGCTGCATTTAACTCTACTAATGAACCATCAGGTAAAATATGACTTGTATGAGTTCCTTTTTCAGAAATAACAGTTATTGTATGCAGTTTCATAAAAGAAGTACTCGCCATGAAAAGAATAAGAACAGCCGCAGCAACCTTATACCAAACCATGGATATCAGTTTTCCTTTAGGCGGAACAGAAACACCAGAATCTAGGTTATCAGAAAGTATATCCCAAATATCTTCTTTACTTTTTGTAAAAGGTATTTCTACGTTTTTAAAGAAATCTGAATGTTCAGAATTTTCTTGATCTACTCTATTTTTATCATTGTTCATTTATACTTTAATTTCTTGTTTTAATACTCCTAATGCCAAACTCATTCTTTTTTCTACTGCTTTAACACCTATTTTTAATCGTTCTGCAATCTCTTTATATGATAATTCTTCTAAGCGACTCATTAAAAAAACTTCTCGTTGTTTTTCTGGTAGTTTCGCTAATATTTTTTCATAATGAACTTGTAACTCTTGGTATTCTAAATAATTAGTTGATACCTCTTCTGTAAAATTAAATTTAAGTTCATTTAAATATTTAGCTTCAACTTTACCTTTTCTATATTGAGTAATGTACTTATCTAAAGCAATTTTGTACAATAAACTTTTTGTTTTATTTGGGTGGTATTCAAATTGTTTTTCCCAAACTTTAATAAATGTTTCTTGAGCAATATCTGTAGCTAATTCTTCATTGCCAGATCTATAATAGATATACCTTCTGATAGCATCAAAATATAAATCATATATTATTTTAAATTCTTTTTTTGTCAAAAGATACTTGCTCTAGTAATTAGTATGGTCAACTTTTACGAAGTTGATAAAAGTAGACCATACTATTGGATATTGTTAACTATTTTTCCCCTCCTTTTTTCGACTTATCTAAACTGAAAGTATCGCTTCCGGCAGGCCAACTTTTGCCACCTTCACTTCCTGCGGCCCATGTTTTAGTAGCCCATTCATCACAAGTTCCACTTCCATAATCTATTGTTGCTAAATATGAGCCCGTCTTAGAATCATAATACTTGATAATTCCTTCTACAATATATTTACAGTCATTAGTTTTAACTAAAGGCTTCACAATTACTTTTTTATATTTAGAGAATGTTTTTTTCTTCTTAAGATCGAACTCTGATGAAACCCCATTCTTTATTAAGGTAGCTTTTATATTTGAATTTGGATTAAAATTTACAACTGCCAAAATTTCACTACCAGATCTATATTCAATAGAGCCTTCACTATAATATTCTTCCCCATTTTCACTTAACAATTCATTGGTAACTTCCGTCTGATATCCGGCATTCGCTAATATAAAATTTGGTTCTTCACTAGTAATTTCTGCACTCATTGGGTCAAGCGTATTTACTGACTCTTTTTTACAAGAGGTAAAACTTACAACTGACGCAATTGCCATTAATCCTATTAATTTCATTTTGTTTTTCATAATTTAAATTTTCGGTTTTGTATTAGTTACATCTCTACACCGAACTAATTCTAAAGTACCCTACTTTTTTTAAAATTAATTTAATTCAATAAACATTTACTAGGGTTTATTGATGCTTAATAGACAATTAGTTTGTAGTGCTATAAGGAGTGAAAACTTTTATAAAAGTTGATATATTACATCTCTTTTTTAAGAGACAATCAGAGTGATATGAATAAACATCTATCTGC
The DNA here is from genome assembly GCA_913048175.1 of uncultured Flavobacteriales bacterium. Classification (GTDB taxonomy): domain Bacteria; phylum Bacteroidota; class Bacteroidia; order Flavobacteriales_E; family Vicingaceae. The sequence continues at coordinate 31,795 of CAJWVX010000005.1, read as the reverse complement.
TAATAAGTTTCTATTTTACTACCTTATTTGTAATGATATAAAATAGAATTTTAAACTTTACGTTTAATGAATGTGAATATTGAATAATATATTATAAATAAACCCCTCTAAATTGAATTAAAAATCTGACTTCAAAAAATATAGTTGAAAAAAATAAAAATCATATCAATAACTTTTGGCGTTATCATTGCAATATTTGTAGTGATAAGCATTATATTTTCCACACTTTATGAGAGTAAGATAAAAGCCTATATAATTCAACAAATTAACAATAGTATTGCTACTGAAATTGATGTTAAAAATGTTGAATTTTCTGTACTTAAGCAATTTCCTTATGCCTCTTTAGAATTTCAGAAAGTAACAGCTAAAGATGCTATTAAAGAAAATAGAAAAGGAACATTATTTTCAGCACAATCAATTTATTTACAATTTAATATTATTGACATTTTAAATGAAAACTACGTAATTAAAACTGTTAAGATTGAGGATGGAATTGTAAACTTGAAAATTGACAAATACGGAAAGGATAATTATCATTTTTGGAAAGAATCTGGAGCTTCTGAGAATCAACTTTCTATAGCCCTAGAAAAATTAAGTTTAAAAGGCGTTACTTTTTATCTATTAAACGAGTACAAAAATGTTGACATGAGTATTGAAGCGGTTGGGCTTTCGTTATCAGGAAATTTTTCTCAAGATGAATTCACATTAAAAACCCAAGCCAATTTAATGATTCATCAAATCAATGAAAATGAGCAATCAATTATAAAAAACAAAAGTGTTATTATTAATACCTCTTTAGCGGTAAATCAAACCACAAAAATTTATCAAATCAACCAAGGTGAAATTGATATTGAAAAATTGAAATTTAATCTGACCGGTAATGTTGTAAATCAAAAAGTTGGTGTAAAGCTAAATCTACAATCTAAAGGAAAAGACATTGCAATAAAGGATTTATTTTCATTACTCCCTAAAAAAAACAGAGAGACTTTATCAACATACAAAACCAATGGAAATATCACCTACAACTCAACTATATTTGGAGAGTACTCTATTAAAAAAACACCTGAATTTAATGCTGATTTTCAATTAAGACAAGGAACTTTTACTGAGAAAATATCTAACAAATCGTTTACAAACATTTTCATGAACGGAACTTTCACTAATGGGTATGACAACTCAGCAAACACTTCTCTACTAATAATTGATTCAGTAAACGCCAATTTTGGCGCTGGTAAAATTTCAGGAAACTGCCTTATATCTAATTTTAACAATCCACATATAAAATTCAATTCTAAAGCTAATGTTGATCTTAAAACAGCTAAAGAATTCTTTAAATTAGACACCCTAGAAGCTGCCGAAGGAAATTTAGAAATCAACTTGCAATACAAGGGTCAAATAAATGAATTAAGCAACATTAAAGCGAGCGAATTAAGGAAACTAGATGCCAAAGGGAATGCTCGATTAACCAATGCTAAGCTAAAACTAGAAAACAACCCAAACACCGTTAAAAAAATTAATGGAACATTTAAATTTAACAACAATGATATTGACATTGATTCGCTAAACTTTGATATCAATAACAGCAATTTTAAATTGGATGGAAAGTTCAAAAACCTATTGGCTTTCTTATTTGTAGAAAACGAATATTTAGCTATTAAAACGAACTGCCACACCAACAAACTAGTATTGGATGATTTACTAACCAATACAACAGATAATTCATCCACATATACTTTAAACCTGCCAGATAAAGTGATATTGAACTTTAAAGTAACTATTGATACTTTCCAGTTTCGAAAATTTAATGCCACCAATTTTAAAGGAAAAATACAATTAGAAGACAAGGTATTAACCGCAACCAATATATCATTCCACTCAATGAATGGTAAGGTTTACGGGAATTTAGCCATTGATGATTCTAAAGGTGAAGAGGTTTTAATAACAAGTAAAGTTAAAACAGATAAAATAGATGTTTATGAGCTATTTTATCAATTCGAAAACTTTGGACAAAAAGCGATAAGTGCAGAAAACCTTAAAGGAAAAACTTCAACCTCTATTGAGTTTGCTTCGGTATTTGATAAACAGTTAAAAGTAAAAAAAGATAAAATATATGTGTTAGCAGATGTTTATATTAAAAATGGAGAACTGATTAATTACAAACCCATTTTAGCATTAAGTAAATACATTGAAGTAAAAGAATTGGAGCACATCAAATTCAATAGCTTAGAAACTCAAATTGAAATAAAAAATGAAACTGTTCACATTCCTCAAACAAAAATAAAATCTAATGCATTGGATTTAACTTTTTCTGGAACTCATACTTTTAATAATGAAATTGATTATCACTTTAAAGTTTTAATGAGTGCCGTTCTTTGGGGTAAAGCCCAGAAAAATAAACAAGAAAATACCGAATTCGGACAAATAGAAGATGATGGTTTGGGCAAGACAAGCCTTTTCTTACATCTGACTGGAACGCTAGATGATTATAATATAAAATACGACACTAAAGGGTTAAAGGATAGTTTTAAAGAAGACTTGAAAAAAGAAAAAAGAAACCTGAAAAAAATTTTAAACAAAGAATTTGGATGGTTTAAAAAAGACGCTACAACAAGTAACATAAAAAAAAAGCCAAAAGATGATACTTTTGAAATTGAATGGGAAGAGGATGAAAAACCTGCAGTAAAAAAGGCAAGCGTAAAGAAAAAAGCTATCCCTCCCAAAAAGAAGAAAAAGAAAAAAGGTTTAGGGAGGTTTATTGATAAAATAGCAAAACCTGAGGCAGAAGAGTTCGAGGAATTTGATGATATTTAATTTCTAAACCTTTGATTTATGAGTAACACCATCAATTATTACAATGAAGACATTAATCTGAAAATAGGTATTCATACTGCCGAATGTGTTAAAAAAGTTGCAACTCAAAAGTAAACCTTGGATTATAATAGAAAATATAACAGAATAATAATTTGAAAGAAATCACTTTATACATAATGGCAAGTTTATATGTAATTGCTGGTGTTTATCACTTTGTAAATCCAAGATTTTACTTAAAGGTTATCCCTCCTTATATCCCTTGGCATAAAGCAATGAATTTTATCAGCGGTGCCGCAGAAATAATTTTAGGATTACTGCTATTTTACCCTCCCTATTCAACCTATGCGGCTTGGGGAATAATAACATTACTTATTCTCATTTTTCCTGCAAACATTTACCATTTAAGCTCTACAAAGCCAAACAAAGGAATGCCTATTTGGGTTTTATGGTTAAGAATACCTTTTCAAGGCATTTTTATTTGGTGGGCTTGGTGGTACACTTTTATTTAAGAACTACTCCTTAACAAACTTAACAACCCTACTTCCAATTTGTAAGAAGTAAATACCATTGGCAATTTTACTTACTGAAATAGAAATTTTTTGAGTTGTATTAAAACTCTTTTCTAAAACCCTTTTTCCTGCTATATCAGTAATAATAATCTCCCCAGTTTTTATAGCATTAAATTGAACAGTTAATTGATCTTTAGTTGGATTTGGATACACCTTAAATGAGTTTTCTACAATATTATTTACACCAGTTACTACTGCATTCCAACTAATATCAAAACCAGCAGCGGTTGTTGCACAATCTGTTCTAAATTCAATTAAAACAGAACCTCCATTTATATTAATTGTTGACGGCATACTTGTTCCATCATAAATACCAATTACAGGATCATAAATCGTGCTTCCATCATAAACATACAAGTAATCCCAACCAGCTTCTAAATCAAACTCATTAACCGTTAAAGCTATTGAAGATGCGTTTGTTGGTTGAATCAATTGTAATGTTCTTTCATCATTGGTATAATTTCCAGCACCTCCTAAGTCTGTAATATTTCCAGAACTAGAAGTATAACTACTAATACTTGTTGTGGATTCATTAATTAAATTATCAAAATACTTCCAATTCCAATTAACTCCTGGATCAGTATGTGATTGACCAGGAAAATGTTGATGACCTTTAATTCTCACACAACTACCAGGAATACTTGAAACATTATAATTTGTTGTTGCTGCCCAAGGAAAATAAGCCGTTCTTAAAGAGTTTATTCCATACCCACTTTGAGTGATATCTTTAACTAAGTTTGCTGATGATTGATACATTGCGGTAGTGTACCACGATGAATCATTCACAAACCCTTCATGCTCTAGTCCAATAGTATACGGATTTTCATTACCAACATGCCATCCTTTATCTGACTCTAAAACCATCTGCGTTACTTGTCCGTCCGATGATCTTAAAACATAATGTGCCGAAACATTAGCACTACAGTTTTTAAACCAAGAAATAGCTCCTGCATAACTCCCTTGTATCGTATGGATAGTTATTGCAGAAATAGCAGTTCCACTTCTAGAACTAAAATTACAAATTGTAAAATCAGAAATAGCCGAAGCGTAATCAACCGACTTCTTCATTTCAGTTTCAACAAACAGTTCTCCTTCTTCATTTACTATTTTATTATCTGTAATAATTATGTTAGAGGCTTCTAAAACTTTTAAATTAGCCGCTCCAAAAATTTCAACTAAATCTAATTTAGGGTTTGGAAACTGATAAGTTAGTTGATTATTCTTATTGTTCATAAAAGAAAAAACAGCATATAGATGAGCGTTTAATGCATAATTCTGATGTAATCCATCACTTGGCAATTCGCTTAATTTCGTAAGTAGATGAGACCAAGCTTCAGCTTTATTTATTGTATTTTCTAATAAACTTAATTCATTATGAAAAGCCGCAGCAAAAGCTAATATGTTTTTCTCAGGATTTGCAATAATCTCATCAATAGAAATTCTTGAAATTTTAGATACGTATTTCAAATTATTTTTGAAATAACCTTGACCATTAAGAGTGAGACCCATTACACCATAAACCTTTGGTACTCCAACACAACTTTTTGTAGCATTGGTTATATGATTAATTCGAGTAGTTGTAAATGCAACAGCCTCTAATATTCCTTTAGGAACATCAGTGTATTGAATATAAGCCTTAGAAAATTGCTTTTGAAAAGGATAAATATCCTGTTGAGTTTTTTGAGAAAAACCACTAAGAGAAAGAGAAGTTAGAATGAATAATAGAAAAAATTTCATTTAACCAAATTAAGAATTTACAATCCAATGGCAATACCAATTCTTATTACAGGGTTTGGTTGTTGTATTAAAACAGATTCTTTAGTTTCATTAAGATTCCATAGTCCAAGTATATAAACATAAGAACCACCTCCCAAATCTTGTTTTAAACCACCACCTACATAAACATTTACAATATTTTTACGTTCAGTAGCTGACCATTCAAGGTTAATCAATTCAACTTCAGCATGGGCTAATAATGGCATATTAGGCACTAAATATTCCCCATAAACTCTTCCTCCGTATATACTGGTGCTAAAATTCACTCTTTTCTCTGCATAGTAAGTATAATTTAAACCAACACCAGCTAGTATTTGATCTGTAAGGTAATAACCAAAATTGGGTGCAATTTCAATTACAGTAATATCACCAAAAGTTAATCCTAATCCACCTCCAATAGTTGTTCTACTCCAATCAAATCCTTTAGTATCTTTAGTAGTGCTAGCTGACTTAGCAGATGAAGAATTATCTCCATACACATAAGAATCTTCTTCTTGAGAAAAACTAATTAAAGAGGTTAATAAAAATATTGAAAATAAATACTGTTTAATCATACTAACAAATTTACAAATTTTTTATACAAATCATATCCTCACAACGATAACACACATCATCCACCTGATCTTCATCACCTTTCCAATTAGTAAATATTTTTTATAGTTATTCTCGTTGTTCTTAAATTGGTAAATGAACAATAAAGATTAAGTACCCTTTAAAAGGTCTTACCTTAAACTTCTTTCCTTTTTCTCCTCCAAAGTGATCTTTAAAACCATCAGTTATTGTCTAAATAACATCTCCTTTTTGGGTTTTAAACTCTCCACCAACAAAAGGAACAGTATCATTCTCATGCTTACCCATTGACATTTTTTCTCCCTTAATTTTGGCCAATTTATTATTATGAATTACCCAAATAGGGTTTTGAGTTGCCGTATAACTAAACTTTTTATTATTAAAATAGAAAAAAAATCATACTAGCATCCATATCATCTTTACCTCCTTATTCGGAACCATCTTTACTTCAGCGATCTATAATGGTATTTCGAGTATGGTTAAATATATCAGCCGGCTGAACCAGTTTATTATCAATTTCTTTTTCTATAGAAGAGATATTTAAATACTCATAATTGCTCCTGGCTCTCCATGATCAGTAATATCTGCATTAACTACTGCAAAATTGTTATTAGCCAATTTACCTGCCCAATAAAAGTCTCCACTTACTACACCTTTTGGTTGGAAGAAAACAAAATAGCAATTTAAGTTGTTATTGAGCAGTTCATCTTTAGCTAAAAAACTACGTTGAATAGGATCTTCATAATTAATAGACTCTCGTATTTCTTTATGGGCATATTCTACAAAAGCTCTTTGCTCCTCAATTACTAACTTTTGCTTTTTAGTAACTTGTAAACGATTAAACACAACTATTAAAAAGAGAACAACTAAGCCTAATTAAGTTCCTATAGTAATGGTAATTACTTTTTGTTTGGCTTTGGCTTCTTCTATTGCCAACAACTTATCATGCGCAGAATCATCAATGGTTTTTTGTTTCTCCTATTCATATTTAGCTTCTTGTTGGGAAGTTGCTTTTTGAGTTGCTTCATTATTCATACTATCTCTCATTTGTATGTGTAGCTCATACTTTTGTAGCGCAAATTCGTGCTTAGCTTGTTTTTTTAGCTAATTGGCTTAACTGGGCGGAGGATGTTGAGATCCACCGAAGAGAACCCAGTTCAAGAGCTAATTTCAAACTTCTTTGCAAGTGCTTTTCCGAATCTGCCAACGTTCATTAGTCTATTTTTACTCCTACAATAGTACTTAAGGAAGAAGCTAATCCTAGTTTGTTCCCTATTTCTTCCTATAGCTTAAGCGATTTATAGCAGTACTCAAACGCTTTAGCGATATTCCCTTGATTAGAATAAACATATCCAATATTGTTAAAGGCATCAGCCATAGAAAATATAAGGCTTTTTTAATTGAGGAAAAAGGATTTGTAATAAGCGCTTTTGAATTATTCCGTTTTGATAGAATTAGTACTTGCGCCAATCATTGTGTATCATATTTTTACAAATATTATTTAATGCATTTATTTTGCTGGTATCATCTTTGGCTTTATAATATTCTTTTAAGAAGTCTCTATTATTTTTTTGTTCCCTTTTGTGAGGAAATCTAAATCTAAACTATCTACTAAACAGAATTCTACATCAGCATAGTTTTGACGAAAAGAAAATTACTGAAATACATTCAGAAAAACGAAAAGTAGGAGAATGTGTTTTAGAAAATTGATGCGTTAAAAATAGTTATTTACCGTATAATTAACACGATTAAAAGCATATAATTTAACCTGTTTTTTTGCGTTAAGGATAGGAGTGACATCCTTTTTTTATTTCAAAAAAAGATATAGTGGATAGCCTGTTAAAACGCCCTTAATAATTTAAGTTAATACATTAGATTCAAGCATTTGTAATCCCGAGCGGAGCCGAGGTATATTTTTACTTTGCAGTACAAAACTCAATAGATTCCTCAATTCCGCTATCGCTCCAATCGGAATGACAAAATAGTTTAGTAATTCAACAAACTCTTAATAGCTTCAGAAACTTTAGCACCATTAGGCAATAGAGTTTCTTCTAAAATAGAATTCAACGGAATTGCTGGTGTATCTACAGAGCCAATAATTTCTACTGGAGCATCTAAATCCTTAAAACAGTTTTTCTGAATACGAGCAACTATCCCTAAAGCAAAAGAACATTCAACAGACTCTTCTGTCACAACTAAAACTTTATTGTGTTTTCTTGCAGCAGCATACATTGCTTCTTCATCCAACGGATTCAATGTTCTTAAATCGATAATTTCTACTTGTCCTTTAAAGTTTTTTTCTGCAGCTGCACTCCAGTAAACTCCCATTCCATATGTAATTATTGCCACAGAATTCTCTTGTTTAGGAGCTGCTAAAACTGTTCTTGCTTTACCAAAAGGTATTACATAATCCTCATCTGGCTCAACCGTCATAGCACCTTCAGTACCTTTAATTTTACTCCAATATAACCCTTTATGCTCCAACATTATTACTGGATTTGGATCATAATAAGCAGCTTTCATTAAACCTTTTAAATCAGCACCTGTACTTGGGTAAGCCACTTTTACTCCTCTAATGTTGGTAACAATAGATTCTATACTTGAAGAGTGATATGGACCACCAGAACCATAAGCTCCAATAGGCACTCTTAATATCATACTTACGGGCCATTTACCGTTAGATAAATAATAAGATCTACCCACCTCAGTAAACAACTGATTTAAACCAGGCCATATATAATCAGCAAATTGAACCTCAACTATTGGCTTTAAACCAACTGCCGACATACCAACTGTACTTCCAACAATAAATGCCTCTTGTATAGGTGTGTTATAAACTCGATCATCTCCAAACTGCTGAGCTAATGTTGCGGCCTCTCTAAAAACACCTCCAATTCTTGCTCCAACATCTTGTCCGTATAACAAACTTTCAGGATGTTTTGCCATAATTTCTCGAATAGCAAACAAAGCAGAATCAACCATTACTGTCTTCTCTTTTCCTGCAGGCTCTCGTTGCCCTTTCTCTTCAGTAACTAGAGTTGGTGCAAAACAATGCGTTAATAAGTCTTCTGGTTTTGGATCTTCTTCTTTTAAAGCTAATTCGTAATCTTTAGCAACTATTTCCTTAGCTTCATTTTCTATCTTTTCTAATTCTGTTTTATCCACACCTTGTTTAACCAAGGCATCAACTAATTTTGGAAATGGATCTTTTGCCCAAGCTTCTGCCAATTCTTCTTTATCATTTCTATAAAATTCCATACGCACCCCAGAAGTATGGTGGTTTAACAAGGGAACTTTAGCATGAATAATAAATGGTCTACGCTCTTTACGAACTATAGCTAATACTTCGTTAAAGGTATCGTAAGATTCTTGAAAGTTAGTTCCATCAATGGTTCTAACATCCATACCCTTAAACCCTTTAGCGTAATGTGTTATATCTTGTGCCCGAGTTTCTTCTGAAGTTGCAGAAATATCCCACTCGTTATCTTGAACTAAATAAATAATTGGCATTTGTTTTAAAACTGCCATTTGAAAAGCTTCAGAAACTTCTCCCTCTGTACAAGAAGCATCTCCTAAACTACAAACTACAACAGGATTTTCTCCTTTGTAATCTTCAGCCATTCCTAATTTTTCTTTATGCTGAATTCCCATTGCAACACCTGTTGCTGGAATTGCTTGCATCCCTGTAGCAGAACTTTGGTGCGGAATTTTTGGCTTATCCGCATCATTTAAACTTGGATGAGAATAATAGGTTCTTCCTCCAGAAAATGGATCGCTCTTTTTTGCCAAAACTTGCAGCATCAATTGAAATGGAGTCATTCCAATTCCTAATAAAATACTATCATCACGATAATAAGGAAAAATAAAATCTTGTGGCTTTAATTGTAATCCACAAGCCAACTGAATAGCCTCATGCCCCCTAGAAGTTGCATGCACATATTTAGAGCAAACAGCTTTGTTTTCTTCGTATAATTCTGTTAATGCTTTCGCTGTACTCATTAATCGAAACGCTTCTAAAGAAACATCTTTCAACACCTTATCTTTCGCTTCCGCTACTTCTGCCATTTATTATTTTTTTGAGAGGAATGTAAAGATAACAAAAAAGCCAAAGCCGAATTACCCTAATTTAATTTCTTAACTCAATCATACCTGCTGTTTAAAAATTGAAATAAAAATTTCAATAGAGATTGCTTAATTTTAAATTCTAAAACTACTTCTTGTGAAAAGCTTAAAAACATTCTTGACTCTCATTTCCATTTTTATCGGAACGATTGTTAATGCACAATCTTACAATAATTTTTATGGTGATATTGTAAACAACTACTCTTCAGACACTATACACAAATACTTGGTTGAATTTGAAAACTTAGGGATTAAAGAACATGGAACTCCGGCATTACAAAACACATTAGATTGGCTCGTTGAAAAATACACCAACTATGGTTATTCAGACATTGAAATTGACACTTTTAACTATGCAGCGCAAGATGATTACAATCTAATAATTACGAAACAAGGGAGCGTTTATCCAAATACTTATGTAATTATTGATGGTCATTATGATACTAGGTCAGGAACAGGAACAAACGATAATGGAACTGGAACAGCTATTATTATGGAAGTCGCGCGTCTTTTAGAAAATATAACTACAGAATACTCCATCAAATTTATTCATTTTAGTGGAGAAGAAGATGGATTAATAGGAAGTACAAACTACGTAAACAATGTTGTTCTTCCAACTAATATGGATATTAAAATTGTTTTTAACATTGATGAAGTTGGTGGCGTAAATGGACTGACGAACAATACCATTGTTTGCGAAAGAGACCAGAGTAATCCTTCAGTTGCTAACGCATCATCATATGCATATACTGACACTCTTGCAAACTGTATAGAACTTTACTCAACCCTTATGACAGAAATTTCCTATGCATATTCTTCTGACTATATGCCTTTTCAAGCGCAAGAAAAAGTAATTACAGGGCTCTATGAAAAAAATGAATCTACACACGCACACACCCCTAGTGATAGTTTAGGTAATATGGACACCAACTATGTTTATGAAATTACTCAGGGAACTATAGGAGCTTCTTTATATTTTGCTGTTGCTCATGAATTCCCTATAGGAATAAGTGATTTAGACCCAAACAATCAAACAATAAAAATTTACCCAAATCCCACACAAAAGGAATTAACTATCCATCTAAATAAACTAGAAACACAAAACTCAACTATCCTTATCACTAACATTTTAGGAGAAACCGTTTTGCAAAAAGAAGTCGAGAATAAATTAGAAAGATTAAATTTAGGTTTCCTTGCTTCAGGAATTTATTCGGTTACAATTCATTCTCCCAATTTCCGATTCACAGAAAAATTAATAGTTCAATAACAATGAATAAACGTTCATTTCTATCTTTAGAACTTGCCCTTTTATTTTTTCTCATACCAGTAATTTTATTCTTAGAGGTTTTACCAATAATTAAAATTGGAAGCCTATTAATTGCAATAACATATGTACTCGTTACATCAATTAAAAATAAGCTCATCCCACTAAAACTATTACTATCCTTTACCTTAAAAAAAGAAAAGAAAACACTTTTACTTTCGAGTATAATAGTTTTAAGTTCAAGTTTGATTTTTATGTCCCTCTGGCATCCAGAAGATTTATTTATTGTAGTCAAGAAAAAACCAACACTTTGGGTAATTATACTTTTTGTTTATGCTTTTCTTTCAGTTTTACCTCAAGAATTACTATACAGAAGTTATTTCTTTAACCGGTACAAAGACCTTTTCAAAAACGAAAAACACTTAGTTATTATAAATATAATTGTGTTTCCTTTAGCACATCTTTTTCTTAAAAACTGGTTAGTGTTGTTGGTTACTTTAATTGGAGGCGTTTTCTTTGCATTAACCTATAAAAGGAGTAAATCTCTACTAATAACATCGCTAGAACATGCTATTTATGGCAATTGGTTATTTACAATCGGAATGGGAGAAATGTTGGCTTTTCCTATGCCACATTAAATACTATTTCACTGATCTTTAAAGTTCAATTTAAAGCTTGCTCCTCCTCTTTCATTATTAAAACAATCTATTGTACCTCCAATTTGTTCCGTCAATATTGTAATTATTTCTAACCCTAAAGATTCAGTTTGATTTATATCAAAATTATCCGATAAACCAACCCCATTATCCTTCACCAATAATTCATAACCTTCAGTTGTTTTTACTATTTCTGCTGAAAGTTCTGGATTTTCAATCTCCTTAAAACCATGTTTCATTGAATTGGTAATCATCTCAGAAATTATAAGACCTAAAGGTACCGAAATGTCTAGACTTAATTCAATATCAACTGAAACTACAGAGCAAGAAACTTGAGGATTCATTATCTTTTGATTCTCTATAATTTCCTTTAAATACGATTTAACATCAACCCTACTAAAATCGCTATCTTGATATAATTTTTGATGGATTAAAGCTATTGCTTCTACTCGCCTTCTACTTTCACTAAGAATAGTTTCAGCTTCTTCATTATCAATATTACCTTGCTCTAAACTCATCAAAGATGAAATAATTTGTAAATTATTTTTAACTCTATGATGAACTTCTTTTAATAAAACCTCTAACTTTTTATGTTGACCAACTATTTCTTTATTCTTACTCTCTAAGTCACGGTTCGCATCTAACAATGCCTCATCTTTACTATTTACAGTTCTACTAAAATAACCCATTACAACATAAATAACCAATGCCGAGACCGTAATATTAAAAATCCCAACATTAGATACTGTATTTTCAGAAACATCATAGACAGCAGTTTCTCCATAAGTCAAAAACCATAACAAAACACTTAACACACTTATTGATAAATTAAAGAAGATTGTCATCCATTTTTTCCAATTTGAATTTAAAAGGAAAATAACAGGCAACAAAAACATGTAACAGTAAAACCCCATATCCCAGCCCAAATAGTAAGAATGAATAAAAACTTCTATAACTGTTGAATAAGCAACAATTAAACTTGCTTGTTTAGCTGTAATTACATCTCTTTTTAAAAAAATAAAATAAATTAAGAACAAAAAAGCTCCAACAAAAGGACTTAAAACAAGAGTATAAGCATTAATTAAAAAAAATAATACTGCCAGACTAATATTAGTTACTAATCCCATTAATATCGTAGGGAGAAGAACTTGTTTAAATCTATTATCCAGAATGTTATGTTTCATTTCACTACCTAAGTTAGTGAATAATTATTCAACTTTAACAAAAAGAAAAGTTATCACACAAAAAAGCCGACTTAAGATTAAGTCGGCTTTTTCAACACTTTTGATAAATTCTTACATTTTCTTCAACTCTTTGTTTCGCAAATCACGCTGCATTAAGTTTTCTTTCCCTCCATTTCCTCTTCGGTTTGTTTTCTTTTCTTTGAAAACCTTGAATTTAGATAACTGTGTTTTTCTTGGCCAATTGTTGTCATTTAAATTAACATCAGCAGTTTCTAACCAAGGGTCCATATCAACACTTACCACTTCTTTCTTAAAAAAGAAAGTCTTAGATACATTAACATGGTTTGTTTTCCATATTTCAGCAGGTATTCTTATCTCCTCAGTTGAACCATCAGTAAATGTGAAATTCAAAATAATTGGCATTACTAAACCGCCTTTATTAGCAAAATCAATGCTATAGTAATTATAATCAGCCTCTAAAATAGCGATATCATCTTTATTTAACTTAGTCATGTACTTATCATACTCTTCTTGATCAACCAATGTAGGCACAAAAGGATCGTAAGTATTATAAAAATCAAGTATCTCTTTATCATGATCACTATAAACTGGCAATTCTTCATTTCTTGTTACTCCAATATGAACTGATTCAGCTGCTTTTAATTCTTTAGCAATTGCTTTTTCTACACTAGGGTTTCTTGTGTCAATTTTAAACCATTCTACATTATCTATTGCAATATCACAGTGATCTGTTGTAAAGAACCACCCTCTCCAAAACCAATCTAAATCTACTCCAGAAGCATCTTCCATTGTTCTAAAGAAATCTGCTGGCGTAGGATGCTTAAACTTCCATCTTTCAGCATATGTTTTAAAGGAAAAATCGAACAACTCTCTTCCCATTACTGTTTCCCTTAAAATATTAAGTGCTGCAGCTGGTTTCCCATAGGCATTGTTTCCAAATTGAAAAAGCGATTCCGAATTAGTCATAATTGGAGTAATACGACTCTTATCACCTTTCATATAATCTACAATTTTATGCGCTGGACCTCTTTTTGATGGATAATTCTCTTCCCATTCTTGTTCACATAAATATTGGGTAAAAGTGTTTAATCCCTCATCCATCCATGTCCATTGTCTTTCATCAGAGTTAACAATCATAGGAAAAAAGTTATGTCCTACTTCATGAATAATCACTCCAATCATTCCATATTTCATTCTTTCTGAATAAGTACCATCTTCATCTGGTCTACCATAGTTAAAGCAAATCATTGGATACTCCATCCCTATCTCTTTAGTATGCACAGAAATTGCAACAGGATAAGGATAATCACAAGTATGTTTAGAATAAGACTCAATTGTATGAGCTACAACTCTAGTACTATAACGTTCCCATAAAGGATTACCTTCTTTAGGATAAAAACTCATAGCTAAAGTAGATTTACCATTGTACTTAACAGTCATTGCATCCCAAATAAATTTACGTGATGATGCAAAAGCAAAATCTCTAACATTTGTAGCACTAAAAGACCAAGTTCTGGTTGTTTTTACTTTTGTCTTTTCTTTTTCTTCAGCTTCAGCTTGTGTTACAATAATAACTGGTGTTTGATATTCTGATTGAGCTTTTTTAAATCTAGCTCTTTCTTCTGAAGTTAAAACAGAGGAAGCATTTGTTAACACTCCAGTTGCTCCAACTATATGATCTGAAGGAACCGTGATATTTACTTTATAATCTCCAAAAGGCAATGTAAACTCTCCATTACCTAAAAACTGTTTGTTTTGCCATCCTTCAGTCTCATTATAAACTGCCATTCTTGGAAAGAATTGAGCGATTGTATATAAATAATTATCATCTTTTGGAAAGTATTCGTATCCAGATCTTCCGCCACCTTTCATTCTATCATTTACGTTATACCAATATCCAATTTTTAAAGAATAAGTAGCTCCAGGCAATAATGCATTAGGAAGATCAACTCTCATCATTGTCTTGTTAATCGTATATTTTAAATCTTTTCCCTTTCCATCTTTTACATATTCTAATTTAAATCCACCATCAAAATCATTATGCAAGTTAGCAAGGTCCTTAAAGTTAACATTTTTACCAAAATCACTCGCGCCTCCTCTAGAAGTATTTATCAATTTTGTATCAGAGTCTTTTGCTCTAACATTTTGATCCAATTGAATCCATAAATACTCCAATTTATCTGGCGAATTATTTTTGTAAGTAATCGTTTCTTTACCAGAAATACTTTGCTTTTCATCATCTATGGTTACATCAATATTATAACTCGCTTTTTGTTGGTAATACTCATGTCCTGGAGCCCCAGAAGCTGTTCTATAAACAGTTGGTGTAGCCAACTCTTCTTTTAACTGCTTAAACTTGTTATAGTTGTAATTTTCTTGAGCAAACAACTGACTTGTTGCAATAATTAATGCTAATAATAAAATTCTTTTCATAGTTCTACTTCTTAAGCTCGTGAGTTTCGCTCACATTACTTTTGTTTAATTGATAATTCACTTTTTGATCACCAACAGTTAAATAGACGGTGTTTGACTGACCGCTAAACATCTCTGTTAATAAAGTGTTTTTGATTGTTACTTTTTTAGGTACCTCAATTTTATTTGATTCTAAGAAACAATAAAGAAAATCATCATTACCAATCTCTTTTCCAATAAATTTATAATTCAAGCTTACCCCATCAACTACCATATGAAACCGTTGATTGATATATTTATTGATATAATGGTCTGATTTTTCATTTTCTTTTTCAGTTCCCAAATACAAATCAGGTGCACCTGCATCGGAAATTGCTCTTTCTAAATCATGTCCAATAAACTTAACCGATATTTCAAAAGTTTTACTTTCCACATTATATTCCGCTTCTGTAATAGAAACATAATACTTATGCATTGAAAAACTTAACAATGAAATTGTTAAAACAAGAAAAGAAAACTTTTTAATCAACTTAATGCTTTTTTAAGGACGACTAAAGTAAGTATTTAAATCAAAAAACTCTTCGATTTTTAGATAGCAGCCTATATACCATCGACATAACGAGTTCTTTTAAACCTAAAAGAGCTTTACTTAAATTTGCAAGCCATTAATCTTTACAATATTCTGTAATACTTAATTCTATTTGTTGTGGATATATTTCATGGAAATATTCTACGTAACCGTCAGAACTTTTATTTCCCTTTTTTATTAAATCTAAAGCTATATTAAAATTAGTACAAGCAACACCCTTCTTATTCATCTCTAACTGAGTTAATCCCATAAAATAATAAGCTTCAGAACACTCCCCATCATACTTAACCGCTTTTTTATAAGATAATATAGCTTCATCGTGTCGTCCTAATACTTTTAAGCACCTTCCTTTTTGAACAAAAGTATACACATCCACAAAATCCTCTCCATGTGTTGCTGCTAAATTATTGATATAGGTATCGAATTCAGCTATCGCTTTTTCATAATGATTCATTTGCATGTGACACAAACCTTTTAAGTAATGAATATCTTCTCCCATAGGAGCATCAGAAAAATCAGGAGTTAAGGCATCATATTTTTCTAATATGGTCAACGACTTTTCATAATCACGATAATAATACAAGAGCAACCATCCATAATAGCCGGCCTCTTCTGCAAAATCCATTTCTATTGCCTTTTCTAACCTCTCTACAGCAATAGCATAATTACCGTTTTTTGAATTAAGAACTGACCAAGATTGAAAATCATGAGCACCTACAGAGTCTCTTTTAGACAAGGCATATTCTATTAAAGCATTTCCTTTATCAAATTTTCCGATATAGTTTATTTGATATCCAATTCGAAACATTAATGTATCATCAGCAATATCGTATCCCGCAGAATCTAACCTAAGTAGATATGGTTGAATATCATATTCTTCTTTTATAGATTGAGCTTGTATCTCATTTTCAAAACAAGAGCTTAACAATAAAATAATTATTGAAAGTAAAATAATGTTTCTCATAATTATTTAGGAAGAATTTGAATAAGTGCTCCTTCTTTAATTCTAAAAGAAAAAAACTTATGGTGATTAACAATATTACCCTCTTCATCTTTACCAGGAATCCAGCCAGTTAATGTTTTAGTTTTCGACACAAAAAAATCTTTAATCCGTTTATCCACACTATTTGGCTTGTAGGTAAAATCGCATTGCTGAGTAGAAAAATCTCCCATTTCACCTTTACAGTTTACTTTAAACTGAACTGTAATTATTCCCGTGTTATTTTTTAGATTTTGAAATAAGCTAAGAGGGTATTCAGTATTGTAATGCTTTTTAACCTCCCAAAAATTTCCTTTAATTGTTAATTCTGGATAATAATAAGGCCAAGTATCAACACTATCACAAAGTTTAAAAGTGGTATCTTTTTCTTGTGAAAAGAGGAAACTCGAACAGATGAGTCCACAAATTATAAAACCAGTTTTTAGCATACTTTAAATGTTGTTTAATTCAACAAGATTGAAAGCACGAACTTAGTAAGGGTTTATTGAGTAGTTTGAGTCTTTAACGGTTAATTAACAAGCTTCTAACAACATTTAACATTTCATTAGGATGATTTCACTCTCTGTCAAACAAAAGTATTATTATCACTTTTCACAAGATTCACTAATACTACGTTCTATTTCCAATGTATAAATTTCATGGAAATACTCCACATAAGTATCAGAGCTTTTATGCCCTTTTTTAATTAAATCTAAAGCAAAATTAAAATTCAAACAAGCACTATCCTTCTCATTCATTTCTAACTGAGTTAATCCCATAAAATAATACGCTTCAGTACATTTTTTATAATACTTTATTGCTTTTTTATATGACAAAATAGACTCATCAAACCTTCCCAACGCTTTTAAACATCTACCTTTTTGGATAAAAGTATAAACGTTCACAAAACCTTCTCCGTGTGTTCTTGCCATATTATTGATATAAATATCAAATTCATCTAATGCTGTTTGATAATGTTTCATCTGAAAATGACACAATCCTTTTAAATAATGAATATCATCCCCCATTGGAGCATCCGAAAAACCAGGAGTATAAGCATCACATTGCTCTAAGACTGACAACGCTTTTTCGTAATCTCTGTAATAATATAACAATACCCATCCATAATAAGCCGAACCATCTTCAGGTTCTAATTTTACAGCTTTTTCTAATGCCTCTATAGCAATATTGTAGTTTCCATTTTTAGTATTCTGAACAGACATTGCATGAAAAGTTTCTCCACCAGGATTTTCAATGTGAGAAAATGCATACGTCATTATTTCATTCCCTCGTTCGTTATTTCCATTATACATATCCATAGACCCCAAACCTAATAACAGTCTAAATGTAAGCTGATTATATACGATAGCCAAGATAATTATCAGTCCTAAAAAAGAACCAATAGTTATGAAGAACCATTTTAGCCACTTCCTTATTCTTCTGACTTTAACACTCATTTAGGCAGAATTTCTGTTAACTGTCCTTCAACAATTTTAAAGGCAAAAAACTTATGACTATTAACGGCTTCACCAGCTTCATCTTTTCCCGGAATCCATTTTTTTAAGCCTTTGGTTAACTCAAGAAACTGGTTTGTTATTTCACTATTCATTTCAATCAATTCATAATCAAAACTATAAGCCTCTAATTTATAATTACCAGTCTCTCCTTTACAATTTACATGAAATCGTATTTTAACAATCCCTGAATTTTCACCAGTATTTATAGCTTTATAATTGGTCTTAAAATGTTTTTTTATTGCATAAAATTCACCTTCATAACTGAGTCCAGTTCGGTAATAAGGTTGCAATCCTCCTCCGCACAACTCAAAATTGTTAGATGATGAATTGCAGCTAATAAAACACAAAATAGCTACACAGCCGAGTAATCTCTTCATAATAGTATCAAATTCAATAATGAATCGAACAACGAACTAAAAGTTACCTTTATTGTAAGTTTGAAATATTTAACTTTTATTAACTGAATTTGCTTCAAATCAACACCTATAATTCAACAAGCTCAGGATGAAATTATTTTGTTGCAACGATAATGTTCTTTTATTATAAAAAACTCTTCGCTTTTTCAATAGCTGCTTCAATTCCCTCTAAATTACTTCCACCTGCAGTTGCGTAGAATGGCTGACCACCTCCTCCGCCTCGCATTTCTTTAGCAGCTTCTCTAATAATGTTTCCTGCATGTAAATCTTTCGCTTTAGATAATTCTTCAGAAACTATAATCGTAAGGTTTGGTTTACCATTAACCTCAGCTCCTAATACTAGATACATATTTTCTAATTGCGCTTTTAATTGAAATGCCAGATCCTTAATAGCTCCACTATCATCTAATTCAATTTTTTGAGCGATAACATTAACCCCATCAATTGTTTGAATATTAGCAAGTAATTCTTCTTTAACAATTCCGATTTGAGCAGCATTGTCTTTTTTACCAGCCTTAGAAAGTGCCTTCTTCTTAGCCATTAAAGCATCAATAATATCTTTACTCACTTTAATTTTAGTTAAAGCTGTGATAGCACTATTGATATCTGCTTTTTTATCGTTTTGAGAACTCTCAATTGGTAACAGTTCCGTTATCATTTTATATTGTTCTGTAAAATCAGACCGTAATGATTCTAATTTAACTTTTAAATCGGGAACAAATTGAGCTGCATCATTTTTATCTAAAACTTCAATCTTCTCTTTTAAGAACAACCCTGCACCATTAGATGTAACAGCCTCTATTCTTCTAATACCAGAAGCTACAGAACCTTCTGACTTTACTTTAAATAATTCTATTTCTGCAGTAGCCTCAACATGAATTCCTCCACAAAGCTCTCTCGATTCTCCGAACTCAATCATGCGAACAACATCTCCGTATTTTTCTCCAAACAACATCATAGCGCCTTTTTCTTCCGCTATTTTAATTGGGATTGCTCTGTATTCGTTAATTTCAAAATTTTCTTGAATTCTACTATTTACTAAATTTTCAATTTTAGCCAATTCTTCATCAGTCACTTTCTGGAAATGAGAAAAATCGAAACGTAAATATTCTGAATTTACTAATGATCCTTTTTGTTCAACATGAGTACCTAAAACCTCGCGTAAAGCTTGGTGCATTAAATGTGTAGCAGTATGATTACGAGCAGTTAAGTCTCTAACGCTATCATCAACAACAGCAATAAACTCTGCATTTACATTTGTAGGTAATTCTTTAGCAAAATGTACAATTAAATTATTCTCTTTCTTGGTATCAAAAATTTCAATTTTCTCGTCATTAAATTCAATGTAACCAATATCTCCGATTTGACCACCACCTTCTGGATAAAAAGGAGTTAAGTTAAATACCAACTGATAAAAGTCTTCTCCCTTAGCAGAAACCTTTCTATATCTTGTAATAAAGATATCAGCTTCGGTATAATCATAACCAATAAATTCTTCAACATCATCTTCTCTTAGCTCTACCCAATCTGTAGTTTCAATTTTTGTTGCTGCTCTAGATCTTTCTTTTTGTTTTAGTAGCTCTTCCGTAAACCCTGGCATATCAACATGAAAGTCTTTTTCTAATGCGAGTAGTTCTGTTAAATCAATCGGAAATCCAAAAGTATCGTACAATTCAAAAGCAAATTTTCCGTCTATCGTTTTATCATTTGCTGATGCTAAGTAGATCTCAAAACGCTGAATTCCTTTTGCCAATGTTCTTAAAAAACTATCCTCTTCCTCTCTAATAACCTTAGTAATAATATCTTGTTGTGCTTTCAATTCTGGAAAGAAATCTCCCATTTGATCTACCAGAACCTCAACCAACTGATTAATAAATGGTTCTTTAATATCTAAAAAACTATATCCATAACGAATACCTCTTCTTAAAATTCTACGAATTACATAACCTGCTCCAGTATTAGATGGTAATTGACCATCTGCAATAGAAAAAGCAACTGCTCTAACGTGATCTGCAATAACACGAATTGCAACATCTGTTTTAACTGAGACATCTAAGGTGTATTCATATTTTACTCCAGAAATTTCAGAAATCTTATCAATTAAAGGCCCGAAAACATCTGTATCATAATTAGATTTTTTGTTTTGCAATACCATTGCTAAACGCTCAAAGCCCATTCCAGTATCAACATGTTTAGCAGGTAAAGGCTTCAAATCTCTATTAGACATTCTGTTAAATTCCATAAAGACCAGATTCCAAATCTCAACAACCTGAGGATGATCTTCATTCACTAAATCTAAACCAGGGACTTTTTTAATTTCCTCATCACTTCTTAAATCCACATGGATTTCGGAACATGGACCACATGGTCCAACATCTCCCATCTCCCAAAAGTTATCCTTTTTATTTGCTTTAATGATTTTATCAGTAGTTAATCCATTCTTTTCTAAAATAGTTTTCCATAAATCATAAGCTTCTTGATCTAAATCAGTTCCATCCGCTTCATCTCCTTCGAAAACAGTAAAATAAAGTTTGTTTTTATCTATACCATAAACATCTACCAACAACTCCCAAGCCCACTCTATTGCTTCTTTTTTAAAGTAATTTCCAAAACTCCAGTTCCCTAGCATTTCAAACATGGTGTGGTGGTAAGTATCCACTCCAACCTCTTCTAAATCATTATGTTTACCAGAAACTCTTAAACATTTTTGAGTATCAGTAAGTCGAGCTTGTTTTACTTCAGAATTTCCTAAAAACAAATCTTTAAACTGATTCATCCCTGCATTAGTAAACATTAAGGTAGGATCGTTCTTTACTACCATTGGTGCTGATGCAACTATTTGGTGTTCTTTACTTTTAAAAAACTCTAAAAATTTGCTTCTAATATCGCTTGAAACCATACTGCTAAAAGTTGTTAAATAACCGTTAACAGGCTTATGCCAAAAGGTTATTATCTAAAAATGTTTAATTTTGACACCAAAATTAGGATAATTCCTTTAATGGCTAAAGCAAAATATAGATATAATCCACATACATTAAGCTACGACAAAATCGAGCTTACTTTAAGAAAGAAGATTTTTAAATCCCTTACTTTTTTGGGCGCTGGATTAGTATTTGGAGTTCTTATTTATGGTCTAACCTACACATTTATTGATTCTCCAAAAGAGAAACAATTGAAAAGGGATAATGCTCAAATGCTTTCTCAATTCAACATATTGGATAAAAAGCTAGTACAATTAGCTACCGTTTTAGAGGATGTACAACATAGAGATGATAACATTTATCGTGTAATTTTTGAAGCAGAACCAATTGCCGAAGAAATTAGAACAGCTGGTTTTGGAGGAATTAATCGTTATAAAGAATTGGAAGGCTATAATGATTCTGAGTTAATTATTAAAACTGCTGAAAAGTTAGATAAGCTTTCTAAGCAACTTTACATTCAATCAAAATCTTTTGATGAAGTTTTTGAAATGGCTAAAAAGAAAGAAGAAATGCTAGCTGCACTACCAGCTATCCAACCAGTTTCTAATAAAGATTTAAAGAGAATGGCAAGTGGCTATGGCTATAGAATTGATCCACAATACAAAGTAAGAAAGATGCACCATGGAATGGACTTTACTGCTAAAACAGGAACTCCGATTTACGCTACAGGTAATGGTAAAATATCAAAGATAGAAAGAAAGAGAAGTGGTTATGGTTATTGCGTTAGAATAGACCATGGATACAACTACAAAACACTTTACGGCCATATGAGTAAGATAAATTGTAAAGAAGGACAGAAAGTAAAAAGAGGTGATGTTATTGGTTATGTTGGAAATACTGGAAAATCCTCTGGACCTCATTGTCATTATGAAGTCATAAAAAATGGTAAAAAAATAAATCCAGTCAATTTCTATTTTAATGATTTAACTCCAGAGCAATACGCTAAGATGGTAGAAATATCTAGCTCTCCTATGCAATCGATGGATTAAATAATTGATAATCTAAAATTAAGATCGAGTAAACCCAAGACTTGGTAAACTTTATACACTTTCAGACTTTACAAACTCATTAGATCTCCACTCAAACTTTTCACTCTGCTCAATAGAATCCATGACTTTGTAAAGAATATTTTCTACATTATCACTATAATCCAATTGCAAAGGTTCTTTAATAGTTAATTGTAATTCTACACCACGCTTTTTTAGAAATAACCCCTTTTTATCAAATGCACGTCTAAAACCGTTTATAACAACTGGAACTACTATTGGATTATAGTTCTTTATAATATGTGCTGTTCCTTTTCTTCCTTCAGCATAAGGCTTTGTTGTTCCTTGAGGGAATGTAACTACCCAACCTGATTTTAGCGCTTTTTCAATACTATCAGTATCCTTTCTATCTACTTTTCTTTTAATATCTTTACCTGCTTCTCTCCAAGTTCTTTTTATACTTATCGCTCCAGCTAGACCTAAAATTTTAGGGAGAATACCTGCTTGCATAGTTTCTTCTGCAGCAACAAAGAAAAAATTAGTAGTCATGCATTTAAGTATAGACCATAATTTTATTTTGTTGGGTTTGCCATCTAAAGAACTATGGATTACATGAAACATAAAAGAGACATCAGCATAGTATGTTTGATGATTAGAAACAAAAAGAATATTTTCTGAAGGTAAATCTTTAATAATTTCTGCTCCAATAATTTTAGGCGTGTTAATTACTTTATACCTAAAATAAGTGATTGCTCCAAAAACACGAATAACTATTTTTTTAAGAAATATGAATTGACCGAAGGTATCTTTTTTAATCAAAATTTGAATTTGGAAGCAAATTAGTAATTAAATAAAAAATATAACAATAAATTCGACTGAATAAAGTTTGAGCGGGTTGAATTACTGCTTTTTATGTTTTAGGTAAATCTTATCTCCAGTATTTGGCTGAGTGCCCATAAACATCTTATTCTTTTTGTACAATTTCTTCAACTTAACACCGTATAATTGAGAAATATCACGCATTGTTTCTCCCTTTTTAGCAATATGGATTTTTTCCTTAGACTTGTTCTTTTTAGGCTGCAAATAAATAATGTCACCAATCTGAAGTACATCACTTTCGTTTAAATCGTTGTACTTAAATATTTGCCAAAGATTCATTTCAAAATCTTGAGTAATGCCATAAAAGGTATCTCCTTTTTTTGCTTTAATATATTTAATGTGATTGTGCAATTTTATCGTTCTGTTGTGAGCTCTCGAAGCCAACACCTTTGAGGCTCTAGTCTTAGTCAGTTTTCGAGGTGGAACTTTTGCATAATTATCATATTGATCCAAATTATTCTTCTCAATTAACATAATTAACAAATCTGCATATTTAGGGTTAGTAGCATATCCTGCTTTTTTCAAACCTTTTGCCCAGCCTTTGTAATCGGTAACTTTTAAATCGAACAAAAAATCATAACGAGAACGTGTTACCAGAAAATCTGAATGATCACTAAATGACTCATAAACAGAATTATACTTTCTAAAACACTCATTCTTTGCGTCATCATCTATTCGCATAGACTTTCCTTTCCACCCAGAATGACATTTTACTCCAAAATGATTTTTAGCATAAACTGCTAAAGGACTATTACCATCACCTGACTCTAAGATTCCTTGAGCCAACGTAATACTAGCAGGAACTCCTGATTTAATCATTTCTTTAATCGCGTCATCCTTATACATCTGAATATATTCTTCTCTAGTAATTCGTCTTTCTGCAGGTTGCGCAAAAACAGCATCAATACTAAAGAAAACAATAAGTAATATAAATAGGCTTTTTTTCATTTCGATTGCAAAGTTAATATTCTTACTACAAACAATTTGCATGCCTAGTTAAGATATGAACATTTTACTTTTGATTTAAAGTGTAATTCCAAATCGTTCTTCAAATCCTTTATTACTTTGAATACCACCTGTATGAACAACAATTATTGTTTTATTATCTAATTGATTCGTATTCTTAATCAGGTCATACAATCCAAAAAACATTTTACCAGTGTAAATAAAGTCTAAGAGAATATTATGTTTCACGTTAAATTTTCTGATAAATTCGATTAAGTCTGGCTTTAATTTAGCGTAACCTCCAAAATGATAATCTGTAATTAATTTCCAATTAGAATATTTTTCCTCAGAATTATATTTAGATAACAATTCTTGAATATCCTCTATTAAGAACTCTCCTCCCTTTAATGCAGGAAAGCCTAACACTTCTTTATTTGTTGAACTTATTATTCCTGCTATTGTTCCTCCAGTACCACAGGCACAGCAAATAATATCATAATCAATAGTAATACTATTGACTATTTCTGAACACCCCTTAACAGCCAATGTATTTGAACCTCCTTCAGGAATCACATAACAATTAGGAAACAGACTCGCATCCTTTTTTTTGTATTCTTCTCGAGAAACAAACTGTAATTTCATTCCATTCTCTATAGCTAAATCTAACGTTGCATTACTCACCTCTTCACCTCTTATTATTCCAATAGTTTTTAATCCAAATATTTTACCTGCAGCTGCTGTTGCTGCAATATGGTTAGAAAAAGCACCTCCAAAAGTTATAATTGTATCAAACCCCTTTTCTTTTGCTTCAACAATATTGTATTTGAGTTTGCGCCACTTGTTACCCGAAATAGTTGGATGAATTAAATCTTCTCTTAGAATGAAAAAGGCCACATTTTTTTTAGTCAAAAAATTAGCTTCTATTTTCTGTAGTGGAATATTGTTTTCGTTCACGTCAAATTGCATTTTATCTCTTAACTTTGTCGAAGATGAATGACTTTTCAAAAATAGACAAACTTAACCATGAAGACTTCTATCTTACACCAGAAGGTTATAGAGTTTTTACAGCAAACTATCTTTTAAAAAGAGGACATTGTTGTGAAAACGGATGTAAGCATTGTCCATATGGTTTTGATAAATCTAAAGGGAGAAGAATAAAAAAATGATTTCAAATAACATCACATATCAAATTGCTATTAGCAAAATAGATTTTAGGTGTAACTCCCGTTATCCTTAGCTTTTAGAAATCTTCTAAAAACTAATTAATCACATTACAACAAATACATTACATGTTAAATTTTAAAGAACTAGTACAACAAGGTATTCCAAATGAATTACCAGCTTTTAGAGCATTAGACACAACAGTTAGTCATGCCCCAAAACGAAAAGATATATTATCTACTGAAGAAAAGAAATTAGCATTAAAAAATGCTTTACGCTATTTCGATGCTAAACATCACCCCGTTTTAATTCAAGAATTTAAGGACGAATTAGAAACTTACGGGCGTATCTATATGTACCGCTTCCGCCCTACCTATAAAATTTATGCTCGTCCGATAGATGAGTATCCTGGTAAATCTGTGCAAGCAAAATCTATTATGTTGATGATCCAAAACAATTTGGATTATGCAATTGCTCAACACCCACACGAGTTAATTACTTATGGTGGTAATGGAGGCGTTTTCTCTAACTGGGCACAATACTTATTGTGTATGCAATATTTGTCTGAAATGACAGACGAGCAAACATTAGCAATGTATTCTGGTCATCCAATGGGATTATTTCCTTCACATAAAGAAGCACCAAGAGTAGTTGTTACTAATGGAATGATGATTCCTAATTACTCTAAACCAGATGATTTAGAAAAGTTTAATGCACTAGGGGTTACGCAATTTGGTCAGATGACTGCTGGATCTTATATGTATATCGGACCACAAGGAATTGTACACGGAACAACCATTACTGTATTGAATGGCTGTAGAAAAATTGATGACCAAGGAACAGCAGGAAAGTTATTTGTAACTTCTGGATTAGGAGGAATGAGTGGCGCACAACCAAAAGCTGGTAATATTGCTGGCGTTGTTTCAGTAACAGCAGAAATTAACCCTGAAGCTTCTTATAAAAGACATGAGCAAGGTTGGGTAGATGAAGTGATTTCTGATTTAGATGAATTGTGTACAAGAGTTACCAAAGCTAAAACGGACAAAGAAGTTGTCTCAATAGCTTATGATGGAAACATTGTTGATGTTTGGGAAAAATTTGACACCGAAAACATTTATATTGATTTAGGGTCTGATCAAACATCATTACACAACCCTTGGGCTGGTGGTTATTATCCTGCAGGAATTTCTTTTGAAGAGAGTAATGATATGATGGCCAATAACCCTGAGTTGTTTAAAGAAAAAGTACAAGAAACATTAAGAAGGCATACCAATGCAGTAAACAAACACACTGCTAAAGGAACTTACTTTTTTGATTACGGAAACGCTTTCCTATTAGAAGCAAGTAGAGCCGGAGCTGATATTATGGCTGAAAATGGAATTGACTTTAGATACAATTCTTATGTACAAGATATTATGGGACCAATGTGTTTCGATTATGGTTTTGGACCGTTTAGATGGGTTTGTTCTTCTGGTAAACCTGAAGATTTATTAAAAACAGACAACATTGCTTGTGCAGTTTTAGAGGAGATAATGAAAAGCTCTCCTAAAGAGATACAACAACAAATGCAAGATAATATTACTTGGATTAAAGGTGCTCAAGAAAACAAACTGGTAGTTGGTTCTCAGGCACGTATTTTATATGCTGATGCTGAAGGACGAAGCAAAATTGCTGAAGCATTTAATAACGCTGTTGCGGATGGAACAATTTCTACACCTATAATTTTAGGAAGAGATCATCACGATGTTTCAGGAACAGATTCTCCTTATAGAGAAACTTCTAATATTTATGATGGTTCGCAGTTTACTGCTGATATGGCCATACAAAATGTAATTGGCGATTCATTTAGAGGTGCTACTTGGGTATCTATACATAATGGTGGTGGTGTTGGCTGGGGAGAAGTTGTTAACGGAGGTTTCGGAATGACTTTAGATGGTTCGGCTGATGCGGATAGAAGATTAAAATCAATGCTATTTTGGGATGTAAACAATGGTATTGCTCGTAGAAGTTGGGCAAGAAATGATGAAGCTGTGTTTGCAATTAAAAGAGAAATGGAAAGAAACCCTAATTTAAAGGTTACACTGCCAAACATCGTTGATGAGAATTTGATTTAATTTTCTTTAGATCTAAGATTCTAGAAATTAGATAAAAGACACACTTAACTGAGTGTCTTTTTTTAACCCAGAAATCTACAAATCACTAATTATTATGTTTTTTAGTGATTACAATCGAAAATTATTATGTTTTTTAGTGATTACAATCGAAAATTATTATATATTTGAATCATGATTTCGAGAATGACTATACAAAATATTGATAAAAGACTCTTTAAAGGAAAAGCTATTTTACTTTTTGGAGCTAGACAGGTAGGGAAAACAACTCTTTTAGAACATTTAATAGAAACAAGAAAAGAAGCTGTTTTACACATTAGTGGTGATGAGCCAGACATAAGAGAATTGTTAAGTAACATTACTTCTACTCAGCTTAAAAATTACATCGGAAACAATATCATTTTTTTTATTGATGAGGCTCAACGTATTCCGAATATTGGGTTAACACTGAAACTAATAACTGACAAATTAAAAAACATTCAAGTTATTGCAACTGGTTCTTCTTCTTTTGAAATGGCAAATGAAATGAACGAACCCTTAACAGGCAGAAAATTTGAATACAATCTTTTTCCACTTTCTTTCCAAGAAATGGTTAACCACCATGGAGTGTTGGAAGAAAAAAGACAGTTAGAAAATCGTTTAATTTATGGTTCTTATCCAGAAATAATTACAAATCCGAATGATAGCGAAGAGTTATTAAACTTGATTGCTGATAGTTATTTATACAAAGATTTATTAATGTTGGATAGCATTAAAAGGCCCAAGCTATTAGAAAAAATACTTAAGGCTTTAGCGCTACAAATAGGTAGTGAGGTTTCTTACAACGAAATTGCTCAATTGGTTGGTGCTGATAAAGGAACTGTAGATAAATACATTCAGTTATTTGAGCAAACTTTTGTCATTTTTACACTTTCATCATACAGCAGAAATGTAAGAAACGAACTAAAGAAAAGTAAAAAAATATTTTTCTACGATTGTGGAATACGAAACGCTATTATTGGAAATTACACTCCCATTCATAAACGTTCTGATGTTGGTGCTTTGTGGGAAAATTATCTTATTGCTGAAAGAGTAAAAAAACTTCACTACGAAAACAATCGCTCAAAATTTCATTTTTGGAGAACCACTCAGCAACAAGAAGTTGACTTAGTAGAAGAACTTAACGATGATTTAACTGCTTTTGAGTTTAAATGGAACGAAAAATCTAAGGTAAAATTTCCTAAAACATTCACCAACGCCTATCCCGAATGTGAGATTGGCACTATTTCCCCTAAAAATTACGAGGAGTTTTTGTTAAGTCATCAATAGTCAAATTTAACTGCAAATAATTTTAAGCTTGCGCAAAGAACACGAAGAAAATTATTTAAAGAGTTAAAGGTTTTACAAAGTAGTACGTCATTGCGAGGAACGAAGCAATCTTATTCATTGAGTAAGATTGCTTCGTCATTTCGTACCTCATTCATCGCAATGACGCAGTTTTTCAACTATTGCTTTACAAATTTCCTGATAACACTCTGATTTTCTCCTTCTATTTTAATGAAGTAAACCCCATTAGATAAATCTTCTATATTAATGGTATTTCTATTGCACTGACAGAAGATTAAAATCGATGCTATTTTGGGGTGTAAACAATGGTATTGCTCGTACAAGTTGGATAAGAAATGATGAAGCAGTTTTTGCAATTAAACGTGAAGTGGAAAGAAACCCTAACTTAAAAGTTACTTTACCAAATATTGTTGATGAGAATTTGAAATAGCCGTACATTTATACGTATAAATGTACGGCTATTTCACCAAAGCACACCCAAACCCCAATAAATAAGGGTAATTTCATTTTTTTACATTATATTTGATCGGATAAACCCATAATGCGGATATGTTGCACGTGCAACATATCCAGTTGTTGTATTTAATATGCAAAACACACTAAAAAAAATAACACTATTTATACTTTTTTCTATTGGAATAAATTTTTCAAAAGCTCAAACTGTAGCTCAGTTTGATGAAATCATGAATGAAATTGACTTGAGCGGATCTGCTGGCTATTCTGTGCTTATTGCAAAAGAGGATTCGATAATATATCAAAAGTGTGTTGGACTTTCAAATATAGAAAAAGGAGAAGTTATAACTCCAAATACAAAGTTTAGAATCGCTTCTAATACTAAACAATTTACAGCTATTTGCATTCTACAATTGGTAAATCAGGGCAAAATTAGTTTATCAACTCCTATTAATGACTTTATACCATTTGTGCCAAATAATATCAGTATTGAACATCTTTTAACACATACATCAGGATTACCTAGCTATGATGATAAAGAATATCCAGATTCTTTCTATCAAAAAAACCTTACTTCAAAAGAGTTAATATTCCTTATTAAAGATGATGATATTTTATCAAACCCAGGGGAAGAATCTTATTACAATAATACAGGATATCATATCTTAGGTTATATAATTGAACAAATTTCAGGAATCTCATATCAACAATACTTAGAAAAAAACATTTTCGAACCTTTATTACTCAATCAAACTCACTATGAATCTTCAAATTCAAAAATTTCAGGCTTAGCAATGGGCTATGAATACATAGACTCCTCCTTCTCTTATACTTCTTATTATAGCATGGACCAACCATATGCAGCAGGAAGCATTGTTTCTACTCCAACAGATTTAGTAAAATGGAATAAAGCCCTTTTTTCTGAGCATTTCATGAACGACTCATTATTAAGTCTAGCACATAAATCTTATTATTTAAAAAATAAAACTGAAACATTCTATGGTTATGGATGGATTATCATGACACTTCAAGGAGAAAGGAAAATTGGGCATGGCGGATATCTTGAAGGATATAATTCTAGTCTTTATTATCTGCCTACTCAAAAAATATCTGTAGTTGTTTTATCAAATTGTTCTCAACTTTATTCAGAGAGCATTGCGACAAAGTTAGGAGCTTTGGCAATAAATAAACCTATAGAAGAAAAAGTAAGGATTGAAATGGATGTTTCTAATTTGTATCAATTTGAAGGTAGATATGACCTCAAAGAATTAATTCTGAGTTTTAAAGTTTTAGAGGAAGGCGTTTTGGCATTCGAAACGGGAGATTCAGAATATCATATAGTATATCCTGAAAATACAAATACATTTTTCTCAGATGAATTGAACTGCATTGTTCAATTTAATTTGACTGAAAACAAAATGACACTAAAAGTTGGTGATAGAGAAACAACAGGAACAAAACTAAATACAACAAAACCTAAACAGCATTAAAACGCAGTTTAGCTTAACGTTAACATACATTGCAGAACATGCTAAAAAAAAATCTAAGCTGGGTAATAAGTGCATTAGTATTAATAGTACTGCTATTACCTTCTGCTTTCTATTTTTATAATTTCAAGTCCTTTAACATTTCAGATTCTCCTAATGACTGGGCGCTTTTTGGAGATTTTTTCGGAGGGGTTACCAATACTATTATATCAATACTAAGCTTAATAATATTGACGTATATTTCGTGGACAGTTAGTAAATTTTCATCAGAAGAAAATAAAAATTCATGAAGTTTCTCACCTGGTCGAATACCAACAATTCGATGAGGTATATCCGGGGCCATGGCTTCGGCTAAATCTACCATACCCATACTTGGGATTTTGGGAATAAAAATTTCGCCGCCAGCCATTATTGCTAGGCTGGAAAGCACAAAGTTTACACTTTGCTCAAGGGTGATCCAGAACCGCGTCATCCGTGGATCGGTAATCGGCAAGCTATCGATCTTGCGCTTAATCAGGTTGTCAAAATGGGGGACCACGCTGCCACGCGAACCGATCACATTGCCGTAACGTACCACGGC
>CAJWVX010000004.1 GCA_913048175.1 uncultured Flavobacteriales bacterium | reverse complement strand
TTTAGATTTAATTAAAGATCATGCTGGTAAACACTTAGTTACAGTTAGTCAAGATGATCCAGTTTCCCAAGCTATTTTATTAATGAATCAATATGGGGTTTCTCAAATTCCTGTTGCAGGAAACAAAGAGTTTGTAGGTTCATTGACAGATAATCGTTTGTTTGCAGCTTTATTAGAAAATCCAGAATTGAAAGAATTACCAGTCAAAACAATTATGGAAAGTGCATTTCCTGTTGTTTTAGGTGATACTTCGATTGAAGATATTTCAAAACAATTTCAATCTGGAGCTAAAGCTGTTATGGTGAATTATGATGGAGATAAACATCATATTATTACTCAGCAGGATATGATTAAAGCAATAGCTTAGTCTTTTAAACGAGGGATTGGTTTTGACCGAGAACCTTAGGTGATTGGAATCAAAATTAGTGGCTTTTTGTTAAGAGTGTAAAATGAAATAATCAATTTAATGTTCGTTGATAACGATAATATTATTGAATATGGAATTAGTAAAAACACCAGTCCCACGTTATTATACTGTAATATTCTCATCTATTAAAAATAGGGAGAGTAATACTTATGATAACATGTCTAAAAAATGGTTGAATTAGTAGATAATCAATCAGGATTTTCAGGTTTTGAAAGCGCTCAAGAAGAAATAGGGATTACCATTTCTTATTGGGAGAGTTTAGACTATATTCAGAAATGGAAAATGGATATAAGTCATTTGGATGCTCAAATAAAAGGAAAAACAGATTTGTACAAGAGTTATGTAGTGCGAATTTCCAAGGTTGAGAGAGAGTATGGTTTTGATGATTTATAATTTTAATTATCTAAAATACAATTGTTTGTGATTTTTTTTAGATTAAAAATGAAACATTATTTAAACTATTGCGTTTCTTTACTTAGCCTATTTATATTTATTATTAAAACGAAAGATTATGAGCACAGCGATAAAAGATACTACAGTTCTTATTGAGAAAGAAGAGATTACTGAGTTTTCATTCCCAAAGGGAGACGTTTTATCAACTGAAGAAGAGAGAACAGAAAGAGAGGCTCGAATATTGAGGGGTACACGTTTAGGAAATAGCATGAAGAGAAAAGTGAAAATTATTTTTGAAGATATTGAAGGGTTAAAAAAAGTAGAGACTACTATCTGGGGTTTTACTGATAAAAATGTAATACTTAAGAAAACAACGATTATACCAATTAGATGTATTCATGAAGTGAAATTCTTTTAGTTAGCTATTATAAATAATGTAAAAGCCGAAGCCTTAAAGCTTCGGTTTTTTTGTTAAGAATACAATTTTGGTCTTAACATAGACTATTCTATAGGATATAAATACCTATTTTTGGATTCCTAAAAACGTATAATATTAAGATAGTTATGAAATTATTTAAGAAATATATGATGTTGCCATTGGCTTCACTATTTCTGTTTGTTACAAATGTATCAGCACAAATGGAGTTTCCAGAAGACAAAGTAGGTTGGAAGTTTACTATTGAACAAGATGGTTCTGATGCAGTTATTGTAGGTAAGATTACCTGTGTTGAACATTGGCATGTTTACGCGGCTAATTTACCTGAAGGTTCTTTTTTATTGCCCACTGAAATTGAGCCTGAAAAGTCTGATAACTATACTGTTGCAGGAAAAGTAATAGAACCCAAACCAGAGTTTTATCATGATGAGGCGGCTGATGAAGATATTTTTCAGCATTCCAAGAGTTTTACTTTAAAACGTAAGATCAAAATTACAAGTGAAAAAGATTTTACTTTAAAAGGAAGGTTTTCATTTCAAACTTGCGATGAGAGTCATTGTTTACCTCCTTTTGATACAGATTTTGAATTAAAAGTAAAAGGTGTATTAGCTGATGTTGAGACTAGTATTGTTGGAATTGGAAATGTTGATTTAGGTGATGATAATTTAAGTGTAGAAAGTGACATGCAATTCCCTGAAGATAAAGTGGATTGGAAGTTTAGTATTGAGAAAGATGGTTGTAATGTTATGCTTGTAGCTGAAATTACTTGTGATGAGCATTGGCATGTTTCTGCAGCAAATTTACCAGAAGGATCACTGCAAGGGCCAACATGGATTGATCCAAATGAATCTAAGAATTATAAAACTGTTGGAGTAGTAGTTGAGCCTAAGCCAGAATTTTTCCATGATGAGGAAGCTGATGAGGATATCTATCAACATTCCAAGACTTTTATTATAAAGCAAAAAATTGAAATTACGAGTAAAGATGATTTTGTTCTAAAAGGGAAGTTTGGTTTTGTTACGTGTAATGAGCAAGGGTTTTGTTTGCCACCACATGAATCAGATTTTGAGATTAAAATAGAAGGGTGCGCTGATGCAGAAGCTCAAGGAGGAAGTAGTGATGATGAGAGTGATAATAAATCAGTTTGGACAATTTTCTTTCTAGCATTTGGAAGTGGTTTAGCAGCATTGTTAACACCATGTGTATTCCCTATGATTCCGATGACTGTTAGTTTCTTTACGAAACAAAGTAAATCGAAAGCACAAGGTATTAGAAATGCAATTTTTTATGGTATTTCTATAATAGTTATCTATGTTTTATTAGGAGGTGTAGTTACCGGATTTGTTCCGCCAGATGTTATTAATGAAATTTCTACAGGTGTAGGGATGAATATCTTTTTCTTTATCCTTTTAGTAATATTTGCAGTATCTTTTATGGGAGCTTTCGAAATTACATTGCCCAGTTCTTGGATTAACTCTGCAGATAAGGCTTCAGATAAGGGAGGATATGTAGGTATTTTCTTTATGGCTTTAGTTTTGGCATTAGTATCGTTCTCTTGTACGGGACCTATTGTTGGAACTTTATTAGTTGAGTCAGCAACAATTGGAGGTATTGTTCCTATAATTGGAATGTTTGGTTTCTCTTTAGCTTTGGCATTGCCATTTGCTCTGTTTGCGGCTTTTCCAGGATGGATGAACTCATTGCCTAAATCTGGAGGTTGGTTAACAACTGTAAAGGTGTTTTTAGGATTTTTAGAGTTGGCATTAGCATTTAAATTCTTATCTAATGCAGATTTAGTTGTTCAGGGGCATTATTTAGAAAGAGAGCTGTTCTTAGCGATTTGGATAGGAGTGTTTGGAGTGTTAGCAATGTATTTGTTTGGCTTTATTCAATTGCCGCATGATAGTCCAATAGCAAATCTTTCTGTAGGACGAGTATTATTAGGAGTCGCTACTGTTATTTTTGTGGTGTATTTAATTCCAGGACTATGGGGAGCTCCTTTAAAATTAATTAGTGGTTTTCCACCACCAATGTCGTATAGCGAATCACCGCATGGAGTTGGATACTCTGCTGGTGGAGGGTCATCTGCCGTGTTAGATCATGGACCCGAAGGAACACATTTAGGAGCGCAAAGTTTATATTTGTTTCATGATTTAGATGAAGGGCTTGCTTATGCAAAGAAAGTTGGTAAGCCAGCATTTTTAGACTTTACAGGATGGGCTTGTGTCAATTGTAGAAAAATGGAAGAAAATGTTTGGGGAACTGAAGGGGTTCTAGACATAATGAGAAATGATGTAGTTATCATTTCTCTTTACGTTGATGAAAAGGCAGAATTACCTACAGAAGAACAAGTCGAAGTTGAGTATGCCCCAGGAAAAACTAGAATATTAAGAACCCTAGGGAATAAATGGAGTACTCTTCAAACAACTAAATATAAAACCAATACGCAGCCTTACTATATTATGTTGGGGCCAAATGGAGAAGATCTGGATAATGGATCTGCTGATTATGAGCATCACGGTAATAGAGATGACTTTAAAACTTGGTTAGATGAAGGATTAAAGCTTTATAAAGAGGCGAAATAAAATTTTAGAAATTACTTTAAAGGGTTGTCTTAATTGATAACCCTTTTTAATTTATCAAATTATTGAACAACACAAAGCCTATCATTGTAGCAATTACACCTAAAACGATCCAATAGCTTTTTTTAAAAAGATGTGGATTCTTTTTTTTATCCTTCATAAATTGAATTGCTATTATAACAATAAATGAAATTATAAAAATAATAGCGAATATTTTTTGACCAGGTGAAAACATAGTTAGAATTTGAAGTGAACAAAAATACGACCAAAATTCTTACTGTCTTTGTCAATTCTGTGGTATTTGTTTTTGATATGAGATTGTTGTAAGAAGCGAATAACCTTCTTTTTTAGCTGCCCAGAACCTTTGCCCGGAATAATCTCTATAAGCTTTATTTTCTTCTCAATAGCTTCTTCTATAATGTCATTTAAAGCTCCATCTATTAAATTAGACTTATTGTATATTTCGTGAAGGTCAAGTTTTAATTTACTCATAAAATAGTTTGAAACGGACAAAATTTTTTTTGTCCTATCAATAGGAGTTTTATTAAATGGTTTTAAAAATTACCCAGCAGAAGATTCCGTAACCATCCAATTTTCATTTTGCCTTTTCATGTTTACATTAATTGCAATTTTGTCTGTTTTTCTGAAGTTCGCTTTAATTTGAACAGTATCCTCGGTAAACTCCATTATTTCAAAAACAAAATAGCTATCTAAATTCTTTTTAGATATTGATTTAAATGTTTCTAACTGAGCTGGAGTCATAATTTTGACTCTTTTGTTAAATTTAAAAACGATTAAATTATCTGGTATTTTATCATCATTCAAGATGATTAATGGGGTTTCGCCTGCTTTTTCAGATTCATTAAAATGTTGTTTTAAAGCGTGTAAATCAATAGTCTTTTGGATAACAGTATTAATGTCTCTTGAGCTTTGAGCTAAAAAAACCATTGGAAAAATAATGGTTAAGAATAGAACGATTTTTTTCATGATTAAAGGTTTTAGAACAGTTCAAATATACGTAAATATTCATTTTATTGTTACAACTAAACGATAGATAGATCTAAATATTAGATAAAGTATAATATTTATAAGTTATTTAATTGCTTTTGTCTGATTAATAATTTTTTCAGTGTTTTTCTATCTCAGAATTTGGGTTCTGCTACAAATTGTAATTAAAGGGAATAGTTGTTTTATTTTCTTGTTTGTTAGTGACTTAAAGTTATAGAAAAAAGGGTTAGACGAATATAAACAATAGCTCAGAATTTGGGGTTAATGTTTAGTAAATATATAAAAGGGACTAAATTTCTGTTCCTATTTTATATTTCTGAATCCACAAAATTGATTAGTTCCAAATAAAACAATGTAAAATCTTTTTGTAGATTAAATTCTTGTTCTTTAAGAATAAGGTGAGCCTCATGCATATTATTAGGATATTTTGTTCTTTTAGACATTCCTGTTAAGGCTTTTTTTATACCCTCAATTTTGCGATAATTATATAGCCAGTTAGATTTTGCCATAAAGGGAAGTCGAGCTTGACTCTTTAAAGGAAGGGTCAGCATGTTTTTAAAAAGTACTTTGTAAATATTAGTAGTAAAACTGAGTAAATCTACTGTTGAATATTTATCCCAATTTTTAGCCAAAAAGTAGTCGTAAAAAACATCCATTACAACAGGTGTAAATTTGTTTTGATGATGGCGAATAATATTCTTACTATTCCCAACTACTTTATGTGAATCAGTAAAGTCATCGATTTTTCGATGGAGAATTATTCCTTTTTGAATTTCTACTGGAAAGTTTAAATATGCCTTTCCTTTTACATCGTCTGCAATGTAGTTTCCGATAATTAAGTTTATATCGTTGTTTGAAAGGTGAAGATGTGCTAAATAGTTCATAAAAAACCTTTAGTGGATTAAATTTACCATTGATGTAATAAAGTATTAAAGATACATTAATCAGCGCTATATTTGTTCTGAATTAAAAAATGAAAGAAATGAAGACTGTTTTATTAGGGTTGTTAGTGATTTTTGGGATGTCTGTTGTTGCTCAAAATGATAAGTATCAATTTGAATTGGATTTAAATCAAATTAATAGTGATTTAATACAGATTAATTTAATTACTCCAACCATTGCTTCAGATAAGATAATTTATAATATGCCGAAAATTGTTCCAGGAACATACAAGATTTATGACTTTGGACAATACGTAATGGATTTTGAGGCTTTTGATAGTGCTGGAAGAGCTCTAAGTGTAAATCAATTAGATAAAAATAGATGGGAAATAGACAATGCTAAAGCCTTAACAAAAATTAGTTATTGGGTAGAGGATACTTGGGATGCTAAGGTTGATGAATTGGTTTTTGAGCCAGGAGGAACAAATATAGCTCAAGGCGAAAATGTAGTTTTAAATAACCATGGTTTCTTTGGGTACTTTGATGGAATGAAACATAAAAGGTATGAAGTAAATGTTACTCGTCCAGAAAGTTTTTATGGGTCTACTGGATTAACTACAATTAAAACAGTTGGAAATGTAGATCAATTTACTACTACCAATTATATGGATTTAGTAGATGCCCCAATTATGTACAATGTGCCAGATACCACCTCATTTATGGTTGGTGGAGCTGAAATTTTGATTTCTGTTTATTCTAAAAACAAAGCTGCTACGGCAAAAGAATTAGCTGTAGATATTAAAGAAATATTAGAATTACAAAAAGATTATTTAGGAGGAACATTACCAGTAGAGAAGTACGCTTTTATTATTTATTTATATGAAGGGCAAAGTGGCTCGGGAGGAAGTGGAGCTTTAGAACATTCATATTCATCGTTTTATTATTTGCCAGAGATGTCGGCAGAGAGGTTGTCAGGTTTTGTCGTAAGAGTTGCAGCACATGAGTTTTTTCATATCGTTACGCCTTTAAATATTCACTCTGAAGAGATAGGCGATTTCGATTTTATTAATCCTAAAATGTCTAAACATTTATGGATGTATGAGGGTGTAACAGAGTATTTTGCTGGTCATGTTCAGGTTTATGGAGGAATGCAAACTCCAGAAGAGTATTTAAAAGTAATTGAAGAAAAGTTACATGGTGCTGCACGTTTTAAAGATGATTTAGCTTTTACTGAATTAAGTTTAGGGTGTTTGCATGAGCATGAAGATCAATATGGAAACGTTTATCAGAAAGGAGCGTTAATTGGTTTATGCTTGGATATTTTGTTAAGAGAACAGTCTGACGGAAAAGTTGGAACAAAAGATATGATGGCTATGCTTTCGGCAGAATACGGAAAAGACCAATCCTTTGCTGATAGCAAATTATTTGGTAAAATCGAGCAATTATCTTCTAAAGAGATCGGAGGATTTTTTAAAGAGTATGTTGAACATGGTGGAGAACTTCCTTTAAAACAAATTTTAAAAAAAGTTGGTATTTCTTTTGAAAAGGATGTTACAATTAAAGAAATTACTATGGGTGGGATTTCTTTAGGATTTAATTCAGAAACAGAACATTTGTTTGTTTCTGATTTATCTAAAATAAATGCTTTCGGAAAAGTATTAGGATATAAAGTAAATGATGAAATAATTGCAGTTAATGGAGTTAAAATTGATATTGATAAAGTACAACAGCAGTTGGATGAGTATCAAAATACTACCAAAGTAGGAGATAAAGTTGAAATAACTATTTCTCGAAATAAAAAAGGAAAAATGAAAGACAAAAAGTTGAAGGCAAAAGCTATTGCGATAGAAAAGCAAAAGAAATTCATAATTAAGTTTGATGAAAATGCTTCTGAACAACAACTCAAATTAAGAAAATCTTGGTTAGGACAAAGTTAGATCTTAAAAACCATTTGGATGCTTAACAAAACAAAATTATATTGGATCTCTCAAATAGTTGGCTGGCTATTGTATGCTTTTGTAGTGGGTATTTTTAATATTCAAATGCGAAATGAAATAGGATCTGAACTAATTTTCAGTCTATTGTCAATATTTTTAATAGGATTATCTGTATCTCATTTTTTTCGATTTGCTATTGTAAGGTTAAATTGGATGAGATTTACAATTGCCAGATTAATTCCAAGAATTTTATTAGGGACTATTGTCGCAGGAGTATTAGTTTATTTTTTAAAGTCAATAATTATTGAGCGCTTAATTGTTCAGAATAATTACGTGTTCAATTTAGCTGAAGCTTTTCCTTCAATTATTAGTTGGATGATCCTGTATTTAATTTGGTCTTTATTATATTTTTTATTTCATTATGTAAATAACTATAAAAAAGAAGAAATTAAAAACTTAAAATGGCAAGCTGCTAAGAATGAAATTGAGCTAAATAAGTTGAAATCGCAACTTAACCCTCATTTTATTTTTAATTCTATGAATAGTATTAGAGCGTTAGTTAATGAGAACCCTACTTTGGCTAAAGAGGCAATAACTCAGTTGTCAAATGTTTTAAGAAACTCTTTGCTTATGGGCAAGCAAAAGTTAATACCCTTAGGTGATGAAATGAAGTTGGTTAATGATTATTTAGGCTTAGAAAAAACAAGATTTGAAGAACGATTAACAATTGTAAGGAAGATTGAGAAAAATACAGAAGTATTTTTATTGCCCCCTTTAATGATCCAAACTTTAGTTGAAAATGGTATTAAACATGGAACTTCTAAGTTGCCAGAAGGTGGTGTTTTAGAGGTGAATGCCTTTATTCAAAATGAGGAATTACAGGTTATAATTTATAATAGTGGTTACTATGATAAAACACATCAGCCTGAAACAGGATTTGGATTGGCAAATACAATACAGCGATTAAAACTATTATATGGAGATGCTGCAATTTTCGATATTAAAAACGATAATGGTAGAGTTAAAACAACAGTGTTGATACCAAAAGAAACAATTTTATAAGTTAATCTTAGATAATATGAAAGCGATAATTGTAGATGATGAGAGGTTGGCAAGGAATGAACTTAGAAGTTTGTTGGCAGAATATACTGAAATAGAGATTATAGAGGAATGCGATGGCGCAGAATCTGCTATTATTGCAGTAGATCAATTAAAACCTGATGTGGTATTTTTAGATATTCATATGCCGGGGAAAGATGGTTTCGGAGTTCTAGAGGAATTGGATTATATGCCTCATGTTATTTTTGTAACGGCTTATGATGAATATGCAATTAAGGCGTTTGATGTAAATGCTTTAGATTATTTATTAAAGCCAATTGAGACTGATAGATTGAAATCTGCTATTGAGAAAGTAAAAGCTGAAATGATTACTCCAGAAGAGGTCTCTGAGAAGTTAGGAGTAAATAATCAAGTTTTCGTAAAGGATGGAGATAGATGTTGGTTTGTAAATTTATCTGATGTGCCAATGTTTGAATCAGAAGGTAACTATGTTAGAGTTTATTTTGAGAAGAATAAGCCTCTCATTTTAAAGTCTTTAAATAACTTGGCATCCAGATTAGATGAAAATGTTTTTTTTAGAGCAAACCGTAAATTCATTATCAATTTAAATTGGATTGATACAATTGAAAATTGGTTTAATGGAGGTTTAATGGTCAAGTTGAAAAACGGAGAACAGGTTGAAATATCAAGGCGTCAAGCAAGCAAATTAAAAGAATTGAAGAGTTTGTAGTTCTTTTTTCTTTTATCTGTTATTATTAGGATTCTATCTGATAATTATTGGAGTATGTATAAAAATTCATTGTTTATCAGATTTTTATTCTGATATTGATATTCAATTCAATTAATAATATGAAAAAAATTAGAATAGAAGGTACAGATGTTTCGCCACAGGTTATTTTAGATATTGAAAATAATAATTTTTCAATTATAGGTAAATCCGTAGTTACAGAGGCTAATACATTTTATGCTCCATTAATTGATTGGTTAGAAAAGTCTGAAAAAGAATTCACGAAAAGGATTGATTTTGTGTTTGATTTAGAATATTTCAATATTTATTCTTCTAAAAGGATATTGTTCATATTGTATAAATTGAGCGATCTTAAAAAGTCTGGAGTCGATGTTCAGGTTATTTGGCATTTTTCATTAGAAGATGATGATATGAAGGAGGTTGGAGAGGATTTTGCGTGTATGGTAAATCTTCCATTCGAGTTTATCAGTAATACAATGCATGCAGAGTACGCTTAGTTAAAATAGCGCATATTATAAAATTTTCCTTTTATAATTCTTTACATTTTTTAGAACCCACCTTAATAATATTGCTCATTTTTGCTGCAATAAATAGAAAGATAGAATATTATTAAATAATTATTAGATGAAAAATATTTCATTAGCATTAAATGCTTTATTAGTTTTGGCTGTTGCCATTTTATTTTATTTACATTTTTCAAACCTTCCTAAAGTACACGAAGAAAATGTAGTAGCTAAAATAGAAAACGAAACAATGGATGAACCTGTTGAGGAAGAAAATATTTCTTCTAAGATAGCTTATCTAAATGTAGATTCTTTACAGTCTAATTACAAGTTGTATTCTGAATTGATTAATAAATTAAAAAGGAGACAGGCTAAATATGAAAAAGAATTGCAATCAAAGTCTGCTGTTTTTGAGAAGAAAGTAATGGTTTTTCAGAAAAAAGCTCCAACCATGACTCAGTTTGAAGGTCAGATGAGACAAAAAGAATTAGCAGAAGAAGAGCAAGTGCTGTATCAGATGAGAGATGATTTCGCTGCTAAATTTCAGAATGAAGAGGGTAAATTAAACGAAGAGTTCCAAAATAACGTTAAAGGTTTTATTAAAGAATTTAATGAGGAGTCGCAATATAATTTAATCATTGGAGCATCGCAGGTAGGTAATGTTGTGTTGGATTATAATGAAGGAATTAATATTACAAATCAAATTGTTGAAGGTTTAAACAAGCAGTATGATTTAGACAACGCACCAAAAGAAGAAAAGTAATGTTAATTGCAAAAGAAAAAGAAAAATCAAACATTGCTGAGTACATTTTGTACATGTGGCAGATAGAGGATATCATTCGTTCTCACCATTTTGATTTATCTCAGCTAACTGATACAATTATTAGCAAGTTTAATACGGATAAAGAGGTTCAGTATGAGATAAAACTGTGGTATCAGAATTTGATTGAGCAAATGATGAAAGAAGGTATTTCAGATAAAGGACATTTAAGTTCTACTTTGAAATATATGGGAGAGTTAAATAATCTCCATAATTCGTTATTAACCACTATGCAAGATGCCAAGTATCAAGAAGCATACATGGCTGCAAAAGATAACTTAAATAACTTTATGTTAAAGTCTGGTGGAGAATCGACCAATGAAGTGCATACTTGTTTAATTGGTCTTTATGGGTTTTTATTGTTAAAGTTAAAAGGTGCTGAAATCAGCTCTGCTACTAAAGAAGCGATGACTTCATTTAGTATGTTATTAGCTATTTTGGTTGATCGTTATAACAAGTTAAAAAAAGGAGAGTTAAGTTTTCCGAAAGAAAAAAGCAACTAAACACAACATTTTAAAGTCTTAAGCGTAGTATATTTGCTACTTTAAAGACTTATTTTGAAAAAGTTAGGGTTAATCATATTATTACTTTTTGGATTTTGCCAGGTTCGTGCCGATTGCGCAGATGGTTTAGATACAAGTTTTCCGTTGGTAGAAAGTATTACTGTTGATGCTGCAGGAAATGTTACTATTTGTTGGCAACATGTTACTGACCCTGATGGAATCATTCGTTATGTAATATATAGTGTTAATCCTAATAATCCACTTGTTAGTGATAGTGTAGGTGTAGTAAGTGGGGTAGATAGTTGTTTTACGCTTCCTGCAGGTCATCCAATTAATAATTCAAGTTTTGAACCTGTAGAGTTGAGTGTCGCAGCTGTTGATGGT
This sequence comes from uncultured Flavobacteriales bacterium, assembly GCA_913048175.1. Taxonomy (GTDB): domain Bacteria; phylum Bacteroidota; class Bacteroidia; order Flavobacteriales_E; family Vicingaceae. The sequence goes on along the minus strand of CAJWVX010000004.1, from coordinate 42,551 downwards.
TGCGAAAAGGCTAGTTTAACTGATGCTAATCGACATCATACAATTTTAATAGAAGATTTTTTTGATGTTTGTCGTGGTTCTATTCTATTAAACTGGAATGCTTATGATGATTTTAATTCTGGAACAAATGTGCTCTATAATATTTATGTAAATATTAATAATGGAGGTTATAATTTATTCACCTCTACTTTATCTTTAGATACCATTTTTCCGAACGTTATTGAAGGTGATTTTTATGAATTTTATGTTGAAGGTTTTGAAAATTTTGGTGCAGGACTATTTAGCTCCAGTTCAAACACTATTTTATCAACGCCAAATGCGTTGATTAAGCCAACATACAATTATTTATATACAACAACCGTTGTAGATTCTACTCAAATTACGATACAGTTTAATGTTGATGTTCTTGCAAATATTAGTTCATACAGGATAAAGCGATCTGCAAGTTTAAACGGAAATTATGTTACCGTAGGTTCAGTAAGTGCAAGTAATAATCCTTCTCCAATTTTCACAGATGATAATGGTGTAAAAGCAAATAGTACAGCATATTATTATAAGGCATTCCCTATTGATAGTTGTGGTGCAGAAGGGGATCCCGTCAATTATGGGAGCACGATTCTTGTAAATGTAGAATCAAGCCAATTAGATGCAACAAACACAATTTCTTTTACAGCTTATGAAGGTTGGGAAAATGGTGTTGATAGATATGAGTTGTTTAGAGCAGTTGCTGGAGTTTGGGAGTCAGGCTCCATTCAAACCTTTTCTAGTTTTGCTGGAATTTTGGTTTATGAAGATGATATTACAAAAGCATTTTATGGAGATGGCGAGTTTTGTTATAAAGTAATTGCTTATGAAAATGCAGGGCTTCATTTAGATGGATCTATCCCTGCAAGTAGTTTGTCTAATGAGGCGTGTGCGTTACATGAACCAATTTTGTTTATTCCAAATGCATTTACTCCTAATGGTAGTTATAACCCTGAATTTAAACCGGTGTTAACTTTTACAGATCCAGCATCTTATTTTTTTCAAATCTATAATAAATGGGGAGAGGTAATTTTTGAAACCAAAGATATAAATCAATCTTGGAATGGAACTTTTAATAATTCTGGTTCTGATTGTCCGCAAGATATTTATATCTATTTAATCGAATTTATTTCTATTGATGGAGAAAAGTATTCTAAAAGAGGTAAGATAACCTTACTTAGATAAAATTCTATTCGGATGAGAATAACAAGTTGCTTTATTCTCTCTGCAAAAACCTAATAAGGTAATTCCAAGTTCTTTGGCAAAATCTACAGATAGTGTTGATGGAGCAGAAACTGCAGCTAATATTGGAATTTTAGCTGCAAATGCTTTTGATATTATTTCGTAAGATATTCTTCCGCTAACAGTTAAGCATTTAGCGCTTTTTAAGCTGTTCTTATTGATTAGATGCCCAATTACTTTGTCTACAGCATTATGTCTTCCTATGTCCTCTCTAATGGATAGTAGCTCACCATTGTTTGTGAATGCAGCCGCAGCATGCGATCCTCCAGATTTATGAAATGTATGTTGAGCCGCTTTCATCACATCAAACATCTTTAGCAATTTGGTTAAGCTTAGTTGATTCTTGTCATCAACTTTACAAGAAGTGTCAATATCATCTAATTCAGTTTTACCACAAATACCGCATGAGGCTGCGGATAAAAAACTCCTACTGTTTAAATAACCAGATTTTAAAAGGCTTTCATCAATTTCAATATTAGCTTCAGTAGTAGATTTTTCTTTATTTTCAGCTAACTCAATATTTAAGTTCACGCTACTTCTGTAAATATCTTCTGAGTAAAGTAGTCCCCTAATTAATTCTTCATCGTTACCAGGAGTTCTCATGGTAATTGAAAAAGGTTTCCTGTTAATGTTTATTTGTAAAGCTTGTTCTACTGTTAAATTATCATTTACATTAGTGATGCTTCCATCAATAAATTTTCTTCCCTGATAATTGTCAAATGCCATACTTAAAACTTCAAATAAAAATCTTTGGTTAAAGATATGTATTCTTTTGTGTATTTATGTCTTGTCTCAGTTTCAATAGTCAATTCTTCTTTTATGATTGTATTGGAATAAAATGAGAATTCCATTAATACGCGTTTAGCAGGTTTTGTTGGATTTGGTTTTACGATACATTTTCGATTTAAGAAAAGTTGTTCTTGTTTTGCCAAATCAATAAACTGTTCTGCTTCAACTGTTGGTAAAATCAAAGAGAATATTCCATCAGGTTTTAAAAGTCTAATTACTGAATTAATTAAATCGCGAAAAGATAAATCATCTGTATGCCTTGCTGAACTTCTGTCAGACTTCGGAGCTTTAGTAGAATCAATAAAGAAAGGAGGATTGCTTACTATTGAATCATATTTTTTTTCTGTTTGATAATCTTGGATTGAGCAATTATGAGAAGTTATTTTATCTGACCAATTACAATTAGCAATATTTTCTGTGGCTTCTTTGTAGGCTTCTCCTTCTAGTTCTATAGCATCAATAATTACATTGCCAGATCTTTGAGCTAACATAATTGCGATTAAACCTGTTCCTGTTCCAATATCTAAAATAGTATTTTCTTTAGTGGTTGACCAAGCACCTAATAAAACGCCATCTGTTCCAACCTTCATGGCAGAACTATCTTGTTTAATTGAGAAGTGTTTGAATTGGAACATTAATTAACCTCGAATTATGTATTCTTTTTTAAGGAGTTTTTAATATCGGTACTATATCCCCAGATGAAAAAAAGAGCTACAATAATAAATATTATTAGTTCAGAGATTCGAACACCATCTCTAAAAATGGAAGAGATTAAGTAGATAAATATTACTGCTAAAACGAGTTTAAGAACCCAACTATTTTTCAGAAATTTAATCAGTCTTTGCATTCAATTAGAGTAAATATTAAAACGTATTGACTTTTACTCTAAATACAAATCTATTAAACCATCGGGAGTGGTAACGGTAATGGTTTTGTTTTCTCTGTCAATCTTATCTATGATATGATCAACAACAGGGATCATAATTTCTTTGTCATCAGAATTGATAACTTCAAAAATTGATTGTTTTGTTTGGTTCAGAATATGAAATACTGTTCCAACTTCTCCATAATTGGTGTCAATTACTTTGAAATCTATAACCTCATGGTGGTAAAAATTATTGCCAGTTTGAGTAGGTAAGTTTTTATTTAAGATGTAAATGCCTTTACCAGAAAGATTTTTGGCTGTAGCAATGTCATCTACATCTTCAAATTTAATACGTAAAGTACCATCGTTTTGAAAGTGAGATTTGGATATAAAAAAAGGAATCAGCGAATTATCTCCATTATTCATTTGGATAAGCACTGATTCCTGTTTTTGTATTTCTTCAAGAAAATCTACATCTAACTTAATGATGAGTTCCCCTTGTTTTCCGTGAACTTTAGAGGTGTAACCGATATAGTGGCACTCGTCTAAGTTCATCTGTTTTAGTTTTCTTTTTTCTCTTCAGCAGCAGGAGCTTCTTCAGCTTTCGCTTCTGGAGCAGCTTCTTCTTTTGCCTCTGCAACAGGAGCTTCTTCTTTTGCTTCTGGAGTAGCTTCTTTAGCAGGAGCTTCTTCTTTTACAGGATTAGCTAATGCAGCTTTTTCAGCAGCTTTTTCAGCAGCAATAGCAGCTTTTTCAGCAGCTTCAGCTTCAACAGCAGCAGCTAATTCAGATTGCTTAGCCAATACTTCGGAAGCTCTCTTATTTTTTATTTCAGTTTCAGCAGCTAATCTAGCCTTAGAATCTGCATCTGCAGCTTTAGCTAAACCATCTTTTTTACCAACAACTTTTGATTCTTTTTCTGTCATCCATGCTTCAAATTTCTTGTCAGCTTGATCTTGAGTTAAAGCACCTTTAATAACACCTCTATCAAGGTGATCTTTATGCATTATTCCTTTGTATGATAATAAAGCTCTAACAGTGTCAGTAGGCTGTGCACCTTCTTTTACCCAGTGAAGAGATCTGTCAAAATCAATATCAATCCTAGCAGGATTTTCGTTTGGATTGTAAGTACCTAATTTTTCAATGAATTTCCCATCACGTGGGGCACGAGCGTCTGCTACAACTACGTGGTAATAAGCGTAACGTTTTTTACCGTGTCTTTGTAATCTAATTTTTGTAGGCATTTTTTTAAGAATTTAATTAATAAATAGTTAATCCCAATAAAAATTATTGGGGTGCAAATTTAAGATTTAATTGGAAATAAAACACTTCAACTCAAAATAAACTTTTTTAGATTAAAAAAACTCTTTTGCGTTAAGGATAGAAGCTACATCCTTTTTTTTCGTTGACTAAAATTCTGGCCCGTTTTTAATCACTAAGAATTTAAACCTTAAAGGGGTATGTAAGGTTAAAAAGAGATAGAAAATAGCTTGTTAAAACATTCGAATAAAAAAAGTCCGAAGTAAGAAGGTTGTAATTTCTAACTCCGGACTAATAGTCTTTTTTCTAATTTATTTAAGTGTTAGTATCCGAAAATCTCTTCTAAAGTTAATTCTTGAAACTCTCCCATTTCTTTAAGAATATCCATGTCAATTAGCTCCTTGTTTCCAATAACTAAATATGTGTAGTTCTTTCCAGCAATGTTTTTATTGAAAAATGTTTTTAGATTAGCTAATTCTAATGTTTTAATCTGAGGGTATATTTTTTCGTTTAAATCATAATCTCTACCCATTTCTTTAGCAGCTAAATAATTCCAGAATAATCTTGAGCGCTTTGTCCTTGAAGTTTCAATCTTCTTTAAAGCTGCCATTTTAGAATCTTGAAACTGATCTTCAACTTCTGGCATTTCATTCATTAATTCCATGATAGCTTTTTTAGCATCTGCTAATTTATCTACTTGTGTTCCGATATAAGCTCTAACATAATGAGATTTGTTAGTTTTTCTTGGAGTAGTGTAAGCTGCATATGCAGAATAAGCTAAAGCTTTAGATTCTCTAATTTCTTGAAAGATAATAGAAGATAAACCACCACCAAAGTATTGGTTAAATACGTTTGTTGTAGCTGCTAAGTCTTCATTATAAGCTCCGGCATTAGAAAGCATCATTACTTCAGATTGCACCATTTCATAGTTCACAAAATAAACTTTGTTACTCTCCATAGTCATTTCGGTAAACTCTTTTGCGGCAACTAAAGGTTTTAATGTTTCTGGAGTTTTGTGGTTTTCATTTAAAAGAGTTTTTACAGCCTCAAGGTTTTTTCTTCCATAATAGTAGATGTAATGCTCATAAGAAGTTATCTCTTTAATCTTAGATACTAAGTTGATAGGATCAAGAGCTTTTAATTCTTCTGCACTTAAAATATTTTTAATTGGAGAATCTTCTCCATACATTCCCTTGTTCATTAAACCACCATAAAGAATTGCTCCTTTGTTCAGTTTAGTATCTGCTCTATCTTTTAACTTATCAGCAACACCATTTTCAAATGCTTCTTGGTTAGGTTCAACGTTTGCTAAGATGTGCTCAAATAATTTAATACCTTCTTCTAAAGATTCATCTAATCCTGATAGAGTTACATAAACTCTTTCTTCTGCAGCATAAACGCTATAGCTTAATCCTAATTTAAATAATTCTAACTGTAATTCGTTAGCTGAATACTTATCCGTGCCTAAATACTCTAAATACTCTACAGCTAAAGCCATTTCTTTATCGCTATAAGAACCCATATCTAAAATGTAGTTCAAGCTAAAAGTTTCGTTAGTTGTATTTTCTACATAATAAAGAGGTACGCCAGAAGATAGCTTATCTTCAGTAATATCTTCTTTATAGTTATCAAAAACCGGAGTCATTCTTGATGATTCCATGTTCTCGAATTTTGCAGCAAATGCAGATGTAGTATCTCTGTTTAATTGAACCTGAGTAATTGCTGGTTTTTCTACTTTAGGGTTATCACCTTCACCAGTTTTTTTGTAAACAACTACATAGTTTTCGTTAAAGTACTTGTTTGCAAAAGCAATAATATCAGTCTTAGTTACTTTACTTAGTTTATCGTTTGTGTTTACAACAGTTGCCCAATCTTCACCCATGATAAAAGCATCAGTCATTTTTCCAGCCCTTGCAGAGTTATATTGGTTACGTTGTTGTTCTCTTAATTTGAAATCTTTAATTACTGCAGGTAACATCCATTCTTCGAATTCTCCAGCTTTAATTTTTTCAATCTGAGCTAATAATAAATCTTTAACTTCTTCTAAAGATTGTCCTTCTCTTGGATTTCCAGATAACTGAAAAACAGAGTAATCTTTCATTGTATTTGGACTTGAATAAGCATCCAATACTTTTTGTCCTTTAATAAGATCTAAATCAATAAGTCCAGCTTGTCCATTATTTAATAATCCATCAAAAAGGTTTAACATAAAAATGTCTTCATTTTTTACACCTGGTAATCTATATCCAATGTTTACCCATTCAGCATTACTTCCTTTTACAGTAACATATACCGGTTCAGTAATTTGATCTTCTACAGCTGGAGTAAAAGTTGGTACTTCTTTACTTTTATAGTCTCCAAAATATTTTTTAATTAAATCAATAGTATTATCTGGATCTAAATCTCCAGAAAGTACAATTGCCATATTGTTAGCTACATACCTATCGCTAAAATATTGGTGAATCTTTTCCATTGAAGGATTTTTAAGATGCTCACTTGTACCAATTGTTGATTGAGTACCATAAGTATGTTTCTTAAATAAGTTCTCATTCATTGTAGAGTAAGTCAAGCGATAATCATTGTCTTTACCTCTATTATATTCTTCATAAACAGCCTCCAGTTCTGTATGGAATAATCTTAAAACTAATTCGCTAAATCTTTCAGACTCGATAGCCAACCATTTCTCCATCTCGTTTGATGGGATATCATTAATATAAACAGTTTGCTCAACAGATGTGTATGCATTTGTACCTTTAGCTCCAATTGAGCTAATCATTTTGTCGTACTCATTAGCTACTGCATATTTTGCAGCTTCACCAGAAACACTATCAATTTGTTGGTAAAGCGCTTTTCTTTCCGCTTCGTCAGTAATAGTTCTTCTTTTTTCATATAAATCTGAAATTTGCTTTAAAAGAACTTTTTCTTTTTCCCAGTTAATGGTAGCAATTTTAGAAGTTCCTTTAAATACCATGTGCTCTAAATAATGAGCTAATCCTGTTGCATCAGAAGGATCTTGTTTACTTCCAGTATTAACAGCAATGTTTGTTTGAATTCTCGGCTCATCCTTATTAACCGACATGTATACTTTTAACCCATTATCTAGGGTATATATAAAGGTATTTAAGGCATCACCTTCTACAGTTTCATATTCATATTTGTGAGTTGCCTCAGTTTCTTTTTTTGCATCACCACCACAAGAGGCAATAAAAAGGGCAAGAGTAATAAGTGATAATAGTTTTATCTTCATAGTTTTAAAATTTTGACTTTTTTGAGATTTAGTAGGCGTTTTAATAAGTTTCTTAATCGCTTTAATAATTATCTCAGGCATAGCCTGTTCATATTGAATTTATTTAGTGTTATTTTTTGAAGTTACAAATTAAGCATATCCTACATCCATATCCAACTTTTTAGCAAGTTCATTTAGATATGGATTTTTATCAGTCATTTTAACAAATTTCTCTTGAGGAGTATAAGCTTTTTTAAGTTTTTTGTCTTTGTTTATTTCAGTTTCTACCTGAACGGTGTAGTTTGCGAGTTCTTTTCTTATGTATGTTAAGAAATCAGATTTGGTTGCAAGAAATTCATCCTCTAAAGCTTTGTTCTCTATTAAAATATGAATGGTTTTTTCTTTTAGTTCGGGCGTAGAATCAAAGATACTTGCTAAACTATCTTTACCTTTTTCCTTTAAATCAAGTCTAAATCTTTTAATAACTTCTATGTATCTACTAGACGTAAACTCTTCAGTAGGTCTGTAACTAACTTCCTTTTCTTCTTCCTTTTTTTCTTCTTTAGTTTTTACAGTAGGATTAATAGATATTGATCCTGTTAAAGACCCAGAGGAACTACGTTTTAGTTTTGGAGGGCCACTTGGTTTATTGTCTTCACTTACCTTTTGTAAAGATTTAGGCATTAATGATGTCGGTTCATTAACTGGACTTGGCTCAGCAGCGGGAATCTTATAGTTTGTTGCAGAACTTTTTATTGCAGCATCTAAAGCTGGATTTTTACTTTGCTCTTTTTTTGGACTTATTAGTCCGCCTTTTGGATTAAAAGGTAGATTAATTAGGGCTTTTTTTTTTGAGAAGTATTATCTTCTATAGAACAAAGTTGCATTAACATAACCTCGACAAGCAGTCGTTGGTTCTTGCTAGCTTTGTACTTGGTGTCTGCTGTGCTTGCAATACTTAAAAATGATATGAGTTGTCCAGTATTACTCGCTTTTGCTTGGGTAATATACTTTTCTTTAATGGTCGCTCCAACTTCTAACAGTTGAACAGTTTTTTCATCCTGACAAACCAATAGGTTTCTTAAATGTTCGGCTAAACCATTAATAAAGTTATGTCCATCAAATCCATTATTCAACACTTCATTAAATAACAATAGTGAATCCGCAATATTGTTAGTTAAAATAGAATTAGTTACCTTAAAATAGTAATCGTAATCTAAGATATTTAAATTCTCAATAACATCTTCATAAGTAATAGTTCCTCCAGAAAAACTAACAATCTGATCAAACATAGAAAGGGCATCTCTTAATGCTCCATCTGCTTTCTGACTAATAATGTGTAACCCGTCTGGTTCTGCTTTTACTTTTTCTTGATCAGCAATATGTGTCAAATGCTTAGAGATATCATCAATCTGAATTCTATTAAAATCAAAAATCTGACATCTAGAAAGTATAGTAGGAATAATTTTATGTCTTTCTGTAGTTGCTAAAATAAAAATAGCATGCTTAGGAGGTTCTTCTAACGTTTTAAGAAAAGCATTAAAAGCTGCCTGAGATAACATATGGACTTCATCAATGATATAAATCTTATGACTTCCTAGTTGAGGTGCAAAACGAACTTGATCAATTAAGTTTCTTATTTCATCAACACCGTTATTAGAAGCACCATCTAATTCTTGAATATTTAAAGATCTACCTTCATCAAAAGATACACAAGATTCACACTCGTTACAGGCTTCTATATTTTCTTTAACATTAAAGCAATTAATTGTTTTGGCTAAGATTCTAGCACAAGTTGTTTTTCCAACACCTCTGGGGCCACAAAATAAAAATGCTTGTGCAAGATGGTTGTTCTTTATCGCATTTTTTAAAGTAGAGGTAATAGAAAGTTGCCCAACAACAGAATCAAATGTTGTAGGTCTATATTTTCTTGCAGAAACAACGAAATTTTCCATTACCTTATAATAAGGAACAAATATAAATTTTATTCGGATCACGTTTTTCTAAATATTGATATTTATTTTTTAACATGTTCATGAAATGTGTTATGTATTGGTTTTGCTGATAAATTGCTGAATATAACCGTTAAATGGAAAGGGTTGAATTTAATTGTATTTATGGGTGACTTATATTTATATTTGTTTTAAATCAATATTTAATTTTATGTTCAAGTGCATTCTATCTTTTTTCTTTTCAATTGCTATTTTGGGGAGTTTTGTAGCTCAGAATGAGTCAGCTTATATTGTTAGTGATAAAGTGTCTGAAATTGGAAATCAAGTCGATTTGGATTTAGAGTTTTTTGCATTTTCAATTGGAGTGAAATGGCAATTTTTTGAAAAGTGGCAGGTTGGACCTTCTTTTGGGGTTGGTTTTGGTCAGGTTGTTGGGGTTGTGCTAGAGGATGAGAATTATAATTTTTACGGGGCTGAGATAGTTCGTTTAGGATTGACATTTAAGTATGTGAATTCTGAAAAACTGAGTTTTGAAATTGAACCAAAGATTGGAGCGTTGGCCTGGTTTGGTAAGGGTGGCTATTTTGGAAGCGGTACAGGTTTATTGGGATTTTCTTGGTATTATGGCAAAAAAACTCAAGTTGGTTTAAGGTTGACAGGGGGTTTAAGTGGTATGGGAAGCGGAAATGAATCTTTTTTTATATCAAGTTCATTTTTGATCTTGAGAGTACCTTTGTCGAAATGGTAGCTTCTTGCTGTATTAATTATTTTTTTTTCTACTATTTGTAAATCAAACTAAAATGTTTATTTTTGCCGTCCTTTAAATAAATTGAAGGATTAATTAAAATAAATTGGAAATGACAAATCGTTATGAAACTGTCTTTATCTTAACTCCCGTTTTATCTGCAGAGCAGGTGAAGGAGACAGTTGTAAAGTTTAAAAAGTCTTTGAAAGATGCTGGTGCAAAACTAAAGCATGAAGAAGATTGGGGATTAAAAAAATTGGCTTACCCAATTCAAAAAAAATCAACTGGTTTTTACCATTTGTTTGAGTATGAGATTGAAGGTGAAGAAATTGCTAATATGGAAGTTAACTTAAAAAGAGACGAAAAAGTAATGCGTTTCTTAACCGTTTCTTTAGATAAACATGCGATCGCTTTCGTTGAATCAAGACCTCAAAGAAAAAAGTAATAACTAAGTTTTAACCCACAAAAATTAAAGATCATGGCTGAAAATACATCAGAGATTAGATATTTAACTCCTCCTAATATTGAATTAAATAGAGAGAAGTACTGTAGATTCCAAAAGAATAGAATCAAATATATTGATTACAAAGACGAAAAATTCTTATTACAGTTCGTAAACGAACAAGGTAAATTGTTGCCTAGAAGAATTACTGGGACTTCTTTAAAATATCAAAGAAAAGTTTCGCAAGCTGTAAAGAGAGCGAGACATTTGGCATTAATGCCTTACGTAGCAGATATGCTAAAATAATAGGCTGAGCCTAAGTTATTTATTCAATAATAAATAAAGACATGAAAATCATATTAAAAGAAAATATAGAACATTTAGGGTTTAAAGATGAGGTCGTTAACGTTAAAAACGGATTCGGAAGAAATTACTTAATCCCTAAAGGTATGGCTAACTTAGCTACTACTTCAGCAATTAAAGTTTTAGAAGAAAATTTAAGACAAAGCGCTGTAAAGAATAAGAAACTTAAAGATGAGGCTCAACAAACAGCTGATGCTTTAAATGAATTAGTAATTAAAGTTACTGCTAAGGCGGGAGCTCAAGGAAAGATTTTTGGATCTGTAAATACTATACAATTAGCTGATGCTATTGAAAAAGTAGGTCATAAAATTAATCGAAAGTATATTAAAATTAAAGGAGATGCAATTAAGACTTTAGGTTCTTATGAGGCTTCTGCAAGACTGCATAAGGATGTTTCTGCTACAATTAAGTTTGAAGTAGTAGCGGGAAAATAATCCACTTTAAGTTGGCATTTAAATCCCTTCACATTTGTGTGAAGGGATTTTTTTACATTTAAACTTTTGTATGTGCTTGTATGATTCAATAATTTGATTACATTTGCACAATGAAATAAGAAGAAAACGTAGAGGGAACGAAAAGTTCCCTTTTTCTTTGCTGAAAAAAATGATAATAAAACAACAAATAGAAATCCTGATTCAAGATAAATTCGAAGAGCATAATTGTTTTTTAGTTGAATTGCAGGTTGGTGAAGGAAATGCTATTTCTTTAGAGATTGATAGCTTAGACGGTATTACTGTTGAGAAGTGTATGGCTTTTAGTAAAGCTATTGAGAGTGAATTAGATAGAGAGGTTGAGGATTTTGAATTGCAAGTGTCTTCTCCTGGCTTGGATAAGCCATTTAGAGTTGCACAACAATATCAAAAAAATATTGGTAGAGATGTAAAAGTTGTTCCTGTTGATGGAGTTGTTGTGAAGGGTGAATTGATAGAAGTTGATGAGAATGGTGTTATGGTTGAATACTCCATCAAAGAAAAAATTGAAGGGCGAAAGAAAAAAGAGACCATAGTAAAACAAGAAAGAATAAGTTTTAATAATATAAAAGAAACAACGGTAATTATATCGTTTAAATAAACCGAAAAGATGGAAAGTTTAAGTTTAATAGATTCGTTTCAGGAATTTAAAGAATTCAAAGACATTGATAGAGCTACGTTAATGAACATTTTAGAAAGTGTTTTTAGAAGTACTATTAAAAGACAATTTGGAGATGATGATAATTTCGATTTTATTGTAAATGTTGACAAAGGCGATTTAGAAATCTGGAGAAATAGAGAGATCGTTTATGATGGTGAAGTTGAGGATGAGAATAAGGAGATTTCTTATGCTGATGCAATTTTAATTGAGCCTGATTTTGAAATCGGTGAAGAGGTTTCTGAAGAGGTTAAAATGGAAGATTTTGGACGAAGAATAGTATTGTCGTTAAGACAAAACTTGATGTCTAAGATTATGGAACTAGAGAAAGATAACATATATGCTTCTTATAAAGATAGAGTTGGTGATTTAATTACTGGTGAAGTCTACCAAGTTTGGAAAAGAGAGATTTTGATTCTGGATGATGAAGATAACGAGTTGATTCTTCCAAAAACAGAGCAAATTTCTAACGATAGGTTTAAGAAGGGAGACGCGGTAAGAGCGGTTGTGGTGAAGGTTGAAATGAAAAACAACAAACCATTAATTATTCTATCTAGAACATCCCCATTATTTTTAGAGCGTTTATTTGAATTAGAGGTTCCTGAGATTTATGATGGTTTAATTACAATAAAGAATATTGTTAGAGAACCAGGAGAAAGAGCAAAAGTTGCTGTTGAATCTTATGATGATAGAATTGATCCTGTTGGAGCATGTGTTGGAATGAAAGGAGCAAGGATTCATGGAATTGTTAGGGAATTAAGAAATGAGAATATTGATGTAATTAATTATTCTGGAAATACAGAATTGTTTATTCAGAGATCATTAAGCCCTGCAAAGATTACTGCTATTAAATTAGATAGGGAGAAGTTAACTGCAGAAGTTTTCTTAAAACCAGATCAGGTTTCTTTAGCAATTGGTAGGGGAGGATTTAACATTAAATTAGCTGGTAAATTAGTTGGTTACGATATTGATGTTTACAGAGATGTTGAAGAAGATGATTCTGATGATGTTGCTTTAGATGAATTTAAAGATGAAATAGAAGCTTGGGTTATTGATGCTTTGAAATCTATTGGATGTGATTCTGCAAAAAGTGTTTTAGAACAACCTATTGAAGAATTAGTTAAGCGAACTGATTTAGAAATTGAAACTGTTGAGGATGTACGTAATATTTTGAAACAAGAGTTTGAGGATTAATTAACTTTAATGAAAGGTTAATTATAAAGAAAATATATACTTTAGTATTTATATACTGATTGAAAAAGAGCAAAGAACAAATGGCTGGAGGAATAAAAAGATTAAGTAAGATAGCAAGAGAGTTTAATGTTGGGATACAAACCATCATTGAGTTTTTGGGGTCAAAGGATATTGCGGTTGAAAACAACCCTAATACAAAAATTGATGCCGAAACTTTTAGCATTTTGCAAGCTGAGTTTCAATCAGAAATAAGTGCACGAGAAGAGTCTCATAAAGTTTCTATAGGAACAGAAAAAGAGACAATTACTTTAGAACAGATTCAAGAAGTTGTTCCTGAAAAAGTAGAAGAATATGTTGAACCTCTTGTTGAACCTATTGTTGAAGCTGTTGTTGAGCCTGTCATTGAAGAGAAGGTGGAAGAAGTAATCGAAGAGAAAGTTGTAGATGCCACTCCTAAGATTGAAGAGGTAGAACAAGAAGAGGGTGATCTTAAGGTTTTAGGTAAGATAGATTTAGGTAAACTAAATTTAAAAACTAGACCAAATAAAAAGAAAACTGAAAAGAAGGAAGTAGTACCAGTTAAAAAAGTGTCTCCTGCAAAAGCAGTGGTTAAAACTCCTACGAAAGTTGAAGTTCCAGTAAAAAAAGTTAAAGCTGAAGAAGTTAGAAGAGTTCCTGAAAATATTGAGACAAAGTACGAAAAACTTGATGCTCCTAAAATTTTAGGTAAAATTGAACTGCCGAAAAAAGTTAAGAAACCTGTAGCATCCACTTCAAAAGAGATTGATTCTAAAAAGAAAAGGAAGCGTATTGTTAGAAAGGTTGATGTTGCTGCTATTGAAAAGAGAAAGCCTTTTGTTAAAGGTAAGCCAAGAGGAAGGGTAGAGAAAAGAGCTGAATTAACAGAAGAGCAAGTTCAAGCACAAATTAAAGAGACCCTTGCAAGATTAACGGGTGGAGGTAAGAAGAAAGGTGTTAGGCATAGAAAAGATAAAAGACAGGCTGCTAGTGATATGGCAGATATTAATGCAGAAATACAAGCTGCAGAGAAGAAAGTATTAAAGCTAACTGAATTTGTAACCGTTAGTGAGTTAGCCATAATGATGGGTATTGGAGTAAATGATATTATCGGAGCTTGTATGAGTCTAGGTATGTTTGTTTCTATTAACCAACGTTTAGATGCTGAAACATTATCAATTATTGCAGAAGAGCATGGCTTTATGGTTGAGTTTATTTCTGCTTCAGAAGATGCTGAGATTGAATTAGATGTTGAAGATGATCCAGCTGACTTAATTGATAGAGCTCCAATTGTTACTGTAATGGGTCACGTTGATCACGGTAAAACTTCTTTATTGGATTACATTAGAAAAGCGAATGTGATCAAAGGTGAAGCAGGTGGAATTACACAGCACATTGGTGCTTATTCTGTGGAAGTTAAGAACGGTAAAAGAATTGCCTTTTTAGATACTCCTGGTCATGAAGCGTTTACTGCAATGAGAGCAAGAGGGGCACAAGTAACAGATGTAGTAATTGTAGTAATTGCTGCTGATGATAATGTAATGCCTCAAACGAAAGAAGCAATTAATCATGCACAAGCAGCAGGTGTTCCGATTGTTTTTGCGTTTAATAAAATGGATAGAGATGGAGTTACTTCTGACAAGTTGAAAGAAGAACTTTCTCAAATGAATATATTAGTTGAAGAATGGGGAGGTAAATTCCAGCATCAAGATATTTCTGCTAAAACAGGATTAGGAATTGATGATTTATTAGAGAAAGTTTTACTTGAAGCTGAACTTTTAGAGTTAAAAGCTAACCCTAATAAAAACGGAGTTGGAACTGTAGTTGAATCTGAATTAGATAAAGGGAGGGGTTATGTTTCTACAATATTAGTTCAAGCAGGTAACTTAAAAACTGGAGATGTTGTTTTAGCAGGATGCTATTCTGGTAAAGTAAAAGCAATGTTTGATGATCAAGGTCGAATTATGACTGAGGCTGGTCCATCTACTCCGGTGTCATTGTTAGGGTTAAATGGGGCTCCAAGTGCTGGAGATAAATTCCATATAATGGATGATGAGAAAGAAGCAAGATCTATTGCGGAAAGAAGATTGCAATTACAAAGAGAGCAAGGTGTTAGAACACAGAAACACATTACGCTTGATGAGATTGGTAGAAGATTAGCTATTGGAGATTTCAAGGAGCTAAACGTAATTATTAAAGGTGATGTTGATGGTTCTATAGAGGCGCTTTCTGATTCTTTACAAAAACTATCTACTGATCAAATTGAAGTGAACATTATACATAAATCTGTAGGTGCAATATCTGAGACTGATGTTATGTTGGCAGCTGCTTCGGAAGCTATTATTGTTGGTTTTCAAGTACGCCCTTCAGCTGAAGCTAGACGAGTTGCAGAAAGAGAACAAATTGATATTAGATTATATTCTATCATTTATGCTGCTATCGATGAGATTAGAGATGCAATGGAAGGTATGCTTGCGGCTAAAATTGAAGAGAAGATTGTTGCAACTGTTGAGATTAGAGATATATTTAAAGTTTCTAAAGTAGGAACAATTGCAGGGTGTATGGTTCAAGATGGTAAGATTAATAGAAATAGTAAAATTCGTTTAATTAGAGATGGAGTTGTTGTTTACACTGGAGAGCTTGGTTCATTAAAGCGTTTTAAAGACGATGTTAAAGATGTTGGCAAGGGCTATGAATGTGGATTGAATATTAACAATTTTAACGATATTAAAGTTGATGATATTGTTGAGGCTTACGAAGAGGTTGCAGTAAAACAAAAATTAGCGAAATCATAAGTAATCATTAGTATAAAAAAAGTCCCGATCAAATATTTGATCGGGACTTTTTTTATAAGTCAAATTTGGTGGCAGTTAGTCTAGCTCGTTAATATCTACTTGATCTTTAACGATGAAGCAATTTGGAAACTCATTGGTTATCCCATTTTTGTATTTCAAGGCCTCAAGCTTAGTTCTAAAGTCACCAACTCTTACCCTGTAATGAGGTTGTTTATAATCTAAGTGTGCTTTTGTTTTTGGGTGAACTCTTAAGAAGGTAGATCTTGCTTGGTTTGCTGGTTGTCTTTTATTTCCAGAATAAATTTGAACTCTATATCCATCTAGTTTGTATGTCGAGGTATATACTTTGTTTAGCTTGTCAATTCTGTCATCTTCAATAACCTTAATTGTTGAAATTGGTTTGATTGAGTTAGTATCAATTACGTCTTGTGAGAAAGTAATTTTACTAGAAAATAGTATTAAACTTATTGTTAAAAGAGTCTTCATTATAGTTTGTATTCAATTTAGATTTCAAATGTACATAAATCTTAAAACAAGAAGTGAACCAAAGATTCATTTTCTTAAATAGTCTTATTTGGAATGATTCTAAATTAGATAATTTCCAATTTTTTTTTATCCAAAGATTTAGTTAAAACGTACGATTCTTATACATTTGTAGAGTGTTATACGAAGGTATATTTCAAAAAAATCATAAAGTAATTCTAACTTATTTAGTATGAACAAGATAATCAATTTAACAAAAGCAAATACACTAATTAGAGTGTCTTTATTTTGTCTTTCTTTTCTGTTTTTTCATGTTGATTCATTTTCACAGGATACAGAAAAAGGAAAAAAATTATTTAAAGCAAATTGTGCGGCTTGTCACAATGTTGGTGCTAAAAAAGTTGTTGGTCCCGGACTTCAGGGTGTGAATGAGAAATACGATAGAGAGTGGTTAGGTAAATGGATTAAAAATTCTCAAGCTTTAATTGCAACTGGTGATGATGCTGCTAATGAAATTTATAATGAGTACAACAAATCTATTATGCCCCCTCAGGCAGTTAATGATGAAGAGATTGATAACATATTAGCTTATATTGCTAACCCAGGAACTGAAAAGGCTAAGGGACCAGCAGTTGTATCGGGTGTTCCAGTGGAGGTTGTTGAGGAAGATAATTCAATGCTGATGTTCATGTTTTTTGGTGTTATTATTTTATTGTTAATTTTAATTATTACACTAAATAAGACTGGAGTTTTCGTAAAAGAAGTTATTGCTAAGGATGCTGGAGAGACTTATATGGGGCCAAGAACATTAGGTCAGAATTTAAGTAAGTTGATGGCCGACAATAAAGGGATTGTTGCTGCAGTTGTAATTGTACTTTTCTTTGGAGGTTTATTGAATTTAGTTGATGGAGCTTTTCAAATAGGAGTTCATCAAGGATATAAGCCAGAGCAACCAATTAAATTTTCTCATAAAATTCATGCAGGAGAAGATCAGATAGACTGTAATTATTGTCATTCAGGTGCACGTCACAGTAAATCGTCAGGAATACCATCTTTAAATTTGTGTATGAATTGTCATACTTATATTGATGGATCTGATGGTAAGACATTCATGTATAATGGTGAGCAATATTCTATGGTAGAAGAAATTCAGAAGATTTATGACCATTTAGATTACGATACAGAAACTCAGGTTTATGGAGACAACCCAACACCTGTTAAGTGGATTAAAGTTCACAATTTGCCAGATCACGTATATTTTAGCCATCAACAACACGTTGTTGCAGGTAAACAAAAGTGTCAAACATGTCACGGACCGGTTGAAGAGATGGATGTTTTAGAACAACACTCGCCTTTAACAATGAAGTGGTGTATTGATTGTCATCAAGAAACTGCCGTTGCAACAAAAGGTAATGGTTATTATGATGAAATGCACAATAGAATGACTCCTGAGTTTAAGGAGAAGGTTTTAAATGATGGAATTTTAACCGTTCAAGAAATTGGTGGTTGGGAATGTGCAAAATGTCATTATTAATATATTTTAAATAAAGCTCTAAGAGAATATGGCTAATACAAAAAAATATTGGAAAGGGATAGAACAATTAGATGATGAATCTAGTTTTTTAGATTCAAATAAAAATGAATTTGCAGAACAATTGCCTATAGCTGATTTTTTAGGCGATAAAGAGAAATTAGAAGATTCATCAACATCAAGAAGAGATTTCTTGAAGTATTTAGGATTCGGTGTAGCTGCTGCATCTTTAGCTGCTTGTGAAACTCCTGTTACTAAAGCTATACCATATATAAACAAACCTGAAGAAGTTACCCCTGGTGTTGCAAATCATTATGCTTCCACTTATTTTGATGGAAATGACTACTGTCCTGTCTTAATTAAAACAAGAGAAGGTAGGCCAATTTTTATTAAAGGAAATAAATTGTCACCCTTAACTAAAGGGGAGATTAGTGCAAGAGTAAATGCATCAGTAATGTCCTTATATGATAATAATAGGTTGAAATCTCCAATGATTAATGGAGAGAGTAAAACTTGGGCAGCTATTGATAATAGATTAGGAAAAGCATTAAAAGAAGCAAAGAATCTGAAAATATTGACTGGAACTGTTATTAGTCCATCAACAAAGTCAATTATTAACTCATTTATTGGAGCAAGTACTTCCCCTAATGAGGATGGAAATGTTAATGAAAACAATATCATACAATATGATATGATTTCATATTCTGGAATTTTAGATGCTAATAAAGAATCTTTTAACAAAAGGAGTATACCTACATATAATTTTCAAAAAGCAAAAGTAATAGTAAGTATTGGTGCTGATTTCTTATCAGGATGGCTAGATTCAATTCAGTATAATGTTGGGTATGCAGAAACCAGAAGTCCAGAGAAAGAATGGATGTCTAAACATTTTCAGTTTGAAGCAAATATGTCTTTAACTGGAACCAATGCTGATGTAAGGATTCCCGTAAAGCCATCTGATTATGGAGTAATCATAGCTTCCTTATATAATTTGGTAGCTACTGATTTAGGTTTAAATAAAGTGAAAGTTTCAATTTTAAATAAAAATTATATTAAAAGGGTTGAAGAGGTTGCTAAGCATTTATTAAAGAATAAAGAGGAGTCGATTGTTGTTTGTAGTTCTAACGATAAAGATATTCAAACTATGGTTAATGGTTTGAATGAAATGTTAGGGAATTATAACTCTACAATAGACTTAGATAAAATTTCTAATACTAAGCAAGGTGATGATAAAGAGATGATGTCACTAGTAAATGAAATGGAGTCAGGTAATGTAGATGCTTTATTAATTTATGGAATCGATCCTGTACTTTCTTTTGGAGATCGTTTTAAGAAAGCTTTGTCAAAAGTTAAAACAACTGTTTCCTTTGCTTCTAAAATGGACGAGACCGCTGCAGAATGTAATTATGTCTGTCCAGATAGTCACTTTTTAGAATCTTGGAATGATGCTAACCCCGTTTTAGGTCATTATTCTTTAGGTCAACCAACTATATCTCCATTGTTTGATACACGACAGGTTCAAGAGAGTTTAATGAAATGGACAGGAACTGAAGGTTCATATCACGATTATATTAAAGCTTATTGGAAGGAAAATGTATTCCCAAAAACAGAGGCTCTATTGTTTATTGATTTTTGGAATCTATCCATACATGATGGTGTTGTTGAAACAAAAATTGAGAAAAAAGCTCTTAACACGATTAATCTAACTGAAAATGTTAGTAAGGCTGCAACAAAGGTTGCTAATATTAAGGTTGACTCAAGTGCTTATGAACTAACTTTATATATTAAAGAAGGTATAGGCCATGGAGTTGGAGCTGATAATCCTGTATTGCAAGAATTACCTGATCCAGTATCTAAAATTACTTGGGATAATTATGTAACTATGAATCCTTCAGAAATGAAGGATAAAAATTACAACACTATATTTGGACAGGAAAGTCCAGCAAATTTAATTGCGGTTACTGTAGGAGATAAAACAATCGAATTGCCTGTGATTGCTCAACCAGGTCAGGCCAAAGGTACCATAGGTATAGCATTAGGTTATGGAAAGGCAGTTGGCAAAATGAAAGAACTAACTGGTAAAAATGCTTACCCTTTTGTAGTTCGTGATAAAGATGGAAGCCCTTTATATACAGCTAATGCAACAATTACTGATTTAGAAGGCTCTTATCCTATTGCTGCTGCCCAAACTCAGCAAACAGTTATGGGGAGGGGTTCTATTATTAAAGAAACAACTATTGACGTTTTCAAAAATGGAAATAGAGATGATTATAACCCTGTTTTGACTTTGCTTTCTTCAGAAACAGACGAACATGGTCATCAAAAGCCAAAGCCATTAGCAGAATTTGATTTATGGGGTGATCAACCTGTAAAAAATATAGGTCACAGATGGGGTATGTCAATTGATATGAACCTTTGTACTGGATGTGGAGCATGTGTTACTGCTTGTAATATTGAAAATAATGTTGCTGTTATAGGTAAAGATGAAGTAAGAAGAGGTCGAATAATGCATTGGTTAAGAATAGATCGATATTATTCAAGTGAGCATCAACCATTAGGTGATATTGGTTCAACTCATGAGAAAACCAAAGAAGCTTTAGATGTAAATGGCATTTCAGCTTATACTGCAATGGAAAGTGCAGATACAGATAATCCAAGTGTTGTTCATCAGCCTATGATGTGTCAACACTGTAATCATGCAGGATGTGAAACTGTTTGTCCAGTAGCTGCAACTACACATAGTAATGAAGGGTTAAACATGATGACTTACAACAGGTGTATTGGAACAAGGTATTGTGCTAATAATTGTGCTTATAAAGTAAGAAGATTTAACTGGTACAACTATATTGCTAATAGCAAATTTGAAGATATTAATCCATCTCAAGACGATATAGGAAGAATGGTATTAAATCCTGATGTTGTTGTTAGATCAAGAGGTGTAATGGAAAAATGTAGTTTTTGTATACAGGGAATACAAGCTGCTAAATTAGAAGCCAAAAATGAAGGTCGACCAGTAAGAGATGGAGATGTTGATTGTGCTTGTTCAACTGCTTGCGGTTCTGAAGCAATCATTTTTGGAGATTTAAATGATAAAGGAAGTGACGTAAGAGCTGGAATGGAAAAAGATAGAGCATATAGAGTGATAGAAGAAGTTGGTCAAGATGCCAATGTATATTATCAAACAAAAGTTAGGAATTTAAAAGCTTAATAGTTTTATATTAAAGAATTATAAAATGCATAAAGAAGCCGCAATAAGAGAACCATTAATTTTAGGAAGTCCTACGTACAGTGATATTTCTAATGATGTACTATTCGCAATAGAAAATAAACCTACCAAGTTGTGGAAGGTTCTTATGGTCATTGCTTCAATCGCAGCCCTATGGGGTATTGGTTGTATCACTTACTTATTAGGAGTTGGAATTGGAACTTGGGGATTGAACAATACAGTTGGATGGGCTTGGGATATTACTAACTTTGTTTGGTGGGTAGGAATTGGCCATGCAGGAACTTTAATTTCTGCGGTACTTCTTTTATTTCGTCAAAAATGGAGGATGGCAATTAATAGACCTGCAGAAGCTATGACAATATTTGCTGTTTTTATGGCAGGATTATTTCCATTGATTCATATGGGTAGAATATGGATGGCTTACTGGGTATTACCATTACCGAATCAATTTGGATCTTTATGGGTAAACTTTAATTCTCCATTATTATGGGATGTATTTGCAATTAGTACCTATCTATCCGTATCATTAGTTTTCTGGTATATAGGTTTGATTCCTGATTTTGGTACTATCAGAGATAGAGCTACTCGTCCAGTTCAAAAGTTAATGTATGGTTTATTAAGCTTTGGATGGACAGGTAATGCAAAAGCATGGCAACGTTTTGAAGAAGTTTCTTTAGTACTTGCCGGTTTAGCTACGCCATTAGTGTTTTCTGTTCATTCGATTGTATCTATGGATTTTGCTACATCAGTGATACCTGGATGGCATACAACAATTTTTCCACCCTATTTTGTTGCAGGAGCAGTATTCTCTGGATTTGCAATGGTTCAAACTTTAATGTTAATTGTAAGAAAAGCAATGAGGTTGGAACATTATGTTACGATCAAACACATTGAGTATATGAATATTGTAATTATCGTTACAGGTTCTATTGTTGGTGTTGCTTATTTAACCGAATTATTCATTGCTTATTATTCTGGTGTTGAGTATGAATCATATGCATTTATTAACCGATTATCCGGACCGTACTGGTGGTCTTATTGGGCTATGATGACTTGTAATGTTGTTTCACCACACCTATTTTGGTCGAACAAATTAAGAACCAATTTAGCATTTACTTTTGTGATGTCTATCATTGTAAACATAGGGATGTGGTTTGAACGTTTTGTAATTATTGTAACTTCAGTTCATAGAGATTACTTGCCATCAAGTTGGTCTATGTTTTATCCAACATGGGTTGATATAGGTGTATTTGTTGGGACAATTGGGTTGTTTAGTGTTTTCTATTTATTATTCCTAAAGTATTTCCCTGTTTTAGCTTTTAATGAAGTTAAATCTATTTTAAAATCTTCAGGAGAACAATATAAGAACATGACAGATGAGGAGTTTAAAACACTTCATCCAGTATTTAAAAAAGATATAAAATAATAATTTATATATTCTAATTATGTCAGATAAAACGATATACGCAATATACGATGATGATTATGTGCTTCTAGAAAGTGCTAAGCATTTAGTAGGGAAAGGGATTCATATTAGAGACGTATTCTCTCCTTTTCCAATACACGGACTAGACCCTGTAATTGGATTAGCTAGAACAAGAATTGCAATGACTGCATTTATTTACGGAATGTGTGGTGTTGCTATTGCACTTACAGGAATGTGGTATTTTATGATTTATGATTGGCCTTTAAATGTTGGTGGAAAGCCTAACTTTTCATTGATTGATAACATTCCTTCATTTGTTCCTATAACTTTTGAATTTGGTGTTTTATGTGCTGGTCACGGTATGGCTCTTACTTATTTTTTAAGGAATTGGACTTTACCAGGATTTAAAGGAAGAAATCCTTATCCAAGAACTACAGACGATAGGTTTGTAATGGAAATTCATGCTGAAGATTCTAAGTTAAGTGCCGAAGAAATAGTAGCATTTATTGATGAAACTTGCGTTTTAGAAATTGACGAAAAATAATTTAATACAGATGAGCAAAAAGTATCTAAATAGATTATCGAAACTGGCTATTGTTGCTGTTGTTTTCTCCTTTACTTCATGTAAAGAAGAGGGTGGACTAGCACCAGAATATATGCCAGATATGTATCGTTCTCCATCCATTGAAACATATGTTGATTATGGAGAATTAAGAGGGAATTATAGTGATACCAACTATACAAATAAGATGTCTGCACGCCAACCTGTAAAAGGTACAATTCATAGAGGGTTTTTACCATACGGATATGAAAACACTCCTGAAGGTTATGCCGCTGCAGGTGAAAACTTGAAAAATCCTATTGTTTTTTCTGATGATATTTTAGACGATGGGAAAAAATTATATGGAATGTTTTGTGTTCATTGTCACGGTAAAACAGGACAAGGTGATGGAACTATTGTTCAAAGAGGAAAGTTTCCACCAATACCAGTTAAATTTTTACCAACATTAGATTTAGCTGAAGGAAAGATGTTTCATACGATTACTTATGGTAAAGGTTTGATGGGGTCACATTCTCCACAGTTAAACAAAGAAGAAAGATGGAAGCTAGTTCATTTTATACGAGCTAAATTCATGGAAAAAGTACCTGCTATTACTGCTTCTGTTGAAGTTGCAGTTGTTGAAGAAGCGATAGTAGAAACAGTAGAGACTGTTGAAGAAGTAATTCAAACCGAAGCAAACGGACATTAAATTTAAAGGAAATTAAACATTCTTATAAAATGGAATATAAAGTATCAAAACAAGCGAAATTAACAGCGATAACACTAGTCGTTGTAGGTCTATTGTCTCTGTTCGCAGGTATAGCCTTAGATCATAGTCATCATGGTGTATCTGGAAGAATTTGGGCGAACCTGTTAGCTGATGGTTATTTCTTTTTTAGTATGTCCATAGCTG
The DNA here is from genome assembly GCA_913048175.1 of uncultured Flavobacteriales bacterium. GTDB lineage: Bacteria > Bacteroidota > Bacteroidia > Flavobacteriales_E > Vicingaceae. The sequence continues at coordinate 18,388 of CAJWVX010000004.1, read as the reverse complement.
CTATTTTCTTTTTAGCATTACAATATGTTGCAGAGATGGCTTGGGGAGTAACTACTCAAAGAGTATTTCAAGCAATTATGGCTTTCCTACCTGTAGGAGCTGTAGTGCTTTTGATTGTCTTTTTTGCAAGTTCAATGCATTGGAACCATTTATACCACTGGATGGCTGAAGGGGTTATGGAAGAAGGACATGAAAATTATGATAAAATTATTGCTGGTAAGTCTGGTTATCTAAATCAAACATTTTTTTGGGGTAGAACTCTAGTTTATATGGCTGTATGGTTTTACTTTGCAAATTGGTTTAGAAAAAACTCAATTAAAGAAGATAAATTAAATTTAGACGGATCAGTATCTCCTATCTATAAAAAGGCGATTGTTAAATCTGTATTATTTATTGCCTTCTTTGCATATACATCTTCATCTTCTGCATGGGATTGGTTAATGGCAATTGATGTTCACTGGTTTAGTACTATGTTTGGATGGTATTGTTTCTCTGGAATGTGGATTTCGATGATGGTAGTTGCTGTTGTAATTGTTCAATATTTAAAAAAGAATGGATATTTAAAAGAAGTAAATTCTAGTCATGTACATGATATTGGAAAATGGACTTTTGCAATTAGTTGTTTGTGGTCTTATCTATGGTTTTGTCAGTTTATGTTAATATGGTATTCTAACATTCCTGAAGAGGTAACTTATTACGTACAGCGTTTTAATGATTATAGAGGCTTATACCTTGGAACTTTCTTTATAAATTTCTTAATGCCCTTTTTTATATTGATGTCTAGAGATGCTAAAAGAAATGGAATATTCTTAATTCCTGTAGCTTTAGTAATTTTTGTTGGACACTGGTTAGATGTATTGATTATGGTTTTACCGGGCACATTATTTGAAGAAGGAACTTTAGGTTTAGTTGAAATAGGAATGTTCTTAATGTTTTCAGGTGTATTTATTTATGTTGTTTTAAACTCATTATCTAAAGCCCCATTACAGACTAAGAATCACCCAATGTATGATGAAAGTTTACACTTACATCATTAATAAAAAAATAGAATAATAATAAAGTAAGTCTTATAATTATGATGACTATAATAGTAGTAATAGCAGCAATATTAGTGGTGATAACAGCATCACAATTACTGAAGTTGGCTGAGCTAAGAGCTAAGAGTAAAGGGGAGTTAATCTATGAATTAACTCAGGAAGAAAATAAAGCACAAGGTGCTATGTTATTATTGTTTTTCTTTGTTTTTATGGGGTTTTTCGCTTGGCAAATCTTTGCTTGGGGAGATCGTTTATTGCCTGTTTCAGCTTCTGAACATGGAGTCGCAACTGATTTTCTAATGGCGTTAACTTTTTGGGTTATCACTCCTGTATTTATATTAACTAATGGTTTATTATTCTTTTTTTCTTACAAGTATTCTTATGATCCGAAAAGAAAAGCATTATTCTTTTCACACAGTAACAAACTTGAGATGATTTGGACAATTGCTCCTTCTTTAGTATTAACAGTATTAATATTGATGGGATTAAGTAGTTGGAATCAAATTACTACACCTATTGCTGAAGAAGCGGAACATGTGTTGATAGAATTAACTGGTCAACAATTTAACTGGACAGCAAGGTATGCAGGGGCTGATAAAAAATTAGGTAGATCTCATGTCACTCTTATTGGAGGTGTAAACGGTACAGGAGTTGACACGAATGACGTTAATTCTAAAGATGATAAGTTAGCTAAAGGAGAATTTCATTTGCCAGTAGGAGTTCCAGTTCAATTTGTGTTTAGATCATTAGATGTTATTCATAGTGCTTATTTTCCTCATTTTAGATCTCAAATGAATTGTGTTCCTGGTGTGGTTACTCAATTTAATTTTGTACCTACTAAAACTACAAAAGAGATGAAAGCACTAACTAATAATGAAGATTTTAATTATATTTTATTATGTAATAAAATTTGTGGAGCAGCACATTATAATATGCAAATGGATATTATTGTTGAAAGCCAACAAGATTATGATAATTGGTTAGCAGAACAAAAAGGAATTTAGAAACTAAAAGAATTAAGAACATTACTTAATAAGATAAGAATGAGCACACATCATACAAAAGATTTTTTATTTACGTACATATTTTCCACAGATCATAAAATGATCTCTAAACAGTTTTTAATAACTGGTTTTTTAATGGGATTTGTTGGGTTAATTATGTCTACTTTATTTAGACTTCAGTTAGGTTGGCCTGGAGAAAGTTTTGAAGTGGTAGAGTTACTTATGGGTAGCTGGCAAGAAGATGGTGTTATGGCTCCTGATAAATATTTATCATTGGTAACTATGCATGGTACTATAATGGTTTTTTTCTTACTAACTGCAGGATTAAGTGGGACATTTAGTAACCTATTAATACCACTACAAATTGGGGCAAGAGATATGGCTTCTGGTTTCATGAATATGTTGTCTTATTGGTTCTTTTTTATCTCTTCAGTTATAATGTTATGTTCTTTATTTGTAGAGGGTGGAGCAGCTTCAGCTGGCTGGACAATTTATCCGCCATTAAGTGCTTTACCACAAGCAATACCTGGTTCAGGTGCAGGGATGACTTTGTGGTTAATTGCAATGTCTATATTTATTGTATCCTCTCTAATAGGAAGTTTAAATTATATTGTTACAGTTTTAAATATGCGAACTAAGGGGATGTCTATGACTAGATTACCTTTAACTATTTGGGCATTCTTCTTAACGGCTATTTTAGGTGTTTTATCTTTTCCTGTTCTTTTATCTGCAGCTTTACTTCTAACATTTGATAGAAGCTTTGGTACAAGTTTTTTCTTATCTGATATTTATATTGGAGGTCAAGTATTAGATCATACTGGTGGTAGTCCAATTTTATTTGAGCACTTATTTTGGTTTTTAGGACACCCTGAAGTATACATTGTTTTGTTACCTGCTTTAGGTATTACATCAGAGGTAATTTCTACAATGACAAGAAAGCCTATTTTTGGATATAGAGCAATGATAGGTTCTATGATGGCTATTTCCTTTCTATCTTTTATTGTATGGGGACATCACATGTTCTTAACAGGAATGAATCCTTTTTTAGGTTCTGTATTTACTTTTACAACCCTATTAATTGCTATTCCTTCTGCAGTAAAAGTATTTAATTATTTAACAACCCTTTGGAAGGGTAATATCAAGTTTACGCCTGCTACATTGTTTAGTATTGGTTTGGTTTCTACTTTTATTACTGGTGGTGTTACCGGATTAGTTCTTGGAAATAGCGCTTTAGATATTAATGTTCATGATACCTATTTTGTAATTGGTCACTTCCATATTGTAATGGGATTATCCGCAATATTTGGAATGTTTGCCGGTGTTTATCACTGGTTTCCTAAATTGTTTGGAAGAATGATTAACAATAAATTAGGATCTCTCCATTTTTGGATCACAATTGTTTCATCTTATGGAGTATTTTTTCCTATGCATTTCTTAGGGCTTGCTGGCGTTCCTAGAAGGTATTATACTTTCTCTGAATTTCCAATGTTTGAGAATATGGTAGATATTAATGAATTGATTAGTGTCTTTGCAATTGCGGCAATGATTGGTCAATTGGTTTTCTTCTTTAATTTTGTTTATAGTGCATTTAGAGGGCCAAAAGCACCAATGAATCCATGGAAATCAAATACATTAGAATGGACTACACCTGTCGAGCATTTTCATGGAAACTGGTATGGTGACATTCCAACAGTACACAGATGGCCTTATGATTATAGCAAAGTTGATGCTAATGGTGAATTTGTTTATGGAGAAGATTTTATTCCTCAAACAACTCCTTTAGGAGATAATGAAAAAGACGGAGGAGAACATTAATCAAAAAAACATGTGTCTCAGTGAGATATTTTAAGTGTTATTAAATGATTTAATAGAATAAATGGCAACAATAGTTTCAAATAATTCACATTACAAAGATGAACTAAAGAGAAAAAACTCTAAACCATTGCTATGGATTGCTTTGGTTAGTATCGTTATGTTTTTTGGAGGAATGACTAGCGCAGTTATTGTAAGTCAAGGTGGAGGTAGTTTTATACCTATCCCAATGCCAATTGGCTTTACTATAAGTACGTATATAATTATAGTAAGTAGTTTTGTTTTTCACTTTGGTTTAATAGCTATTAAAAAGGAAAATTATGGTTTGGCTAAAATTAGTGTTGTCTTAACATTAATTTTAGGATTATCATTTGTTTTCACACAATATATGGGATGGGTAACCTTGCATGATAATGGTTTTTATTTAACAGGTAAAGAGAGTACTCAAGAGAGTTCATTTTTATATTTAATAACAGGATTACATATTGCGCACTTAATAGGTGGATTAATAAGTTTAATAGTTGTATTAGTTAAAACAGTTAAAAAAAGATATAATTCAGATGATTCTGTGGGGTATCAAGTAAGTCTAACTTACTGGCATTTCTTAGGTGGACTTTGGGTTTACTTGTTCTTTTTTTTAAGATATTCAATAGCATAAAATTTAATAAATATGTCTCAGACAGAAGTAGTAGATAGTAAAACAACCTGGGCAGGAGATAATAATTCTCCCTTTGGTGCCGGTTATGGAAAATTAATGATGTGGTTTTTCCTCATGTCGGATGCTTTATCTTTTACTGGATTTTTAGCAGCCTACGGTTTTTATCGTCATGATTATAATGCAATATGGCCAACAGCTGAAAATGTGTTTACACACTTTCCTTTTATCCATAGTCATCAACCATTGCTTTACGTAGCAATGATGACTTTTATTTTAATTATGAGTTCAGTAACTATGGTATTAGCTGTAGAAGCTGGCCAAAGAATGGATAAAAATGCAGTTGTTAAATGGATGTTCTGGACGGTTATCGGTGGTTTAATATTTGTTGGCTCTCAAGCTTGGGAATGGTACCATTTTATTCATGGAACTGAATTAGGTGCATTTGAATTAGGAATAGGAACTTACACTTTACCTAATGGTTCTGTAGAACAAACTCAAGGTATTATTGGCCGATGGGTTAATGATTCTAAAGATGTCTTAATGTTACCTTGGAGATCTGTAGCTGGTGATATTACTTCGGAATATTTAACGCTAACAGGTGATGAATTAAAAAATGTTTTAGCTAATGGGGAAGCTGTATATGGGGCTAATTTAACTCACAATGAATATGGTCATCCTTTGTTTGCAGATTTCTTCTTTTTTATAACTGGGTTTCATGGAACTCACGTATTTAGTGGAGTGATTTTAAATTTTATTGTTTTCGTTAATGTATTAATGGGAACTTATGAAAAAAGAGGCCATTATGAAATGGTAGAAAAAGTCGGGTTATATTGGCATTTTGTTGATTTAGTATGGGTATTTGTATTCACTTTCTTCTACTTAGTATAATTATTAATATTTTAAAAAATTATTATGGAACATTCAAACGAACCGTATAAGTACGCAGCACATCATTCCAAAGAAGAAGGTATAAAAATCCGTAAAATGATTTGGAATATGTTTTGGGTACTTCTTGCTATTACTGCTGTAGAGGTTACTTTAGGTTTAATATGGAAAGAAATCGGTATTGCTTGGTTGTCAGTTAAAATGACTTTTATTATTTTAACTTTAGCTAAAGCTTATTTCATTGTAGCTTATTATATGCACCTTAAACATGAAAAAACATCGTTACAAAATACTATTATTGTTCCTTACATATTTTTAGGTGTTTACCTTATTTATATGATAGTTACAGAAGCTACCTACTCGGAATTTATGGATAAATTATTTTAGAGTTGTTTAATTCATTTGAAGACCACATAGCATGTGGTCTTTTTTTATATCTTGTATATTATGTCATCAAAGATTAAAAAAATATTATTTCTAGTTGCAATTTTATTATTACCATCATTTTTTTATTTGATGTTGTATACAGGTGATCATAATTATTCTAAATTACCTTATATTGGTCCTAAAGAGCCTGTAGCAAATGACTCAGGAGGTTTTGATACACTATATCACCAGATTCCTTATTTTGAATTTACAAACCAAGATGGCATTAAAGTATCTCGTGATGATTTATTAGGTAGTGTTTATATTGCTGATTTTTTCTTTACCACATGCCCTACTATTTGTCCTAAAATGACAACTAACATGGTTTACGTTCAAAAGAAATTTGATGATAGGAAAAACTTAAGATTTATATCAATCACAGTAAATCCTGAACATGATACTGTAGAGGTTTTAAAAGCTTATTCAGAAATGGTTCATGCAGATAATAGTAATTGGGATTTCTTAACAGGAAAAAAAGAGGACATCTATGACATTGCTTTTAAAGGGTTCTTTGTAAATGCAGATAAAGATGAAATTGCCCCTGGTGGATTTTTACATTCTCAATACTTTTTGTTGATTGATAAGAATGCACATATTCGAGGTATTTTTGATGGAACCATACACAAAGAAATTAAAGAGAAATTAACTGATGCTATTGATATACTTTATAAAGAAGAAATTGTTCCTTTAAAAGGACAATACAAAAATAAAGTAGAGCAGCGTAAATAGATGTAATTCTTATTAATTTGATTCGTAATTTTAACTCTATGATTTCTTTCCATAAAATAACATTATTCTTCTTATTAGTTTTTATTAAACTTTCTTTATTTGGGCAATGCGCAATGTGTAAAGCTGTTTTAGAATCCAACATGCAAAATGGTGGAACCGCTGGTGCAGGAATTAATAATGGTATTATTTATTTAATGTTTATTCCTTATATTCTTATTGGTACAGTAGGATATTTTATTTATAAACACTATAAAAGCAATCAAAAACCTGAGGAAGTTTAATTTGCATGAGATTTCTATGTTTTGGTTTTCTTTTTTTTTATTTCAACCCTTTTATTTGTCAAGAACTACAAAAAAAGGATTTGTTATTTGAACAAGAATTTAGTAAAAGTTTTAACTCTAAACCAAAATTAGATGTCAAATTTGATAATCGATTTTCATTTATTCGTGATAACACTCTTAAAACGGTTGGAGTAAAAGTTGGATTAAATTTTCGAAGGAAATTTAAAGTTGGTTTAGGAATTAATCAGATGTTGGTTCCTATAGAAACAACAACTACTAATATAAGTGGTGAGGAAGTTCCTGTTGATTTGGAATACTTTTATTTTTCACCATACCTTGAATATGTTTTTCATAATTCAAAACGTTGGGAATTTAGTTTATCAACTCAATTAGGCTTTGGATCAGCAAACTATCGGTTTACAAATTTTGAAGGGAAAAAGATTCAGCTTCAAAAAAGTACAGTTCTATCTTATGAACCAGCAATGTTAATTGATTATAAGATAGTTCGATGGGTTGGTATAGGAACAGGGGTTGGATATAGATTGGTTTATTACAAAGAGTCGGTGATAAAAGAGCAATTTTCATCACCAGAATATGTAATTAAGCTTAAAGTCTATTTAGGTGAAATTGTAAGAACTATTACTGGGAAAGAATTCAAGATTGATTAATGATTTTTGACATTTAGAGTTTAACGTTGTAAAGCCAAAAAAAGCTACCTTTGATTTATGAATGAATACCTTGATGCAGATAACGAGAATGTAAATTCTACTGAAAGAGAAATAGAGAAGGTGTTAAGACCACTTTCGTTTGATGATTTTACTGGTCAATTTAAAGTTATTGAAAATTTAAAGGTGTTTGTTAAAGCAGCTGAACAAAGAGGTGAGGCTTTAGATCATGTATTGCTTCATGGACCTCCTGGATTAGGTAAAACTACATTAGCACATATTATTGCGAATGAGCTTAATGTTGGTTTTAAAGTTACTTCAGGTCCAGTTTTAGAAAAGCCAGGTGATTTGGCAGGACTTCTTACGAACTTAGAACAGGGAGATGTATTATTTATTGATGAAATTCATCGATTAACGCCTGTTATTGAAGAGTATTTATATTCTGCAATGGAAGATTATAAAATAGATATTTTAATCGATTCTGGTCCAAATGCAAGAAGTGTAGAGATTGAATTAAATCCATTTACCTTAATTGGTGCAACAACTAGAACAGGGTTATTGACTTCACCACTTAGAGCTCGTTTCGGAATAACTTCTAGATTAGAGTATTATGATGCGAAGTTATTAGCCACAATTATTAAACGCTCTGCTAACATCTTAAATGTTGGTATAGATTCTAGTGCTGCTGATGAAATTTCTAGAAGAAGTAGAGGTACGCCTCGTATAACAAACTCATTGCTACGCAGAGTAAGAGATTTTGCTCAGGTTAAGGGAGATGGGAGAATTGATATAGATATTGCCCTTTTTGGTTTAGACGCCTTAAATGTAGATCAAAATGGGTTAGATGATATGGATAACCGTATTCTTTTAGCAATTATAGATAAGTTTAAAGGTGGACCAGTTGGTTTAACTACAATTTCAACAGCAGTATCCGAACAAGCAGGAACTATAGAGGAAGTATATGAACCTTTTTTAATTAAAGAAGGGTTTTTAATGCGGACACCTAGAGGTAGAGAAGCTACAGAAAAAGCTTACAAGCATTTAGGTAGGGTTAAAGGACCTGACCAAGGTCAGCTGTTTTAATCTTTTTTAATTACGATTATGAAGTTAAACCATCCAAAACTTGTTAAATTACTTCAAAAGGCATACTCAGCTGAAAAAGCTGCTGCCTTTGCTTATATTGGTCACGCAAGATCTGTTAAAACAAATTTAGAGAAAATTGCAATTAAACAGATTGAGGAGGATGAATGGGAACATAGAAGCGAGGTACTTCTTATTATGGAGAAATATGATATTCCAATTTCTAAGCTTTATGAATTTCAGTTTCATATTATTGGAAGAGTAATTTCTGGATTTTGTTTTGTCTTGATTTATGCCTCATTTTTTTGCAGGTAGATTAGAAAGTGGGAATGTTTGCGAATATTTTATAATAATGCATTATTTTCAATCTATTGGGATTAATGAACATGACAAGGTCTTATTTGAAATGGGTGTTAAAGAGAAAGAGCATGAGGTTTATTTTTTAAATCAAATAAAAGATTCTAAACTGTTACCTTTTTTTAAGATGTTTGGCTGGGAAGACGAAACAAGTTTTAACGATATTGATTATTCTAATATAGAATCGGTAAAAGATTCTACAAATTATTGTAGAAATAAATAACTAAGATTTTAATGAACCTTAAAACCAAATACACTCAACAAATTAAAACCGAAGCACAACGTTTGGGTTTTTCTTTTTGTGGTGTTTCTAAAGCTGGGTTTTTAGAAGAGGAAGCTCCAAGGTTAGAAAGTTGGTTAAATCAAAAAATGCATGGAGAAATGCATTACATGGAAAATAATTTTGATAAAAGATTAGACCCTACCCTTTTAGTAGAAGGATCTAAATCCGTTATTTCTCTTTTATTCAATTATTATCCCGAAGAAAAACAAAGAGAAGATACCTTTAAGATTTCTAAGTATGCCTATGGAGAAGACTATCATTTTGTAATAAAAGATAAGTTAAAAGATATCGTTCATTTTATAAATGATGAAATAGGAGAGGTTAGTGGTCGTGTTTTTGTTGACTCTGCACCTGTTTTAGATAGGGCATGGGCTAAGAAAAGTGGGCTAGGTTGGATTGGTAAAAATGGGATGCTAATTAATAAGCAGCAGGGATCTTTTTTCTTTTTAGCAGAGATAATTATAGATTTAGAATTAGATTATGACAACCCAGTAACGGATCATTGCGGAACTTGTACAGCATGTTTAGATGCTTGTCCAACTGAAGCTATTTTACCCAATAAAGTGGTTGATGGAAGTAAATGTATCTCTTACTTTACAATAGAGTTAAAGGATGAAATTCTTCCGAATGAAGTAAAAGGTAAATTTAATGATTGGACTTTTGGTTGTGATATTTGCCAAGATGTTTGTCCTTGGAACCGTTTTTCATTAGCTCATAATGAACCAAAGTTTATGCCAAATGATAAGCTTATCAATTATTCTAAAGGGGAGTGGGAAGAACTAACAGAAGATATATTTCAAGAAGTATTTAAAAAGTCTCCAGTAAAACGGACCAAATTTAAAGGGTTAAAAAGGAATATTAATTTTATCAGTACAAAATAATTATTATACTGAAAATCTATTGAAATAAAGTAGGTGTTTTGGGATGAGTGTTTATTCTTAGGTTTATAATTGACTCAGAAATTGTTTTAATGTATAAAATATTTTTAAATTCTAAATTGAATCTTCCAGTACTAGCATTCCAATAATTATTTAATAAAACTTTATAATCAAATGAAACTTCTAACTATTACAACCGATGATATAAATGCAATAAAGGCCTATCATTCCTTAGTTTTTATAGTTTTGACTGATCATATAAATTATGAATGAAATAATTATCACTCAATTTTAACAAGAAAAGATGTTTCTATACAAAGAAAACAATACAATTTTAATCGTTTTTTTTATAGGTTTTGTCTTTCAAAAACTTAAGGTTATGTTTATATTCGCAGAGCAATTGATAAGAAATGGCTCATTGTCTGTTGTGTAATCCTTTTTTCGGGCCAGTAAATAAACTTATAATTATGAAATTAAAAACTAAACTATTTATTCTTGCAGGGCTGCTTTCCGGTTCTGTAAGTTACGGACAACATTATGCTAGTAAGCAGAATGCTGTTAAAGGAATTTCAACAGCACCTTCTCAGGTGACTGAACAAAACATTAGCTTTAAGGCAAGTATTTTTGTTGAAGATTTTGAAGCTGCTGGTATAGGTGCATGGACAACTAATGATGCTGATGGAGATGGAAATGACTGGACTGCTGTTGTAGGACAAGGAAATGGTGCCTCTACAGGAGCTTCTTCAGAATCATGGAATGGAGGAGCTTATACTCCAGATAACTGGCTAATTTCCCCTTCTATTGATTTATCTACTGCTGGAGCATCTACTATTTTAGATTTCTGGAGAAATGCACAAGATCAATCATGGCCTTCAGAAAAATACACTGTTTACCTTTCTACTTCAGGAAGTACGGTTGCAGATTTTACAGGTGCAAATGGAACTGTAATCCAAGCACAAGAGACTGTAATTGCTGATGGATGGCAAAAAAGATCAGTATCTTTAGCTGCTCATACTGGTGGTATAGTTTACATTGCATTTCGTCATCACGATTGTACTGATATGTTTAGATTAGGTCTAGATGATATCGATGTTTACGAAAGTACTGTTATTGATGGTGGTATTACTGCATTTGTAGCTCCTAACAATGCTTCTTGTGCTAAAACTGCTACAGAAAATGTTACTGTAACTGTATTTAACTTTGGTGGTGGTGCTTTAACTGGATTTGATGTTTCTTATTCTATTAATGGTGGAGCCATGGTAACTGAAACGGTTTCTGCTTCTATTCCTGCTGCATCTTCTATTGATTATACATTTACTCAAACAGCTGATTTATCTGTTTTAGGGTATTATAATTTCGATTGTTCAGTTACAATTGCTTCTGATGCAAATGCAGCTAACGATACATGGAGTATTGAGAATATTGCTAATGGTGATGATTTTATGACTGTTGATGTTTCAACTGATAGTCAAGGTGGTCAAGCTTGGTACGTAACTAATACTGTTTCTGGTGATACTATTGCTCAACATGGAGCTTACCAATGGAACTTAATAAATGACATTACTACTGTATGTTTAAACAATGCAGATTGTTATAATTTTTCATGGGTTGGAGGAATATCTAATGATGTTGTTCTTTTTCAAGGAGGAAACGTTGTTGATACAAGAACTGCTACAGGAGATTACCAAGTGTTTAACTTTGGTAATGGATGTGCTGCAGATGGAGCTGATTTTACAGCAATTACAACTGCCAATGTGGTTGGTTTAGGAAACAACGATATTAAAGGTACAGTAATGAATATTGGGACGGCTAACTTAGCTTCTTTTGATGTCACTTATTCAATTGATGGTGGAGCAAGTTCAGCAGTATTTAGTGCTACATGTAACGTTACTACAGGTAATACTTACAACTTTACACACAATGTGCCTTGGAACTCTTTAGCTACTGGAACTTATAATGTTGAAGTAACTGTTTCTAATGTTAATGGGAATGGAAGTGCTGCTATTATGTTAAATAAAAACATTGATGTTCTTGGTGCTGTTTTCCCTAAAACTGTTGTTTATGAGGAAGGAACTGGAACATGGTGTGGATGGTGTACTAGAGGTCTTGTAGGTCTTAACACAATGGCTGATACACATGCAGGTGATGGTACATGGATTGGTATTGGTGTTCATAATGGAGATCCAATGGTTGTAACTGACTATGATGCTGCTATTGGAGGATTTATTGGTGGTTACCCATCAGGGATCATGGATAGATTTTCTACTGAAGTAGATCCAGGATTAGGAACATTAACAACAGCTTACAACACACACGTTGCTATGAACCCTGTTGCAAAGATTGAAGTTACAGGTCAAACATGGAATGCAGGTTCTCGATCATTTACTGTTGATGTTGCTACCACTTTTGCATTGGATATGACTGGTGCTGATTACAACACAGCACTTATTGTTGTTGAAAATGGTGTTACTGGTGGTAATGGTTTTCAACAAGCTAACTATTATGATGGTGGTGGTTCTGGACCAATGACTGATTATGATGGATTTGACTTTACTACTGCTGGAGATCCTGTACCTGCTGCAACTATGGTATATAACCATGTTGCTCGTCAATTAGTTGATGGATGGGCTGGTTCTGTAGGAAGTGTACCTGCAAATATTGTTTTTAACACTCAAAATGCATTTAGTTATAACGGAACAATTCCTGCTACACATAATGAAAATGAAACAGAATTTGTTGCTCTTGTTATAGATAATTCAACAGGTCAAATTGTTAATGCTACTCACGTTGATTTAAACGTTGCTGTTGGTATCAATACATTTAGCAATTCTAACTTTAGCATGTACCCTAACCCAACAACTGGTTTAATCAATCTTGAAGGTGTTAAAGGTGCTAATGTTACAGTATATGATATATTAGGTACTGTTGTTTATAATGAAGTAAGTACTTCGACTAACACAACTATCGATTTATCTTCTTTAAATACAGGGAACTACCTTGTTAAGGTAATTAACAACAATGAAGTTTCTACTCAAAAAATCGTTCTTACTAAATAGTAAATAGATTTTTAAGTAATTATTACAACCCTTCAAGACTTTTATAGTTTTGAAGGGTTGTTTTGTTTTAGGGAATAAAATTAGTCTTAATAGTCAAAAAATGAGTCTGTAAAATACATTGAATATACAGCTTCAAAAAAGTATTAATAAACTTTATTTTTCTTTCCTTAGATAAATTATGATTTCTAATTTTATGCTTTAAATCTGCAAATTGACAATCAATTGCATTGGTTGTCTTTGGGATGTTTAATTCGATACCATCATACCAAGAAAATCGATAAATATCTTTTCAGTATTCTGTTAGCACTCTTGATTTATTTTTTGATTGATAACTTTTCCTGTTTCAATATTTGTACTTCGTTAATTTATAAATCCTTTCCATTTTTAAACCAATGATTTAATACCCTTTCAAAATAATTTTTATCGTTATCTTTAATGTATCTTCTAGCTCTTTAAATCAATTTATGCTCGTGTTTTAGTTTTTTTGTTATATCTTCTAAAATAGTCACTTGATGAAATTGACACATCTTTATAGGTATCTAGATAAAATATTGGGCTAATCCTTTTCTTTACTCATTTACAGTTTTAGTTGTTGTATAGCCTTTTAACACTAGTTCTTCAATCTCTTTTTTAAAAAGAAAATTAGTTTCATTTCTTGTGTAATACTTTAGTAGATATATTTTGGTTATATGGCCTTTAAAGATCTTTAAACAATAGCTTCATCCAATTTGAATTATCCATTAAGAAAACAACTTCGCTAGCTAATTTAGGGTTAACAGGAAGTTTAGGCCAATCAAATTTATGTTGAATGGTTCGTTTAGATCAATTATACTTCGTAAATAAGTGAACTTACCTCTTAATTATTCTTCTTTCAATTTAGTAGGATTTATTCTTTCTCCATCTAGAAATCGTTTTGTAAAATTGGAACATTTATAATTCTGTTTCCCATTTCTGACCTCATTTATTTAGTGAAAGTACTGGTGAAATTTATATATTTTTTTATTTAAAAGCTTTCATTTACTTTAAATCTAATAAAAATAGGCTTTACAGATATTATTAGTCTATTTTTCTAGATTAAGCCAGAAATTAGATTGAGTGTAATAAACAACATCTTTTAAATGGATATAACTAGAATCTAAATTAGAGATGTAGCCGTCTCTAGAAATTTGGAAGGTCATTTTTAAATTTCGGTTCGTCATAAAGACAGCCTCAACTAAGTTAAATTTTTTCTGGAATCAATCTGGAAATTCTATATTGAGAAGTGGTCAGGAATAAGTTTCTTTGTCTATTATCAACTAATATCCCCAACGGTAACTCTCATTTTCAAGATTCATTAAATCTAAAACACGATCAACTACAGTTTTTGCAACTTCCTCAATCGTTTTTGGTAGGCTGTAAAAAGAAGGTGTTGCTGGGCAAATTATTCCTCCGGCCTCTGTTACAGTTTTCATATTGTTGAGATGAATTAAGCTGTAAGGAGTTTCTCTAGCAACTAAAATTAACTTTCGTCTCTCCTTTAATATAACATCAGCTGCTCGCGTTAAAAGATCGTTAGATGTTCCATTTGCTATTCGACCTAATGTCCCCATAGAACAAGGTATTACTACCATAGTATCGTATTTTGCAGAACCTGAAGCAAATGGAGCATTAAAATCAGTTTTGTCGTAAAATGTAAACTGATAATTTTTGAAATATTCGTTTTCTAATTCTGTTTTCCAAACAGTTTTAGCATTATCGGATAAAAGGACTCCAACTTCAATATTCTCAATAGAAGCTAATGTATCTAACAATAGTTTGGCATAAATACTTCCTGAAGCTCCAGTAATAGCGATTACTATTTTTCTTTTTCTATCCGACATTTTTTTTGTTTATGAAGTGAAACCTGACTGTAAAATTTAAATCAACGTTATACCAACCTCTATTAAATAGTTTGTTTAGTAGGCCAACGTTTTGATCGAAATTTTGAAAATCTCGAATAGGGATAATAGAGTTTTTAGATCTTAGGTTACAACTAAAATGCTTGTTAATTTTATAAGAAGCTCCAATTAACCCTCCAAAATCAAAACTTTTAAAAGGAAATTGGGTTACAAAAATAGATCCAAATTCGTTTTCTAATTTGGGAGTTCCCACTAATTTTGCCAAATATAAACCTGCTTCAATTTTTATTTTTTTTCTTGATATTTTGTAATTGATGATTAATGGAACCTCAATGTAATTAAGATTTACACTAAACTTATCATAATCACCCTTATCTGGATGGGCTGCATCAAAACTTCCTTTATTGATAAAATAGATTTCGAATTGTGTAGCTACTTTTTCTGAAATATTAAACCCAACAAAACCTCCTCCAATCAAACCTATTTTTCTGTAACCTCCATAGCCATCACCTTCAATTTGTGATCCACTTAGACCTGCAATTAAACCAGTATTAAATACCTGGGCAGAAGCATTTGTTCCAACTAGAATTAAAAATATAATTACAAATATTCTCACATTTCAAAAGTAATAAAAAAGCTCTGATAAATTATTTATAAGAGCTTTAATGAATTTTTATTTGTACTTAGTGAGTAGTAACATGCTCTATATTCGCTTGCATTATTTCGTAGTCAGGTGACTCTTTATATATAAATGCAACAACTTCACAATTGTCTTGATTCCAACTTGAATCTAACGTATAAGAATAAGTTTTGTTAGTACTTGTTCCTTGAGCAGTTGCGTTAATAGTTTCTCCCCAGGTTGAATTAACAGTTCCTCTAAAAACATGTCTATGGTCATAGTCTAGAACATCAACACCATTATTTAATTGCCAATCTATTATGTGATCTTCAATAATGTAAACCTGTAATTTATAGTTGTTTCCACTAATACTGTTTGATAACCAATTAATTGCAATATCTGCTGTTACAGATCTAGAAGTTGAATCATAAACAGTTGTAATTTCAATATCAGCGATTTGCGGAATATCCTTTATTGCTAATATTTCCGATTCCCATTGTGCAGGAGAAGTTCCCGCAGCTCCATTCTGTCTAGATACGATTCCTTTAGGTAGCCCATTTCCAGTTATGCCAAATGTTGATGCATAATTACTACCATCAGACGTTCTAAAGTCTGTAGTATAAGCAGCCACTCCATTAATAAGTTGAGCTGGGCTTCCGTCAGGAAGTAGTCTAGGGGCATTAAAGGTTGGATCACCTGCGTGTATTGCTAGAGGTATTATTTGATCTCCATAAACATCAACTAATCTTTGTAGTTCAACTGCTGCTGCAGGGCAAGCTGTACAGGTGTGTCCGGTAAATTCTTCTATTAAAATTTTTCTTCCACCAGGTTCAACTTCTATAGTTTTAAATGGTTGATCAACTTTATCACAACTATTAAATGTAACAATTGTAATTAGTAAGAATGTGTTGAATATAATTTTTTTCATAATGTATGATTTATTAGTCAATAAGCTTTTAAAAGCTACTTGTAATACTTAGAGTTAATCCATTTGCTGCTGGTACTGTTCTACAAACCCCTCCAACACAAAATATTCCGGCACGTTGTCTACCATACCCTAACTGAAAACGATTAGCTCCTTTTACATAGCCCGCTGAAGCAAAATAATAATGAATTTTATCTGCGTCAATTTCATTTCCATAATTGTATTGATCCATAATTGCAACAAACCAATGTGGAGAATAAGAATATTCTATTAATACAGTTGCCCAATCTTGTTGATCTTGTTCAGTAATTAAGCCTTGTATTTCAGCTCTAATGGCATTCTTTTTATTTAACTTATAGGTTATGTCAATAACCCCAATATTAGCATATACATTTGGATATTTTGATGGCGCTTTTCCTTGAACCACCGCTTGGTTAAACATCAAATTAGAATAAGTAAATATTGCTTTAAATTTTTTGCTGAATTTCTTTGTTATTTCTACATTAACTTCATCATAATATCTTTCATCACCAACAGAAAATATATTGGTAGTATATCCCATTTGTGTAGTATCGGATGAAGATAATGCTGTAGAATCTATGTTGTGAATAGTAGAATAATTCAATAATATTCCTGTTCCATATTTGCCACCTAATAAAGATTTCTTTTTTAGTTTATAAACCAATTCTCCTTGAAATGCCCACTCTCCATTTGGTTGAGTTGCATAAGGGTAAAGAGTTGCCAATAAATTATAAGTATGTTGTCTCGTTAATGCAGGTAAATAATTTATTTGAAGATCTTGAAGAGCAGCACCTCTATCAGATCTAAAACTCATATTATCATTGCCCTTAGCAGAAAGAGTTAGTCCGAAACCTTTAGTAGAGTAGGTTGTTTGAGCAAAAAAGGCTTGTCCTTTTTTATAGATAAAGTTATTGTCTGCAGATGGATCATTAATCTTTTCAGCATACTCTCCATTAAAACTGACTTTCCCTCTTCTTAATAAGAATCTTCCTGAGTATGCACCAACATTCTCTGGCAAGTTGTATTGTGAACTTTGATCTGCTTGGTATTTACTTAAGAAACTACCACCTAAAGTTAACTTAGTTTTACTCTTTTTAATTTTACCTCCAATAAAATCATTCACCATTAACTCTCCATCAACACCTCTTAGCACTCCTTCTCCTTGTTCAAAGTACAAGCGCTGAGTTCCAATAATCCCTTTAACATAGAGTCCTTCTCTTAATTTATAGTTAATTCTAACTCCATCCATTACATTATCGTACCCTAAACCTCTTGCTTCATAGGTTCTAAATATTAGCCCATTCCCAAATTGTTCATAATAATTACCAACGGTTACAGTCAAATCATCATTAGTATATGATGCAAAACGATAACCGACACCATTACCTTTGTATTGTGATGGAAAACCCTGTAAGGCATTCATATAACTTTCATATCTAAAACCAGCAGTAAAGTTTCCGTTAGTATAAGTGAAATTGGCAAAAGCATTCATTAAAACATCTTCATCAGGTGTTTCGTTTGCACCAATTAAACTATCAACTTGATAGTATTGCATGTCCATTCCAAAATTACCATGTACCTCACCTCTACTTAGAATATCATCTACTTTTTGTGCTGATAGATTGTTATATAGTATTAATGCAGCAACAATTGTAAACAGCTTAAATCCTTTTAATCTCATTGAGTTTGATTGTTTTAATAAAATGATTGAACAAAAATAAGCCCGAAATTATTAAAATTTCGGGCTTATTCGTGTTATTATTGAATTCTTATTTGTCTAATGTTTAACCTCTTC
>CAJWVX010000003.1 GCA_913048175.1 uncultured Flavobacteriales bacterium | reverse complement strand
TTAAATAAAGAAAATATGTATTTAACAATTGAGGCTATTGGTTATGAATCCGGATTTAAGTCAAAATCTGCATTTAATTCAGTTTTTAAAAAAAATACTGGAGAAACACCATCATCCTTTTTAAAGAAAAGAAAATGATTTCTATTATTTTTTAAAAAATGTTAGATTTTTGCTTTAATACATTTGGATAAGATACTCCAGCATGAGGCTAAAAGTTTATTTATAGAAATGATTTCACTCCAAAGTACATCGTTGTTGAAATAATTATACAAGAGATGGTTACTCCAATATTTACTGCAATCAAAGATTTTTTATAATCTATTCCTAAAATATACGCAGCTAAAGTTCCCATATATGAGCCCGTAATAGGAAGAGGAATCATAACAAAAACCATTAAGCCCCACAAACCATATTTTTTAATGCTATTTTGAGTTTTGCTTTTCGCTCTTTTAGATAAAAATAATGCGAATTTTTTATACCATCTATTTTTCCATAATTCTCTGTTCGAGAATTGAATTACTTTATAAAATACAGGGAATACTAAAAGATTAGCTATCCAGCCTACCAAAAAAGCATATCCTATAGGTATACCTTTTAATGCCCCGTATGGTATGCCAACACGAGCCTCTCCCAGAGGGGAGATACTAATTAAGAAAGTATATAATAAGTCCATTATTAGTTATAAATTGTTATGGCATGCAATATCGTAATATAAATTTGTTCCTTACCTTATTTTATATGATTTAACAAATTTATCGTTTAAGAAATATAGATCAGTTGCTTATCAATAATAAAAGCTCCAAGATTTATGTTGGAGTTTTTATTATTGAAAATGATTACTTTCGTTTTTCTAAAATAACACAAACACTATGTACGGAAAGTTACAAAAAGATCTTCAGGATGAATTAAAAAAAATTGAAGAAGCAGGATTATATAAAAATGAAAGAATAATTACTACTCCTATGGGAGCTGAGGTAAAAGTTAGTACTGGTGAAGAGGTAATCATTATGTGTTCAAATAACTACTTAGGGTTATCATCTCACCCTAAGGTTATCAATGGGGCAAAAAAAGCATTAGATACTCATGGATTTGGAATGTCATCTGTTCGTTTTATCTGTGGTACTCAAGATATTCATAAAGAGTTAGAGCAAAAAGTTTCTAAGTTTTTAGGGATGGAAGACACTATTTTGTATGCTGCGGCTTTTGATGCTAATGGAGGTGTTTTTGAGCCATTGTTTGGAAAAGAAGATGCTATTATTTCAGATGAATTAAATCATGCATCTATAATTGATGGTGTTCGTTTATGTAAGGCTGCTCGATATCGTTATAAAAATAGTGATATGGCTGATTTAGAAGCTCAATTAATTAAAGCTCAAGATCAGCGTAATCGTATTATTGTTACTGATGGCGTTTTTTCTATGGACGGATATGTTGCTAAACTGGATCAAATTTGTGATTTGGCAGATAAATATGATGCCTTAGTAATGGTTGATGATTGTCATGCGTCAGGATTTATTGGAAAAACAGGAAGAGGTACACATGAACATCATAATGTAATGGGGCGAGTTGACATCATTACTTCGACTTTTGGTAAAGCCTTAGGAGGCGCAATGGGAGGATTTACTTCAGGGAAAAAAGAAGTTATTAAAATGTTACGTCAGCGATCTAGACCATACTTATTTTCAAACTCATTATCTCCAGCAATTGTTGGAGCTACAAATGAAGTTCTTGACCTCTTAGAGGAATCAACAGAATTAAGAGATACATTAGAAAAAAATGTTGCTTACTTTAAGGAAGGGATTAAAAAAGTTGGATTAGAAATCAGAGATGGCGATTCTGCAATTGTTCCTGTAATGTTATATGATGCAAAATTAGCTCAAGAATTTGCTAATAAACTATTGGATGAAGGAGTTTATGCAATTGGATTTTTCTACCCTGTAGTTCCAAAAGATTTAGCGAGAATAAGGGTTCAGCTTTCAGCAGCACATTCAACTGCTCATTTAGATAAGGCAATCGCTGCTTTTGCTAAAGTAGGAAAAGAGTTAGGTGTGATCTAGTTCTAGAAAACACAATAAAAAAGTCCTGTCAATTTTGACAGGACTTTTTTATTGTAAGAAACTCTTTATTAGTCTGTTCCAAAACATTTTATATTTTTATAGTCAAGAATTTACTATTATGACAAAATACATAGCTTTATTAATACTTGGATTAATTATTTCGTTGGGTGTGAGTTCTCAAGAAGTAAAAGGTGTGCATCAGGTTGTGCCTTCAGTCGAGCTAAACGGCTATAATATTAAAACAACCATAAGCGGTCTGGAAGGAGTTGATATTGCTAGGGTAATATATTTAATTGATGAGACCCACACCTACAAGGCATCTCCGATAAATACTTTTTTTTCTGATAGAAATGAAAAATTTATAAAGTTTTATGTCATGGCAGTTCCTTCATCGGGAGAAATTATTATTGATTTAGGTCTTGAGGTAGCTAATGGAGGAGATTTTGCGTTTCATGTGGAGTTTCAATATTCTAAAAATGAAGAGAAAAAAAAGGTCGATTTACCAAAAATTTACTTAGGGTTAGCTGAAGATGCCGGTATATCTGCTAATGAAGAGTTAGCTGTTAAAAAAGAGTTGGAGGAATTCGCTTTGAAAGAAGCATTGGGACAAAAAGAAAAAGAAGAGGCTGCATCATTGAAAGTTGTTGAAGAAACTAAAGCGAAGGAATTGGTTGTTAAAAAAGAGTTGGAGGAATTCGCTTTGAAAGAAGCATTGGAACAAAAAGAAAAAGCTGCATCGTTGAAAGTTGTTGAAGAAACTAAAGCGAAGGAATTGGTTGTTAAAAAAGAGTTAGAAGAATTCGCTTTGAAAGAAGCATCTGAACAAAAAAAAGAAATTATTTCTGAAAAATCACAATTAGGTAATTCTTATACGATTCAATTATTATCTCTTTCGAGATTCTCGCAAGCCAGGTTGGACTATTATTGCAAAAAAAATAAGCTAGATAGATATAAAATAACGAAAAAGAGATCTGGAGAATGGATGAAAATTACATGCGGTGAATTTAATTCTAAAGAAGAAGCTTCAGCTCAATTAAGATACCTGAATAATAAGAAAGGGATTAAAGGAGCTTTTGTTGTCCTCAAAAAATAACATCTATTTATTCTGCTATTTGATACATAATAAAATGATTTATAAAATCTAGCTTTCCAAAAAATACATAATATTGGTTTTGGTAAGTTCCATTCAGAATGTTAACTTAGCTCTTTTACTAAACTAAAATCATGAAAAATATAAAACTACTTGGGCTTGTCTCTGTGCTTATTTTTAGTGCTCAATTTGTAAATGCACAATGTTTAGCAGGTGAAATTGAGGTGACATTAGATGTTACTACTGATACTTATGGATATGAAACTTATTGGGAAATAGTTCCTGCAGGTAATGCTTGTGGTTCAGGAACATTAGCTTCAGGAGGAAGTAATGTAGTTGGTTGTAATGGAGGTGGAGCTCAAGTTCAGAATGCTGGAGCCGGATATCAAAATAATAACTTCACTTATAATGAAGGACCTTGGTGTTTAACGGAGGGTGCTTGTTATGATTTAGTATTTGTTGATGATTGGAATGATGGTGGAGGAGACTTTGTTGTAAAGGTAAATGGTTTTACAATAGGTAGTTACACGGGGGCTGGAGCAAATGCTACATGGACTTTTTGTGCTTCTGAACCATTAGCAATAGATGCTGGGTTGGTAAGTGTTTCTTCTCCTGTTTTGTATGATAGTGAAGGTTTAAAAGATATAAAAGGAGTTATTTCTAATCCTGGAACAACAACAATAACCTCTTTAGATATTAATTATAGTGTTGATGGTGCAGCTACTGTAACAATGCCTTTGACAGGTCTTAGTATTGCAAATGCTCAAACTGTTGCTTTTACTCACCCTACTCAATGGAATGCTCCTTTAGGACAACATTCTATTATGGTTTGGTCATCTAATGTGAATGGAAGTAATGGAGATACAAATGGAGCTAATGATACGGTAACCCTTGTTTCAAATATTGTTCCTGGAGTTCCAAATATTATTGATTCTTATATTGGTGTAACACCAACAATAACTCAAATAGGAAATTCTGGAGATCAATTGGATAAACCTTCAGATTTAGATTTTCATCCAGATTTAGCGAGAAAAGAATTGTGGGTTGTAAATAAAAGAACAAGAGCTCAAGGAGGAAGTGTTGTTATTTATGATAATGCAGGTGAGGCTGGTCAAACTGATATACAAAGAGTCGATGGAAATGCATTTCATTTTATGGCTTTACCAACAGCTATTGCTTTTAGTGGAAACACTAACTTTGGTACCTCTCAAGGCGTTTTTAATGCTAATGGAAGTTTGGGGACAGAACCAAACCCTTTTACGGGACCTTCATTATGGTCAAGTGATTTAAATATTTTTGCTCAAAATGCAGGTCCAGGTACAAATGGAAGTCACTTAGATATGCTTCATGAGTCACCTCAGGGGCAGGGAATGGCGAATGAATCAGGTAATGCATTTTGGATTTTTGATGGTAACACTAGCGATATAGTTCGTTATGATTTTGCTGAAGATCATGGTCCTGGAAATGATTATCACGCTGATGCAACGGTTAGAAGATACCCTGGTGTTAATGTTACTATGGATCCAAACGAAAAAGTTAGTAGTCATTTAGTGGTAAGCAATGGTTGGGTTTATAGTGTTGATTATGGAAACGATAGAGTTCTTAGAATTGAATTAGGGACTGGAGTTAGTGGTGGAACACCTGCATTTGGTCAAACTGAACCTTTGGTAGAGTATACAAATGTTACAGGTTATACAATGAATGATGTAGTAACAACTGGTTTGGTTGAGCCTTCTGGTATAGATATAATAGAGGATAGAATGATTGTAAGTGATTACAATACTGGAGATGTTATTATTTATGATATATCAAGTATGCCAGCAACCGAATTAGGAAGAATTGCAACAGGTGCAACTGGAATAATGGGAGTTAAGATTGGTCCAAATGGTAAAATCTGGTATGTTGATTATGACGCAAATACGGTTAACCGTATTGATGGTGCAACTGTTGGAATCGATTCAGAAGCTTTAGCGAATGAATTGAGTGTTTATCCTAACCCTGCAAAAGATAATTTTGCAGTGAACTTAAAAGGTGTTTTAGTAGGAACAACAACTGTTTCGGTTTATGATGCTACAGGTAGATTAGTTTTAAATGACGTTATGACTTCAAATCAGTTGTTAGTAAACACACAAGAGTGGTCTAACGGTATTTACCAAGTTAGAATTGATGGGGCGGATGGTGTGACTTCAGAAAAAATTATAATTCAACATTAAAAAATGAAGAGCATAAAACAGGTATGAGATATTTATTATTAGTATTTGGTTTATGCTCTTTTGTTTTTCTTTCGGCTCAAAACAGCTTTGTAAGAAACGATCAATTTGTTGTTCTCAACTTTGATGGAGATACGTTATTAAATCCTTGGGCTGGAGGCTTTAATTCTGTTCAATTTTCTGAAATTGACCTTGATTTAGATGGAATAAAAGATCTTTTTGTTTTTGATAGATCAGGAAATAGAATTTCAACTTTTATTAATTCAGGTATCGCCAATCAGATATCTTATATCCATGCTCCAGAGTATATAAAACTTTTCCCTTCAGGTCTTAAAAATTGGGTTTTACTAAGAGATTTTAATTGTGATGGCAATGCCGATATTTTCACCTCCTCTTCAGGAGAGGTTAAGGTTTACAAAAATACATCAACAACTCAATTAGAGTTTGAAGTGGAAAAAGAAAGTCTTTTGTTTGACGCTCAGCCTGACTCTTCAATTCCTAATTTTGTAAACATTTTTGTATATTCTACTGATATTCCTGCAATAGATGATATTGATAATGATGGAGATTTAGATTTTTTAAGGTTAAGTATAATTGGAAATAGAATTGAATATCTAAAAAACTTATCGATAGAGAAAAATGGAAATTGTGATAGTTTAGATTTTCAAATACGAAACAAGTGTTGGGGGTTTATAGAAGAATTTTCAGGGCAAAACAAAGTAGTGTTGTATGATACCTGTTTTAATAATATTAATAATCCAGAAAAAACAGTTGGGGTTAATAAGCATCTCGGAGGCTCATCTTTGTTTACATTGGATGTTGACTCTAACAAAACCAAAGAATTAGTTATTGGAGGAAGTTCTTTTGATAATTTATTATTACTAATTAATAGTGATGCAAGTTCCGATTTTACAGAGTCTTCAATAACAGCTCAGCAGAGTAATTTCCCAGCAACTTATACAAATACTATTCCTTTAAAATTTGATCAATTCTTGGCAGGTTATTATTTAGATATTAATAACGATGGAGTAAAAGATTTAATTAGTTCAACTAATGCAGAATCTCTTTGTTCTAATTCTAAAAATGTTTGGAGTTATTTAAATTCAAATACAAGCGATAAACCAGATTTTAATTTTTTAACCAACTCTTTTTTGCAAGAAGGAATGATTGAGGTCGGTTCAGGTTCACATCCTGCATTTGTCGATTATAATGCTGATGGTAAAATGGATGTTGTGGTAGGAAATTTTGGACTGTTTGACAATAGTATTCCTGAATACTATGTTTCTTCATTATGGCTATATCAAAACATAGGGACATTAACAGTTCCTGTATTTCAGTTAGTAGATTCAAATTATGCAAATATTTCTAATCTAACATTGGATTTAACAAACAATGCCAAGGCGTTTACTTTAGTTCCAACTTTTGGAGATGTTGATGGAGATGGTGATCAAGATATGATGCTTGGAGATTTTAGCGGAAATTTACATTATTTTGAAAATACAGCTGGTGCTGGTAGTAGTATGAATTTGGTTTTAAATCAAGCTAAATATTTAGGAATTGATGTTGGTAAAAATGCTACACCACAATTAATTGACTTAAATAGAGATGCCTTGTTAGATCTTGTTGTGGGCAAGCAAAACGGATATATAAGTTATTTTGAAAACATAGGAACTTCTGCGTTGCCAACATTTTCTTTAATAACAGATTCTTTAGGAATGGTAAATACTTTAAAGTACGGTGAGTTTTTAGGGAATAGCGCCCCTTTCGTTTACGAGGTTGCAGGTAGTTATAAGATTTTGTCTGGATCCGAAAATGGATTTATCTATCAATTTGGGAATATTGAGGGCAATTTAACAGGAACGTTTTCTGTTGATTCGTCATTTCAAGATTTATGGGAAGGAGCTAGTTCTACAATTGCTATGGAAGATATTAATAATGATAATATGTTAGATGTTGTAATTGGAAATAAGTCGGGAGGATTAACGCTGTTTATAGGCGACTCTGCCTTTGTTGCAGTAAATGATGAAGAAACTGAAATATCGATCATTAAACTGTATCCAAACCCAGCTAACGATGAATTAAATGTTGATTTAGGAGATAATCTTATTTATGGTACAACAATCCAGGTGTATGATGTTGTAGGAAAAGTAATGTTTAGTCAGAAGGTTTCTCAAAAGATCTTAAAAGTTGATATATCAAAATTTCCTTCAGGAATGTATTTTTTAATATACAGCAATCTAGAAAAAAGATTTAGGGCTAAGATTTTGAAGAATTAGGGTTGTTATAGCATACCCATCATAAGAGTTCTTTATTTAATTAATTCAAATTCCACACGCCTATCTAACTCTCTTTCAGTAACATTATCTTTACGGTTTATTAAAACATTAGATGTGCCAGTAGGCTTACTGGATCCATAACCTTTAAATTTTAATCTATGGCTACTTATTCCTTTAGACAATACATAGGTGTAAACCTGTTTTGCTCTTTTTAAAGAGAGATTATTGTTATAGTTATCAGTGCCTTTTGAATCGGAATGTCCTTTAATTAAAAAATTAATGCTCGGATATTTCTGCATAAAATCACAAAGCAATTTAAGCTTTATTTTTGCACTAGATTGGATATGAGATTTGTTAAAATCAAAAAAGATAACACTCTCCATTGCCTTGATTGAAGCTAACTCAGCTATGGAGTCTGTTAACTCTTCTTTAGTATCAATTTTATTTTGTAAAATTGTTTTATCTTTCAAGTAATCAAGCGTTATTTTTTTACTTTCAACATAAGAATTTATTGCCAATCTAAAATCAGGATCTTCATTATAGAGAAAAGAAATTTCGGTAATGTCGGGGAAGATTAATTTTAGAGTGGTATCATTATTTAGTAATGAGATTAGAGAGTCTTCATTAATATAGAATTTAACATCTACAAAACTTTGAACGGAAGAATTGGATGTGTCTCTAACAAATTCCGAATAAATTTCTTTCGTAAAGTATTGTTTAAGGGTGTCATTTTGTACTTCTTTTAAAGTGTCATTTTGCACTTCTTTTAACGTATCGTTTCTTATTTCTTTTTCAATATTATTAAAAGCGTTATGGGTGATGATTTCTTGCCCAATTATATTTCCTTTTGAGTCTTTTAAGTACACATGATGTATTTCTTGATATAATTGGAAGTACTCCATTTGTTCGGGTATTTCAAACACTTTTTTATATGGAGCAAACCCCTCAGTTTCTACATACATTTCATATTTTTTACCATGCTCAACCAGTAGTAAATACTCGCCAGTTGATTCTCTAGATTTTTGAACTGAACTAACTGAATCACCGAGTTCTATCATTGTAATTTTTGATTTTGCAGGAACCATTGAATCTCCTATTAAAACGAGTCCTGCTAATTCAGCCAAAGGATTTCGCTCATCTGTAAATGTCAGTCTATATAAATCCATACCACCCTTTCCCTCTCCTCTATCAGAGGAGTAGTATCCTCTATTGTATTTTGGAGTCATTATAAAAAATGCATCATCATATGGCGTGTTAACAGGACTTCCCATATTTATTGGAGAGCTCCATTCTCCATTTTTCTTTATTGATTTGAAAATATCATATCCACCCATGCTAGAGTGTCCTTTTGAAGAAAAATAGATAGTTTGATTATCGGGACTTACGTAAGAAATATCCTCATCTCCAAGGGTGTTTATTTTAGAGCCTAAATTTTCCATAACAGACCAATTTCCATTACTGTCTTTTGTAGATACATAAATATCCAATTTACCAAAGCCGCCTTCTTTTTCACTCGTTATGTACATCATTTTTTCATCTAAAGTGATGTAAACAGAAGGTTCAAAAAAATCTGTACTAAAGTCAGTTAGTTTTTGCGGTTCAGTCCAAGCACTCTCCTCCTTTATTGTTGTCCATACGTCTGAATCTCTATAGAAGTATAATTTTTGACCATCATTAGAGATTTGGATACTCGCATTATGATTGTCTCCATTTATTATTTCAGGAAGTTTTATTGGAGAAGAATACTCAAAATCTGTTTTTAAATTAAAAAATCCGGACTCAGATTTTGTTTTGGATATTTCAAGTATACTACCTTTTAACAATTCTGAAGAGAAGATTTTTTCAAAATAGTTGTCATCTTTTGGTTTTTTATTTGCATTATTTTCAGGTCTTCGAGATGTGAAAATTAACACCTTTTCATCCAATGAAATTGCCGGTGCATATTCTTGGTACTCACTATTTATATTCTCTCCTAAGTTTTCAACTAAAACATTTCTTGGAGATTTTAACATCGGTTTACCGTAATTGCAATATGAAATTAGGGCTTCAGCTTCCTTTTTAAATTGAGAATGAGTTTTATTATCAATATTTCCATTTGATAATTCTGAATCTAATTTTTGTAAAAAATTTTGGAGATTCTGTATTGCCTCATTAAATTGATAGTTTTTATGGAGTAAGCTTCCTAAATAAAAATAAGAAACAGGAATGATTGAGTCGGAATTAAAGATGTAATTTTCTAAATGCTTAATTCCTATTTCAATGTTTTTATTAGAAATAAAACAGCAAGTACCTATCCTAAGATTATCATTGTCGCTAAGTATATTTATGTCTAAGAGAAGGTATTGGGTTAACGCATCGTCATATAATCCTTTATTAAAAAACTTACTTGCGCGCTTTGATTGTTGTTGAGCGAGAGATGAACAACAACAAAGGATTAATATTAGTAGGTAAGAATACGGTTTTAACATAAGTATTTATACGTGTAACAATATGTAATATACTTATAAATAGCAAAAAAAAAAAATTCTAAAAAAAAATAAGACGTTTGCTTAGATTTAAACTAATAGATTTTTTGAGTCTAAATAAAAAAAGGGTTAAAAGTTTAAACTTTCAACCCTTTTTATTGCTTGGCTCCCCCTCAAGGACTCGAACCTTGGACCCTCTGATTAACAGTCAGATGCTCTAACCAACTGAGCTAAGGAGGAATGATATAAATATCAATTCGGCTGCAATATTAATAGAAAGTTTTAGATTATACAACTATATTTGTAAAAAAATTAAATTAATATATAAAATACGGAATGAGCGAAAAGTATAATGTATACGGAATAGGCAATGCCTTAGTAGATATAGTAACAGAAGTTGATGATCAATTTTTACAAGATCATAGTATAGAAAAAGGGTTAATGACTTTGGTAGATGAAGAAAATCAAACCAGAATCTCTAATGCCATCAATATGAGTAAGAGTAATAAACAGTGTGGTGGTTCTGCTGCTAACTCAATTATTGCTGTAAGTCAATTTGGTGGTTCAAGTTATTATTCCTGTAAAGTTGCAAATGATGAGTTAGGAAACTTCTACAAAACAGATTTAACATCTAATGGTGTAGATTCAAACCTTCAAGGGCATGATTTAGAATCAGGAATTACTGGGAAGTGTTTGGTAATGACTAGTGAAGATGCATCACGAACTATGAATACATTTTTAGGTATTACTGCAGATTACTCTAGATCTGAGATAAAGGAGAGTGCTCTTAAAGGTTCTGAGTATTTATATATTGAAGGTTACTTGGTAACATCAGAAAATGGGCAAGATGCTATGAAATACGCTAAGAAATTAGCTGAAGATAATGGAGTTAAAACTGCAATAACATTCTCTGATCCAGCAATGGTCAAATATTTTAAAGAACCAATGCAAATGGTAGTTGGTGATGGTGTTGATTTGTTATTTTGTAATGAGGAAGAGGCTATGCTTTATACCGATACAGAAAACATTTCTGATGCTAAGGAAGGATTAAAGAAAGCTGCCAAGAGGTATGTAATTACCCTTGGGGAAAAAGGAGCTGTTATTTTTGATGGAGATAAATATATTGATATCGCTCCAAATAAAGTAGAGGCTATTGATTCAAACGGAGCTGGAGATTTGTTTGCTGGAGCTTTCTTATATGGAATTACTAATGGAAAAAGCTATGCAGATGCAGGTAAACTTGCTTCATTAGCATCTTCAACAGTAGTAACTAAATTTGGTCCTAGATTAGAGGCTACACAAGTTAAAGAGGTTTTAGCTAAATTATAATAAGTTTATTTATTAAGAAAAAAGTCCCTTACTTTATTTAGTGAGGGACTTTTTTAATCTAAAGATTTTATTGCCTCAATCATTCCTTCAATTGTATGAGGATTTGCAATTGCTGAAACAACAAGACTGTTTTCTTCTGCAATTTTAGCTGTTTCAGGACCAATACAGATGATTTTTTCATTGTTTGGTCTAAATCCTAATTCTACAAAAGATTTGACCGTAGAGCCACTTGTAAATGTGATGTAATCAATTTTTTGATTAAAGATACTGTCCCGTTCGTTTTTTGAGTAATGAATTGAGCTGTTTTTATAAATAGAAAACGTTTTAACATTACAGTTTCGGCTTTCTAAAACTGTAACAATATCATTTTTAGCTAAATTAGATCTTGGTATCAGAATGCTATCATTTAGTGAGATAGGAAGTTCTTTGGCTAGCATTTTAGCCGTAAATTGAGTTGGAATAAAATCTACTATTAGTCCCAGATTTTCTATTGCTTTTTTAGTTTTTTCGCCAACAACTGCAATTTTAGAATTTATGCTATTTAAATTTATGCAGTCAAAAAAGAATTTTACAGCATTTGTACTTGAAAAAATAAGCCAATCATATTTTTCAGAATTAAAGATTTTTTTTAATTCTTGCTCATTTATAGGGGAGTTTTTTATAAGAGGTAAAGAAATCGTTTGAGCACCTAAATTTTGTAACTGAATTATAAATTCTGCTGTCTGATCAGCAGAACGAGTAATTAACACAGTTTTTTGGTTAAGTAGTTGCATCAATTAAAACTACTTTTCTTTTACTTTCTATTTTTTCTTTTAGCTGTGTAGCTAAAGTTCTTGCTAATGTCTTTTTGTTTTCAATACTTCCCGATATTGTTGCTCTTTCAAAATGTTTGCCATCTTCAGATGCGTAAACACCTTCAATAGATATTTCAGTTTCTGTGGCCTGAGCATAGGCTGCAATTGGCATATTACAACCACCACCCAAAGCAATTAAAAAAGCTCTTTCTGCATCTGCAGCATTTTTGGTTGGTTCGTGTTTTAATTTTTTAACCAATTCCAAAATGTCTCCTGCTTGGTCAATTAATTCAATCCCTAATATTGCCTGTCCAACTGCTGGAAGCATTACATCCGTTTCAAAAATTTCTGTTGCAACATCAAGCATATTCATTTTTTCTAAACCAGTTGCGGCTAAAATAATAGCATCATAACCTTCGGTTTCCATTTTGCGAATTCGGCCTTCAACGTTTCCTTGTATAAATTTATATTCTAAATCTGGTCTAATTTGCATTAATTGAGAACTTCTTCTTAAACTTCCAGTTCCAATAACTGCTCCTTTAGGTAATTCAGCTAAAGTTTTACCTTCTTTAGAAATTAAGACATCTCTGACATCTCTTCTTGGGGTAACTGGTAGAACTCTTAATCCAACAACTTCTTCAGTCGGTATATCTTTGTAGCTATGTATTGCAATATCAATTTCTCCAGCTAACATAGATCTCTGCAGGGCAGAAGTAAATGCTCCAACTACATCAATATTTCCTTCATCACCAGAAGTTCTAATTATCTTTGTTTCAAATTCGTAATCTGGCTGAACCTTTTTTAACTGGTCAATAATCCAATTGGTTTGAGTTAATGCTAACTTACTTCCTCGTGTTCCAACAATAATCTTTTTCTTAGGAACAAATACATCAACACCTTCAATGTCTAAAATCTTTTTAGCAGTATTAATAGGGTTGTCTTGTTCGTGTATGTTTTGAGCTATGTTTTTAATCCCATCAATAGTTGGATTGGATATTTTTCTCAATAAGCGATGCGTAAATCGACTTAATAATTCTTTCGTTTTTTCGTCAATATCGCCCATTTTGGGAAGAAGCCATTTAAGTTCCTCTTCTTTAATGTTTTCCATGTTGTTCCAGTAAGCTTCAATAACCGGAGCTACCTTTCTGTTTCTTAACCAAATCATGTACCAATCCAATTCCTCATTAACCAGCTTTCTGGCCAGCGGAATTTCATCATACCTTTTTAGCAAACCATTGTAGGTAATCTTCTTAATGTCATCTAAATCATATAGAGAAATATTGAGGTCATTTTTTAAGGAAGGATTAAAGTTTCTTGGAACACCAAAATCAATAAACAATTTATGCCCTCCCGCTTGTAGAGCAAAATTTGCTCTAGGACATTTACTTTCTGCCATTGTTTCTTCATGCAGTAAGTTTATCTCGCCTTGCGTTCCTCCAATAATAACATTCGCTTCGGATAATGCAGTGTGCATGTTTTCCATGTCAACAGCTTCGCCATCCCATTCTTTAGCCATTTCTTTAGCACGAGTTATATCGTGACTGGCAACATATAGTTTTTTAATTTTTGTTCTATCTAAAACGGTAGTTACTAAATTGGCCATGTTTCCAGTACCAATAACCAAAAAGGTGGTTTCAGACATTTCGTAATCGTGCTTCGTAATTAATTCGAAACCAACTGTTGCCAATGATGCAGAAAATTTCCCAATATTTGTTTCTAGCCTAACCCGTTTTCCAGTGTGTAAACTCTGTCTAATTAATTCATCTAAAATAGGACCAATTGTTTTATATTCTCTACCTAAATCTAATCCGGCTCTAATTTGTCCTGTAATTTGATGCTCACCAATTGCTTGAGATTCTAATCCCGCAGCTGTAGAAAATAAATTCCGAATAGCAATTTCACTGTCAGGTAATATTGATAAGTATTGTCGGTAATTTCCGAACTTGTCAAAATAATCTAAAATTTCGTTATGGCTTTTTCCATAAGCATAAATAGATAATCTGTTGCAAGTCGAAATAATGAAAACCTCCTCGTAACTTTTTTTTAATTCTTGCAAAGCCGCAATGGTTTGCTCATTGTTTAAAGCTAACCTCTCTCTAACCGCTATGGGTGCAAACCTATGACTTAATTCAACTCCTACTACTTTATCCATACCTGCTTTTAACGTTAGCAAATTTACTAAAAAGCAAGAAATTTATACCGATAATTTTATAAGAATTATTTGGGCGTTTTAACGGGCTGGTCATTGTATCTTTTGTAAAAAAACAAAAGGATGTCATTTTCATCCCTAACGCCTTACTTTTTCAAAAAAATACTTGAGGCTAATTAGCTAACTTCTTTAAAATGTTACCGACCAAATGCAGTAAAATGCAAACAAAATTAGAGGCTCAATATTTATACTTTTTTAACGTTAAATAGAATCGTAAAATAATTATGTTTATCAAAAAAATAAATTATATAAATTTAAAAAGCTCTTTTTTAATCCTGTTAATCGTAGTGAGTCAATATTTGTTGGCACAAAAACAAAGCGTGCTAAACGTAAGCTCTCATAAATTAGAAAATGGGTTAACCATTTTTTTAAACGAAGATCCTACTGCAACAAAAATGTTTGGAGCTGTAATGGTAAAGGCCGGAGCTGTTAACGAATCTGAAGACGCTACAGGTATGGCACATTATTTAGAGCATTTACTTTTTAAAGGAACAACAAAATTAGGGACATCAAATTATTACGAAGAAAAGCCATTGTTAGATTCTATAAGTTATTTGTATGAACAATTGGCTTTAGAGTTAGATAGAGATAAACAATTTAAAATTCAAAAACAGATAAATGAATTAGCTGTAAAATCTGCTAAATATGGTTTGCCAAATGAATTTGATAAATTATTAAAAAGTATTGGAGGAACAAATATTAATGCATTTACGTCTTATGATATGACTTTTTATCATAATTCCTTTCCTACTCACGAGATAGAAAAATGGCTAGATCTTTATGCTACAAGATTTGAAAATCCAGTTTTTAGATCTTTCCAATCAGAACTAGAAGTGGTTTATGAAGAGAAAAATAGAGCAATGGACGGGATGGAAAATCGAATATTTGAAGAGATGAATAAAGCGAACTTTCCCAACCTTCCTTATGGTAAATGGGGGGGTTTAGGAACTGTTGAGCATCTAAAAAAGCCCTCATTAATAAAAATGAAAGCCTTTTATGAAAAACATTACGTAGCCAAAAATATGGCATTAATTCTTACAGGTAACTTTAATCGTAAAGAAGTGTTGCCGCTTATTGCTGAAAAATTTAAAGCCTTGTCGGGTAGAGAAGCTCCCATTTTGCAATTGCCAGAATTAGAACCTTTGGCTGAAGGTTTGGTTAAGAAAATAAGAATAACGCCAATTAAAATAGAAATTTTAGAGTGGCAAACTGTTCCTCATAATCATACAGATAGAGTTGCTTTAGATGCGTGTGAAAATATGATTACAAATGATTCAGAAACAGGTTTAATGGATCAGCTGTCTGAAAATAATGAGGTTATGTTTGTTTTCGGAATACCACAAAAATATAATCACACAGGATCTTTTTCCGTTATTGCTATTCCTAAGCCATTTATCCAATCGATAAGGAATACGGATAAAAAAATTGAGGCAGTATTTAATAAGCTCAAAGTGGGAGACTTTTCTTCTGATTTATTTAATACCTCTAAATTTGAGTTGAGTAAACAGTTTCAGCAAGAGATGGAGCAATTGGATGGTAGAGGTGTTGCAATCGGAACAGCGTTTAGTCAAGGAA
The DNA here is from genome assembly GCA_913048175.1 of uncultured Flavobacteriales bacterium. Lineage (GTDB taxonomy): Bacteria > Bacteroidota > Bacteroidia > Flavobacteriales_E > Vicingaceae. Next base: position 40,673 of record CAJWVX010000003.1, on the reverse strand, counting down.
TACCTTGGAAAGATTATATGGATTATCCTAAGAAAATAAATGAAGTAACCAAGGAGGATATTGTTCGAGTAGCTCAAAAATATTTTGGTAAGCAAAGGTCTAAAATAATATCGAGAACAGGGTTTCCTAAAAAAGTAAAATTAGACAAGCCGCCATTTAAAGCTGTTTCAAGAACTCAAAAAGACAGTTCAATTTATGCGAAAAGCTTCAAGAATATTCCATCGCAATCGTTTCAACCTAAGTTTTTAGATTTTGAGAATGATGTGGAGAAAACAACTATTTATAAAAGTCACTCTTTAATAAAAACGACTAACCCAGTAAATGACTTGTTTTACTTAACAGTAAAGTTTAAAAAGGGTCAATTAAATAATGAAAATCTAAAAGTTGCTGTTGATTTAATGAATTATTCAGGCGCAGGAAAATATTCATATTCAGAATTAAAGAAAGCATTTAGCAATATTGGGTGTAGTTATTTATTTTCTTGTAATGAGAACTATATTACTCTAACTGTAAACGGTAGTGATGTTAACTTGAAATCTGCAATAGCATTAATTAATTATTATTGAAAGAGCCTAAAGAGGATGAAAAAGGCTTTGCTTTAATGTTGAAAACGGTAAAACTAGACCGGAAGCGAGAGAAGCGAGACAGATCTTTAATGGGGCGTGCACTTCTCAGTTATGCCCAATGTAAAAGTCAATCTAAATTTTTATTAAGGTTTTCTCAGAAGGAAATTAACAAGATGAGTCCTTCTGAATTAATCGCAATTTATAAAACTGTTGTTGAATACTATAAAACAGAAATTTCTTATGTTGGAAATGTTTCACTTAATGATATTAAAAGTGCCTTAGAAAAAGAAGTTGATCTGTTTAGTAATGATAAAGAAGAGCCTTATTTAGAAAGAGAAAGAGCGCCTTTATCTAAAAACAAAGTAATTATAGTTCATGATAAAAAGGCAATTCAAAGTCAGGTTTACTTTTATATTCCAGATGATAAACGTGACTTCTCTGAGTATGCAAAACTCAAAGCATTTAACAGTTATTTTGCTGGCGGGTTTAGTGGAATAATCACTCAAGAAATAAGAGAGTATCGTTCATTGGCTTATTCTACAGGAGGAGGATACATTTTTCCTGTAAAATCTAACGCATTTTTTTATGGTTACATTGGTTGTCAGGCAGATAAAACAATTAAAGCTATAACAGTATTGGATAGCTTAATGAATAATATGCCTCAGAAACCTGAAAGAATAAATTCTTTACAAAAAAGCTTAAAATTAAGTACAGTAAGTAGCTACCCTAATTTTAAAAAACTTGATGAGCATATTTCATATTATCAAAATCAGGGATTTAAACAGGATCCTAATATTGATGCCTACCAACAATACGAGAATTTAACTATGGATCAAATAGTTAAGTTTTACGAAAGTTCTATAAAAGGAAAGCCAAGGGTAATAACCATTTATGGGGATAAAAGTAAAATGGATCAGGATCAATTAAAACAGTTTGGAGAGGTGGAAATTATTCAACTAAAAGAGGTGATTAAATTCTAATTGAAAATAGAAATAAGGATTGATATGTTTTAGAGAAACTAGGTTTTTTCACTCATTTTATCTTACACTTAATATGTATTAAGCGATCTAAACTTGAGTTGTATAGCCTAAGATGATTCTCTTGCTTGTTGAATTCAGAGAGTCGGTAGAAGTCTAACTTATTTTAAGATCTATTTATCAACTGTTTTAAAGTGATGAGTAATTATTTTTTTTCACAAAATTAGGTGGAAAGACTCATTTTACTTATTTTTTTTAAATTAAGAGAGGCTTGTTAATAACATTCGTTAAAAAAGATGCAAACCCTTGTGTTTCAAATTATCTTGCATTGTAAAACCTGTTGAAAAATATAGTGGGCGAAAATTGTCAAATAAACGGCCATTCGCTCTATAATTGTACTATGAATTTTAGTAATAGAGTTCTATTTTTAAATAACCGATTAAACCCTTTCAGAAATGGAGAAAACATTAAATAAAACAGTTAAAGCTGTAGATCAAAATCAAGAGAATTTAACTGAGGTAACTCAAAAAAATGACGAATCTGTGAAAAAAACATACTCTTTTGATGAAGCTTTAGTTGAAGCGACAAAGTATTTTAGTGGTGATGAACTTGCTGCTAATGTCTGGATTAATAAATATGCCTTAAAAGATTCTCAAGGGAATATTTTTGAAAGTAATCCTGATCAAATGCACAATCGTTTGGCAAAAGAAATAGCTCGCGTAGAAAGCAAGTATGACAATCCATATTCTGAAGAAGAAATTTACGATGTATTAAAGGGGTTTAAATATATTGTTCCACAAGGAGGACCAATGACGGGTATTGGTAACGATCATCAAATAGGTTCTTTATCTAATTGTTTCGTAATTGGTAATGATGGGAATTCTGACTCTTACGGTGGAGTTATGAAAATTGATGAGGAGCAGGTTCAATTAATGAAAAGGAGAGGTGGCGTTGGTCACGATTTATCACACATAAGACCTAGAGGAAGTGCTGTTAAAAACAGTGCATTAACTTCTACTGGAGTTGTACCTTTTATGGAGCGATATTCTAATTCAACTAGAGAAGTTGCTCAAGATGGAAGAAGGGGAGCATTAATGTTATCAACTTCTATTAAACATCCAGATGCAGAACATTTTATAGACGCTAAAATGGATGGAACTAAAGTTACGGGGGCTAATGTTTCTGTAAGAATCGACCATGAGTTTATGAAGGCTGTAAAATCTGGTGCAGATTACAAGCAGCAATATCCAGTAAGTTCAGAAACTCCTCAATTTACAAATACAGTAAATGCCAAAAGATTATGGGATAAGATTATTCATAACGCATGGAAATCTGCTGAACCAGGGATTTTGTTTTGGGATACAATAATTGATGAATCAATTCCTGATTGTTATTCAGATTTAGGTTTTAGAACTGTTTCTACAAATCCATGTGGTGAGATTCCATTATGTCCTTATGATAGCTGTAGATTGTTGGCAGTTAACTTATATAGTTACGTAGAAAATCCTTTTACTGAAGGAGCTACATTTAATTATGAAAAGTTTAATAATCATGTAGGAATGGCTCAACGTATCATGGATGATATTGTTGATTTAGAAATGGAAAAAATAAATACGATTATTGGAAAAATCGAATCAGATCCAGAAACAGAAGAAGTTAAAAGAACTGAATTGAGTCTTTGGAAAAAGATTAAAACCAAAGCTATTGAAGGAAGAAGAACTGGAGTGGGAATTACAGCAGAAGGTGATATGTTGGCAGCATTAAACTACCAATATGGAACACCTGAAGCAACGACCTTCTCTACAGATATACATAAAAAGTTAGCTTTAGCTGCCTACCGTTCTTCGGTAGATATGGCTAGAGATAGAGGTGCTTTTCCTGTTTATGATGCAATGCGTGAAGAGAAAAACCCAATGATAAACCGTATTAAGGCCGCTGATCCTGCTCTTTATGATGATATGGTTAAATACGGCAGAAGAAACATTGCATTGTTAACTATTGCTCCAACAGGAACAACAAGTTTAATGACACAAACTTCTTCAGGAATAGAGCCAGTATTTATGGTTTCTTACAAAAGAAGAAGAAAAATTAATCCTAACGATAAGCAATCAAGAGTCGATTTTGTTGATGAAGTTGGAGATTCTTGGGAAGAGTACCATGTTTTCCATCACAAATTTGTGACTTGGCTAGAGGTGAATGGTTTTGATAAGGATGAAGTTGAAGCAATGTCTTCAGAAGAGTTACAAGGTGTAGTTGCAAAATCACCTTATCACGGAGCAACTGCAAACGATGTTGATTGGGTAGAGAAAGTAAGATTGCAAGGTTCTGTTCAAAAATGGATAGATCACTCAATTAGTGTAACAGTTAATGTTCCTAATGATTGTACAGAAGAGATGGTAAGTAAAATTTACCAAGCTGGATGGGAAGAGGGGTGTAAAGGGATTACAGTATATAGAGATGGGTCAAGAAGTGGAGTCTTAATTTCTGATGATGAAAAGAAAGAAGAAGAAAAAGATAAGGTAATCAATGCGTTTTTAGAAACTCAAGCTCCAAAAAGACCAGTAAAATTAGAGGCTGAAATTGTAAAGTTTAACAATGAAAGTGAAAAATGGATTGCAGTTATCGGTTTATTAGATGGGCGTCCTTATGAAATATTTACTGGAGGAGCAGAAGAATCTTTTGCAATCTTATCTCATGTAGAAAAGGGATGGGTAATTAAAAGTGATTCTGATGATGGTAAAACGCGTTACGATTTCCAGTATGAAGATAGTCATGGTTACAAAACAACTATCGAAGGATTATCTAGAACCTTTAATAAGGAATACTGGAACTACGCAAAATTAATTTCTGGAGTATTACGACATGGTATGCCATTAACGTTTGTCGTGGATATGGTAAATAACTTACATTTAAGCGATGAGACTTTAAATACTTGGAAAAAAGGTGTGGCACGGTCATTAAAGCGTTTTATTCCTGATGGAGCAAAACCATCTGAAAATGTTTGTCCAAGCTGTAGCGAAGCTTCTTTAGTTTATGAAGAAGGCTGCTTAAATTGTAAAAGTTGTGGCCATTCGAAATGTGGGTAATTAAATAAATAGTATGAAAAAGGCTCCAATAATTTGGAGCCTTTTTTTTTATAAAAAAATTAAAGAGAAGCTATTGTGATGGGGGCTCCATAATATGGAGTTGGGCCTGTGATTTCTCCTTTAAAAAACAAAGAATTATCTTTAGATAGAAGTTCGATTTTGTATTTGTGAGCCTGTTTTTCTGAAACTTTATTTTGTTGAAGAGTTCCAATTTTATTTCCCCAATAATAAATGGCTAATTTCTGATTGCCTTTTTTTGAAGGGATTTCATTAATTTGTTCCCCGTTTTTGAAAATTATTAAATCTTTACAAATAATTCCTTTCTCTGTGCAAGCCCATTTTATTTCTAAAAAATCTTTATTGATTGAATTGTTAGTTGAAATAACTAAAGAGTTTCCATAAACAAGGTGTTGAAGATCTGTAATAGGTGTGTTGCCTTTGTTTAAACTTGGATGTAAAGCAAATATTCCTAAGAAAATAGCTGAGAAAATTATGTTTTTGAATAAGGTCATTTTAGTTAAAGTTGATTTATAACTAACACGTTTTAAAGGTCAGAAAGGTTGGGGTTTAGTTTCCTTTTTTCAAGAAAATATATTTAACACCTAAGTTAAATTCTAAAGAGAAATTTATTGAGCTGTCAAAATAACTGTCAGAATTGACAATATTTGAAAGTCCTTGATTGTATCTTATTCCGGGTGTAACAACCAAAGTTTTTGAAATGTATCTATCTTGTTCAATTCCTAAAACAATACCATAATCAGTTTTGTTGTATTCATCTAAAGATTTTGTTATGTCGTTAATGGTAGAAATAGCAGATCGTAAATAGCTTACATAAACTCCTCCAATAAAGTTGGTTGAGTAAACTTTGTTGTCAAAGGTAGATTTGTTGTTCATCTTTTTTGCTAATAAATTTATTGTAGTATAGTTTAGATTTAAATTTTCTTGGAAAGAGATTTCTTCAGCATCAAAAGCTCTTTTATATCCTGATGTAGAATTTAAATTAATGTTCGCTTCAATGTTAATATTGTCAGATAGAATAAATCCAACCGTTCCTCCAAAGCTATTTCCAAAGTCAAGTAAACTGCTTTGTTGGTAATCTGCCAGAGGAGAGTCTTTTTTTAAGGATGTAATCATTCCTTGTTTTTTTACGCCAAGATTAAAGCCTGCATAAAACCTTCGTGAATAAACACCAAACATCGAATAAGAAGAGAATCGTTTGCTATTAAAAACGATTTTGTTCTTGTCTTTCTTTACTAAGTATTCTCCTTCTTTTATAAGGTGAGAAATATCTCTTTCAGTTAATTGATGCCGATTGATTTCTGTAAAAATAGTCCTACTGTTGTTTAACTTTAAACTTTCTAGATTCTCTACAGTAATGGATGTAGATTTAGGTATCATTTCTTTAGATGCATAAAGAGCTTTTCTATCATCGTTCTTTCTGTTGTTAGATCCAGTTATATTTGAGGCCAATTTAGACTTCACAATCCTTACTGATTGTCTGATTTTCTCTTCAGAAAAAGCTTCGGTTGTCACAATTGTGTTTGGACTATTTGATGAAACTTCAGCGGAATAATTTTTGTTCTTAGAATTATCAATTCTACTATTTGCTTTATCAGAAGATTTATTTATTTTGTTATTTCTCTCAATATCTACAACTATATTATCTATGCTCTGGTTGTTTTCGATTACAGTAGGTTTGTTTAGAGCTAGATCATTATCACTATTAAAATAATTATCATAGGCTAAATAGCTTCCAAAAGATAAAAGAAAAATAGCTGTTCCTCTAACTGCAGCATTTCTCCACCAAATTAATTGATCATATCTACTTAGGGATATTGCGAGTTGATCCCATACAGAGGTTGTATCTAGTTGTGTGGCTATTTTTTTCCAAACACGGTAGTCAGGGCGTTCCTCTAATTTTGAAACTTCTTTCTTGTACCAATCGCTAATTGTGTCATCAGTTAAAGGTGTACTCGTGTCTAAATCTTCTGATAAAGAATTCCATCCATTTTTGTCGGGCTCAACACTATATTTATCAAGCTCGTCTCTGTACCAATCTTCTATGTTGTCTATATCTTTCAATCTTTTATCTAACGTAATATTTATTTACTAAATTTCTTAAAACACTTTTGGCTTTTGATAGTTGAGATTTTGATGTCCCGATACTAATGTTTAGCATATCGGCTATTTCTTTGTGTTTATAACCTTCAACAGTGTAAAGGTTAAATATTGTTTTAGCTCCATTTGGCAGCATATTAATTAGATCTGACAAGTCACTTGATTTTGAAATTTCTGAAGTTTCATCAAAGCTTCCGGCTAAGTATACTGATTCTTGAAAGTCAACATTTGTCATTCTGTTCGTTTTTCTAAAATGGTCTATAGCTGTGTTTACAATAATCCGTCTTATCCAAGCGTTTAGGCTCCAGTCATCATTGTATTTGTCAAATTTCTTAAAAACTTTAAAGAATCCATCATGTAAAATATCTTGTGCTAAAGCTCTGTCTTTTGTGTAGGTTAAGCAAACGCCAAACATTTTAGAAGCAAACATGTTGTAGAGTTCTTCTTGGTGTTTTCGATTGCCTTCATAACAGCCTTTTATGATTTCTTCTAAGTCCAATTTGAATAATAATTGTTTGTGGAATTCCATAGTAATACGTCAATTTACTCTAAAAGGTTGTTTTGTTGAAATGTTATGAAAAAAAACAGTTCAAGTAAGTGTTCAGTTTACGGTTCTTCTTACTTTTGCAACTTCTAACTAAAAATAGAGAAATGATAACATTCTTTAAGACAAAATCAGATAAGATTATTGCAGTTCAATTTGATGGTGAAATGAACGAAAGTGATTTACCTAAAATGAATTGGTTGTTAGCTGGCGAGCAATTAGATGATAAAGAATTAACTGGGTTTTTTATTGGGCCAAGAGCCGCAATGGTTTCCCCTTGGAGTACAAATGCAGTTGAGATTACTCAAAACATGGCAATAGATAATATTGTTAGAATTGAAGAGTATCTGATTGTAGAATCTAAAGAAGCTTCTTTTGATCCAATGTTAGCGAATTTATTTACATCATTAACTCAAGAATTATTTAATGTAGACATTAAGCCAGAAAGGATTATTTCTATTGATGATATTGCTGCTTATAATCAAACAGAAGGTTTAGCTCTAAGTGATGAAGAGGTAACTTATTTAGAGAATGTTTCTCAAAGAGTTGGAAGAAAATTAACAGATAGCGAAGTGTTCGGTTTTTCTCAAGTAAATTCGGAACATTGTAGGCATAAAATATTTAACGGAAAATTTATTATTGATGGGAAGGAAAAGCCTTCGTCCTTATTTAATTTAATACGTAAGACATCAAAAGAAAATCCCAATACGATTGTGTCGGCTTATAAAGATAATGTAAGTTTTGTTGAAGGTCCTAAAGCAATGCAGTTTGCTCCAAAAACTCAAAATAAAGCAGATTTTTTCGAAACAAAAGAGATTGAAACTGTTCTCTCTTTAAAAGCTGAAACACATAATTTCCCAACAACAGTTGAGCCTTTTAATGGCGCAGCAACTGGTGCTGGAGGAGAAATTAGAGATAGAATGGCTGGCGGACAAGGTTCTGTTCCAATGGCAGGAACAGCCGTTTATATGACGGCATATTCTCGATTAGAAAAAAGTAGAGAATGGGAGGGTGGTTTAACTGAAAGAGATTGGTTGTATCAAACTCCAATGGATATTTTAATTAAAGCTTCTGATGGAGCTTCTGATTTTGGAAATAAATTTGGACAACCATTAATTAATGGTTCTGTTTTAACCTTTGAACATGCAGAAAATGGAAAGAAATTTGGTTTTGATAAAGTAATAATGCAAGCCGGTGGTGTTGGTTATGGAAAGCGTGAGGATGCTTTAAAGCATGTTCCTGAAAAAGGAGATAAAATTGTTGTGTTGGGGGGAGATAATTATAGGATTGGAATGGGAGGAAGTTCTGTTTCTTCTGTAGCAACAGGAGAGTTTAATAGTTCTATTGAATTAAATGCTATTCAGCGATCTAATCCAGAAATGCAAAAAAGGACATGTAATGCAGTTAGAGCATTTGTAGAGTCAACAAAAAATCCAATTGTTTCTATTCACGATCATGGTGCTGGAGGTCATTTAAATTGTCTTTCAGAATTGGTAGAAGAAGTTGGTGGAACAATTAACTTAAGAAGTTTGCCTGTTGGAGATCCTACTTTATCTGCTAAAGAAATTGTAGGGAACGAATCTCAAGAGAGAATGGGATTAGTTATAAAGGGAGAAGATGTCGCATTACTACAAGAGATTTGTGAAAGAGAAAGAGCTCCAATGTATGTGGTTGGAGAAATAACAATGGACCATAATTTTAAGTTTGAGGATGAAGAAACTGGAGAGAATCCAATAGATCTTAAAATTGAAGATATGTTTGGGAGCCCTCCCAAAACAGTAATTAATGACCACACTTTAAATACAAAATTTGAGCCTTTAGATTATAATAGCAATCAAATTGAAAGCTATTTAAAACAGGTATTACAGTTAGAAGCTGTTGCTTGTAAAGATTGGTTAACAAACAAGGTTGATAGATCTGTAACAGGAAAGATTGCCAAACAACAAACAACAGGAGAGATTCAATTACCGTTAAATAATTTAGGGGTTGTTGCGATAGATTTTAAGGGGAAAGCTGGAATTGCAACTGCTTTGGGTCATGCTCCAATAAATGCTTTAATTAACCCTAAACATGGAAGTAAAATGGCGATTGCAGAATCGTTAACAAACATTGTTTGGGCACCATTTAAAGAAGGTTTAAAATCGGTTTCGTTAAGTGCTAACTGGATGTGGCCTTGTAAAACCGAAGGCGAAGATGCTCGTTTATATGAAGCTGTTGAAGCAATAAGCGATTTTGCTTGTAATCTAGGAATCAATATTCCGACAGGGAAGGATTCTCTGTCTATGGTTCAGAAATATAAAGATGATGCAGTTTATGCTCCAGGAACAGTTATTATTTCTGCTTCAGGAGAAGTTTCAGATGTTAAAAAGGTAGTGGAGCCAACTTTAGTGAATGGAGAAGATACCTCTTTAATACTAGTTGATTTCTCTAAAGGGAAATTTGACCTAGGAGGATCCTCTTTTGCTCAGGTATTGAATAAGATTGGAGATTCATCACCAACAATTAATGATGATGAATATTTTGCTAGAGCTTTTAATACTGTTCAGAAATTAATAACTGAAGGAAAAGTGTTGGCAGGTCATGATATTTCTTCTGGAGGTTTAATTACAACACTATTAGAAATGAATTTCCCTAATTCTAAAGGCGGTTTAAAGATTAACTTTAGTTCTTTAGAGGAAAAAGATTTAACTAAAATTTTGTTTAGTGAAATTGCTGCAGTTGTTATTCAGGTAAAAAATAGTAGCGCAGTTGTTTCTGAGTTTGGTAGAAATGGAATTCACGCACATATTATTGGAGTTACTACTAATGAAAGAACAATTAATATTAAGCATCATGGAGCGGAGCTGAATTTTGATATTAATGAGATGAGAGATGTTTGGTATAAGACTTCTTATTTATTAGATCAAAAACAAGCCACAGAAGCATTAGCAACAGAACGTTTTGAGACTTATAAAAATACAATCTTAGATTATAAGTTTCCAGAGAACTTTACAGGTAAGCTTTCTGATTATGCTCTTGATCATGGAAGGGAAAATAAAACAGGAATTAAAGCCGCTATTATTCGTGAGAAGGGAGTGAATGGAGATAGAGAAATGGCTTACTCTTTATTTTTAGCTGGTTTTGATGTGAAGGATATTCATATGACTGATTTAATATCGGGAAGAGAAGACTTAAGTGATGTAAGCATGATTGTTTATGTTGGTGGATTCTCTAATTCAGATGTTTTAGGTTCTGCTAAAGGCTGGGCTGGAGCATTCTTGTATAATCCAAAAGCAAAACAAGCATTAGATAATTTTTACGCAAGACCAGATACATTAAGTTTAGGTGTTTGTAATGGTTGTCAGTTAATGATGGAATTAGGTTTAATTGAATCTAAAGGTTCAACGCAGCCAATGCACCATAACGCCTCAGGTAAATTTGAATCTGGATATTTAAATGTTGAGGTTCCTGAAAATAATTCTATCATGTTAAAATCTTTAGCAGGAAGTAAATTAGGAATATGGGTAGCGCACGGTGAAGGTCGTTTCTTGTTTGATGGAGAGGAAAGAGATTATAATATTTCAATGAAATATTCACATGATCATTATCCAGCAAATCCAAATGCTTCTGAATACGATGCTGCAGGAATTTGTTCTAATGATGGTCGTCATTTAGCGATGATGCCACATTTAGAAAGAATCATTTTCCCTTGGCAAGCAGCACATTATCCATCTGATAAAAAACAAGATGAGGTAACTCCTTGGTTTGAGGCTTTTGTTAATGCTAAAAAGTGGGTGGAACGTAAATAGTTTATGGCGTTTGGTTTTTAGGAAATAGAAATTAGAGACCTTGTTAAAGAGTATAAAGCAATACAATGAAATCTGGGTCCAACTCTTTTGAATGTTATTTTAGTGCTGATCTTATTCCGATTGAAGTTTAACGGAATAGAAGAATCTAAGGTTGCTTCAGTTTTATTGCGTGTTCAATTCTCTTAAAGTTTTGATCAACACCTTTTTTTCTTCATATAGAACGAAAATACAGTAAAATAAAATAAAATTATGAGCAGAAAAATAAATCAAATTCTAACTCTTTTAGTTATCGCATTAGTTACAGTTTCTTGTGGAGATTCAACTGAAGATTTAGCATGTAAGTCAGGATTCATTATAAACGCTAAAATAGATACGTTAGATTACAATATGGCTTATCTGGCTAAGTATAAAGATGGTGCCTTTGTTAAAATGGACTCGACAGTTATTGATCGTGGTATGTTTTCATTTGCTGGAATGGTAAATTTTCCAAATACACAGTACATCATGTTTGGTGGTAGCAAAGAGAGGTTAACAGTTTTTGTTGAGAATAGTGATATTTCTATTGAAGGAACTAATCTTAATCCTGATAATTACACTATTTCCGGTTCTAGAATTCATTCTCAATTAAACGAGTTTAAAGATAAAACTGTAAAATATGATGAAAGATTAAAAGTTATTATTGATAATTATTATGCTGCAGAAGAGGCTGGAAATAAAGATTTGTTAGGGAAATTAGATATTAAATATAGAACAGCAGATTCGTTAAAAACACTATTTATTGAAATGTACATTAAAGAGAATCTAAATTCTGTAATTGCACCTTATTTATCAATGAGATACATGATGGGTAAAGATGTAGATGAGTTAGAATTGTTAAGTAAAAGTTTTTCTGATAGCATAAAAGGCTCAGAATATGTTGTTAGCATTGTGGATAGAATTTCGATACTTAAAAATTCGGCTGTTGGACAACCAGCACCCATATTTGTAATGAATGATCAGGATGGTAATTCAATTGCATTAGAGCGTTTTAAAGGGAGTTATTTATTATTAGATTTTTGGGCGTCTTGGTGTGGGCCTTGTAGAAGTGAAAATCCAAATCTAGTAGCAGCTTATAAAAAATATCACGATAAAGGATTTGATATTTTAGGAGTTTCTTTTGATGAGAACAAAGATAAATGGCTTAAGGCAATTGAAGATGATGGCTTAACTTGGATACATGTAAGTGATTTAAAAGGTTGGGCAAATGCTGCTGGCAAAATTTATGGTGTTAGAAGTATACCTCATTCTGTGTTAATTGATAAAGAAGGGGTTGTTATAGCTAAAGATTTGCGTGGAGAAGAATTACACGAAAAGTTGGAAGAGATTTTTAATTTAAAGAGTTGATTAAAAGATCGAGTAAATTTTCTTAGCTAACTTATTGATAAAATGCTAAAAAATAGTATTTTTGCAATCCTTAATGCAGGCGTGGTGGAATTGGTAGACACGCTAGATTTAGGATCTGGTGCCGCGAGGTGTGAGAGTTCGAGTCTCTCCGCCTGTACAAAACAAAGAAGGTATAAGGGTCGACCTTATACCTTTTTTTATAATATAAACTTTATAAAAAGTAACAAATGAATATTACTAAAGAAAAAGTTGACGATTTAAACGCAATCATTAAAATACAATTAGATCAAGCAGATTATCAAGAGAATGTTGATAACGTTATGAGAAAACATAGAAAAAACGCTAATATTCCAGGTTTCAGAAAAGGTCATGTTCCTATGGGAATTATCAAGAAACAAGTTGGAGTGAGTGTTATAGTTGAGGAAATCAACAAAATCTTATCTGAATCTTTACAGAATTTTATTAAAGCGGAAGATTTAAATCTTTTAGGAAATCCACTTCCAAAGTTAGATGAGAAGCATTCAATTGACTGGGTTAATCAAAAAGATTTTGTATTTAGTTATGAAATAGGTATCGCACCAGAATTTAATGTTGATGTTGTTTCTAAATTGAAAGTGGATTATTACAAAATTAAGGTTGCTGATAAGGATGTAGATAAATACATTTCTGATGTTGCTAAACGTTACGGAAAGATGAGTAATCCTGATGCTGCTCAAGCTGACGATATGGTTTTCGGAAAGTTTGAAGAGTTAGATGGAGAGGGTAATGTGAAAGAAGGTGGTATTAGTCATACTTCGGTTATCATTATTGAAGCGGTAACAGATAAAAAAGTACAAAAGAGTTTAGTTGGTGCAAAAACTAATGACACTTATGAGATAGATCCTAGAGTTGTTTCAGCTAACCCACAAGATCAGGCTGCTGCTATAGGTGTTGATGGAGCTGCATTAGAAACTATAATTTCTAAATTTAAATTTACAGTTGATAAGATCAATAAAATTATTCCTGCAGAATTAGATCAAGAGTTATTTGATAAAGTTTATGGATCAGGAGTTATTTCTGATGTAAAAGAATTTAGAGCTAAGGTTTCTGAAGAATTAGGAAAAGGATTATCTACTGATGCTGATCGAAAGTTGAAAGTTGATATTCAGGATGAATTAATCAAGAAATTGAAATTAAAATTACCTGACACATTCTTAAAGAGATGGATAAGGGAATCTAACGAAAAACCACTTACTTTAGAGCAAGTTGAAGCAGAATACGATAACTATTCTAAAGGTTTACAATGGCAGTTAATTGAAAATAAACTGATTCAGAGTAATGGGATTAAAGTTACTCCAGAGGAAGTTGTTGAGCATACAAAAGGATTGTTAGCACAACAAATGGCTGGAATGGGGTTGCCAGGAGGAACTAATGATGAAGAGTTAACTGAAACTGCTAACAGAGTTCTTCAGAATGAAGAGGAAGCAAGAAACTTATACATGATGATGTATGATGCTAAGTTAACAGATTATTATAAAAGCAATTTAAAGCTAAAAGAAAAAGAGGTCACTTATGAAGCCTTTGTGAAATTAGCATACAATAAAAAATAAGATTTAAAGCCTCACATTGTGAGGCTTTTTTTTGTCAAATAATACAGTACTTTCAACTAAGTATAAAAATGAGTATAACCTTATTGGGATGCCTATTTATTTGAAAAAGAACATTTCATTGAATGGGAGTCTATTCCTAAGTATCTTATTAGTGGATTATCTTCAGAAGAGAAAGTGATAAATAATCAGATAGCAGTTAACGATAGTCGGATTTCAAATGAAGAGTTTAAAGGTTTTAATTTTGATGTTTCTTTGTCTATTGGTTGTAGGTTTAAATTAGATGAAAAAAATCAAATAGAAATTATACCTATTTATAGATATAGTATTATTGAGGGACTTGTATTATCATATCATGGAAACATGTGGAATGTGGCATTGAAGCTGAGGTGTGCTTTTGGTTCTTAGGTTGTTATGTGTAGATTTAATTGTTGAGAATTAGGTCTTAAAACTTGTTCTTAAAAAATCATCAAAACCCAATAAGGAATAACAATATAATAGTAAATTAGCCTTCTAAAATTACTCTATTAATATAATAATATAAGCGATATGTTCGATAAAGATGAGTTCAGAAAATATGCTACAAAGCATCAAGGAATAAGCAGTACTTCTTATGATAAATACACTTCAATTTTAGGGAATTACATTTCTCCAACAATTATTGAAGAGAGACAAATGAATGTTGCATCTATGGACGTATTCTCTCGTTTGATGATGGATAGAATTATTTTCTTAGGAACAGGAATTAATGATCATGTAGCCAACATTATTCAAGCACAATTATTGTTTTTAGAATCTGTAGATGCAAAAAAAGATATTCAGATTTATTTAAACTCTCCAGGTGGAGGTGTTTATGCTGGATTAGGAATTTATGATACAATGCAATACATTGCTCCAGATGTAGCAACAATTTGTACAGGAATGGCAGCTTCTATGGGAGCAGTTTTATTGTGTGCTGGTGCTGAAGGAAAGAGAACTGCACTAAAGCATTCAAGAGTAATGATTCACCAACCATTAGGTGGAGCGCAAGGTCAAGCTTCTGATATGGAGATTACGGTGAAAGAAATTATGAAGTTAAAAACGGAGCTTTATGAAATCATTTCAGATCATTCAGGAAAATCTATGGATGAAGTTGAAGGGAATAGTGATAGAGATTACTGGATGACTGCTACTGAAGCAAAAGCATACGGTATGATTGATGAGGTTTTAGTTAGAGAGAAAAAAAAGTAAATTAATAGTAGTATATAGTTGTTGGTTTTTGGTGTTTAGATAAACATACTATACACCAAAGACTATACATCAAACACAATAAAATGAGTTATATAGCACAAATTCACGCAAGACAAATTTTAGATTCAAGAGGTAACCCAACTGTAGAAGTTGATGTGGTTACACAAAATGGTATTTTAGGAAGAGCTGCAGTTCCTTCAGGAGCTTCTACAGGAAAGTACGAAGCTGTTGAGTTGAGAGACAATGACATGGGGATGTACATGGGTAAAGGTGTTCAGAAAGCAATTCAGAACATTAATACAACGCTTAATGAAGAACTGAATGGTGCTCATATCATGGATCAGACATCTATTGATAATGCCATGATTGCATTGGATGGTACTTCTAACAAATCTAATTTAGGAGCAAATGCTATTTTAGGTGTTTCTTTGGCTGTTGCTAAAGCTGCTGCTGAAGAATCAGGAATTCCATTGTTTAAGTATATAGGAGGGGTTAATGCAAATGTATTACCAATTCCAATGATGAATATTTTAAATGGGGGTTCTCATGCGGATAACAAAATAGACATACAAGAATTTATGGTAATGCCTGTTGGAGCTACTTCTTTTAGTGAAGGGTTAAGGATGGGTACTGAAGTTTTTCATCATTTAAAAGCGGTGTTGAAATCTAAAGGTCATTCAACTAATGTTGGTGATGAAGGTGGATTTGCCCCTAATTTAGGTTCTAATGAAGAAGCTATTGAAATTGTTTTAACTGCAATTGAAAAAGCTGGTTATAAGCCTGGAGATGATATGCATATTGCCTTAGATGCAGCAAGTTCAGAGTTTTACAATGCTGAATCGAAAATGTATGAATTCGAATCCACAGGGGTTAAAAAGACTTCTTCTGAAATGGTTTCATATTGGAAAGATTGGACAAATAAATACCCTATTTTGTCTATTGAAGATGGATTAGATGAGGATGATTGGAGCGGTTGGGCAGAGTTAACTGCGGCAGTTGGAGATAAAGTTCAGATAGTTGGAGATGATTTATTTGTTACAAATACAGAAAGACTTAAAAGGGGGATTGAAGAGAAATCTGCCAATTCTATTTTAGTAAAGGTAAATCAAATAGGATCTTTAACTGAGACTATTAATGCTGTTGATATGGCTAATAGAGCTTCATTTACATCTGTGATGAGTCATCGTTCTGGAGAAACTGAGGATAACACTATTGCTGATTTGGCAGTTGCATTAAATACGGGCCAAATTAAAACTGGTTCAGCTTCTCGTTCTGATAGAATGGCTAAGTACAACCAGTTATTAAGAATTGAAGAAATGCTGGGAAACTCTGCAATCTATTTAGGTAGAGATTTTAAGTTCTTGAAATAAGAAAACCAAAATTTTATTAAAAGCCACTTTCAAATGAAGTGGCTTTTTTTATGTCGTAAAAGTTATCAATATGTTAAATTTAAATCATTTAATATTATTCATTTGGAAAATCATATTTTGATGATTATATTCGCATAACTCTGAAAGTCTCAGAGAGAATAACGAAAAAAAAGAGGTAGAAAATGGCAGAGATAGCAAAATTAGAGTTAGACGGAAAAGTATACGAGTTCCCCGTAATTGAGGGTTCAGAAAATGAAAAAGCAATTGACATTAGTAAGTTAAGAGCTAGTACTGGGTATATTACTATTGATCCAGGTTTTAAAAATACAGGTTCTACTAAAAGTGGGATTACATTTTTAAATGGTGAAGAAGGTATTTTGCGTTATAGGGGTTATCCAATAGAACAGTTAGCTGAAAAAGCAGAATTCTTAGAGGTTTCTTATTTACTTATTTATGGTAACTTACCAACTACTGCTGAGTATGCTGAATTTAAAGAAAATATTACTAAACATACACTTGTACACGAAGATATGAGATTGTTTTTTGAAGCTTACCCAGCTAAAGCTCACCCAATGGGTATTTTAGCAGCTTCATTAAGTACACTTTCTACTTTTTATCCAGAATCTCAAAATCCTAATAGAGCTAAAAAAGCTATTGATTTAACAATACACCGATTAATTGCAAAAGTACCAACATTGGCTGCTTGGGCATTTAAAAATGCAATGCGTCATCCTGTTGTTTATCCAAATAACAATTTAGATTATTGTGAGAATTTCTTAAATATGATGTTCTCTATGCCAACAGATGATTATGATGTTGACCCAATGATTGCGAAAGCATTAAACAAATTATTAATCTTACATGCAGATCATGAACAAAATTGTTCTACTGCCACTGTAAGAGTTGTAGGTTCTTCTCAAGCTAATTTGTATACGTCTATTTCGGCAGGTGTTTCAGCACTTTGGGGGCCATTACACGGTGGAGCTAATCAGGCTGTAATTGAAATGTTAGAGCAAATTAAAGAAGATGATGGAGATGTTGATAAATGGGTAGCTAAAGCAAAAGATAAAGATGACCCATTTAGATTGATGGGGTTTGGACATAGAGTTTATAAAAACTTTGATCCAAGAGCTACAATTATCAAAAAAGCTGCTGATGATGTATTAAATGCTTTAGGTGTTGATGATCCAGTTTTAGATATTGCCAAAAAATTAGAGAAAGTTGCTTTAGAGGATGAATATTTCAAAGCAAGAGGTTTATATCCAAATGTGGATTTTTATTCAGGAATTATTTACAGAGCTTTAGGAATTCCTACAGAAATGTTTACTGTTATGTTTGCATTAGGAAGGTTGCCAGGTTGGATTGCGCAATGGAAAGAAATGATTGAAGATGGTGCTCCAATTGGAAGACCAAGACAAGTTTATACTGGTGCTACTGATAGAGACTTTGTTGATATTGCAAATAGATAAGAAGAATAAATTTATATTTAGAGCCTCGATAATTTTTATCGAGGCTTTTTTTATTCTCAACTTAGGATGGCAAAGAAGTTCTTTGCAACTTGTTACTTAGAATTTTCGGGGTTTTTTTAGAATGTAGCGTTAAGTATAGAAACAGTATCCTTTTTTTTAGTCTTGTTAAAAATCCTATCAGGTTTTATTTGTTCTTAATATTTACCTGAAGGGGCTATGTAATTATAAAAAAAGATATAGTGACCAGCCTGTTAAAATGCCCAAATAAAAAATAAACCATTCATGTAAATTTTATGGTTAAGAAAGTCGAATAACTTATATTTGTTTTTATGGATTTATTGCAGGTAAAAAGAGTTTACAAAAGTTATGCAGAGCATAAGGCGCTTCATAATCTTTCGCTTCATGTAAAGGAACAAAGCATTTTCGGATTGCTTGGGCCTAATGGTGCAGGAAAGACTACTTTGATTAGAATTATCAACCAAATTACTGGTCCTGATAAAGGAGAAGTTTTTTTTCAGAAAGAAAAATTAGCGCCTAAACATATCGCCCAAATTGGATACTTACCAGAGGAAAGAGGGTTGTATAAAAAGATGAAGGTTGGTGAACAGGCATTATATTTAGCCCAGCTAAAAGGGATGAGTAAATCTGAAGCCAAAAAAAAACTGAAATATTGGTTTGAGAAGTTTGAAATTGACGGTTGGTGGGATAAAAAAATAGAAGAACTTTCTAAGGGAATGGCTCAGAAAATTCAGTTTATTACAACTGTATTGCATGAACCAAAGCTGTTAATATTGGATGAACCGTTTTCTGGTTTCGATCCAATTAACACGAACCTGATAAAAAAAGAAATTTTAGAGTTAAGAGAAAAAGGATCTACGATTATTTTTTCTACTCATAATATGGAATCTGTAGAAGAAATTTGTGATGATATAGCTTTGATTAATAAATCAAAAAAGATATTAGAAGGAAAGGTTTCTGAAGTTAAGGAAGCATTTAAATCTAATATTTTTGAAATAGTATTTGTAGGTAATATGATGGCATTTTCTAATGCATTATGGACTGCTTTTGAGATTTTAGATAAAAAGCAGATTGAGAATAAGATATATGTTAAGATTCGTGCAACTAAATCGAGCGATGTAAATGAATTACTGAAGATTATTATAAGTCAAGTACAAGTACTTTCTGTAAATGAGATTACACCAAGCATGAATGATATTTTTATACAAAAAGTTCAGGAAGTTATGCCTGAAACATTAGAAGAGGAGGCTGATTTTGAATAAAATTAAACTAATAATAGCAAGAGAATATTTAACAAGAGTTAAAAAGACATCTTTTATTGTAATGACCTTATTAGGTCCTTTGTTAATGGCAGGCTTAATGATTGTTCCAATTTGGTTGGCAACTAAAGATAAGGATCTACAACGGATAGAAGTTATTGATACTACAGGTTTGTTTATAAAAATGTTTGATAATACTTCAGAACTTCAGTTTGCAGATGGATTCCGGTCTATTGAAAAAGCTAAAGCCGATTTATATGAAGGTGATTTTACTGCGATACTCCATATAGAAAGTGTGAAAAAAGGTTCTGATGTTACCATGTTTTATAAAAAACAACCTGGTATTTCAACTATTGCTAAGATTGAAAGAACAATTGAAAATGTAATTAGAAGTGCAGAAATGCAACGACAATTTAAAGTGACTAAAGAGCAAATTTCAGATATTCAGCCTAACATTACTGTTAAACCAATATCTATTGATGCTGAAGGAGATGAAGAGTCTAAGAATGTTGCCATAATGACTGGTATTGGTTTTTTTGCAGCAATATTAATATACTTTTTCATTTTTATGTATGGGATCCAAATCATGCGTGGTGTTATTGAGGAGAAGACAAGTAGAATTGTAGAAATTATTATTTCTTCGGTAAAACCATTTGAATTAATGATGGGGAAGATTCTTGGTATTGCATTGGTTGGATTAACACAGTTTTTACTTTGGTCTATTTTGACAGGGGCAATTTATTCTGTAATAATGAGTGTTTTTGGAGTTGATGCTTCTGCAATGTCTCAATCTGCAGATATGATGAAAGAAGCTGGAATGCCTGATATCTCAAATCCATTACAAATATTAAGTGAAGGGCTTGAGAGCTTGCCAATTTTTCAAATATTTATATCATTTTTATTTTACTTTATCGGTGGATATTTATTGTATGGAGCTTTGTTAGCAGCAATAGGATCTGCAGTTGATAGTGAGGCAGATACACAACAGTTTATGATGCCGATAACTATACCTTTAATATTTTCATTTGTGGTTGCTCAAACTGTTGTAGAGAACCCTGATGGACCAATGGCATTTTGGTTATCTCTATGTCCATTAACTTCGCCAATAATTATGATGGTAAGAATACCATTTGGAGGTGTAGCTGCATGGGAGTTAATATTATCAATGATTTTATTGATTTTAGGATTTTTAGGTGCAACATGGATGGCAGCAAAAATTTATAGAACAGGAATATTAATGTATGGTAAGAAGGTAACTTACAAAGAACTTTGGAAGTGGCTTTTTTATAAAGGATGATTTTAGAAGCCCCCTCTTGAGAGGGGCAAGAAGTTCTTTGCAACTTGTTGCTTAGAAATTCTAGGGGTGTGTTTTACATATTCTAACAAAACACTAAAAAGAATGGCAAACATATTAATCATAGATGACGAAAGACCAATTAGAAATACATTAAAAGAGATTTTAGAGTATGAAAAATTTAAGGTTGATGAAGCAGAGGATGGGCAGGCTGGTTTAGAGAAAATTAAAGCTGGTAAGTATGATTTAATTATGTGCGACATTAAAATGCCAAAAATGGATGGTATTGAAGTGTTAGAGGCTGCGGTAAATCAAGGTATCGATACTCCAATAGTTATGATTTCTGGTCATGGCACAATAGAAACAGCTGTTGAAGCATTAAAAAAAGGAGCCTATGATTTTATTTCTAAACCATTAGATTTAAATCGCTTATTGGTTACTGTTCGTAATGCTGTTGATAGAAAGGAATTGGTTCAAGAAACCAAAAAATTAAGAAGAAAAGTTAGTGCAGGAAAAGGTCAGACAGAAATAATTGGAGAATCTGAAGGAATAATGCATGTAAAAGAAATGATTGAAAAGGTGGCTCCAAGTGATGCTAGAGTTTTAATTACTGGAGGAAACGGTACGGGTAAAGAGTTAGTTGCTCTTAGTTTGCATGAAAAATCTGATAGAAACAAATCTCCGTTTGTTGAAGTTAACTGTGCAGCAATACCTTCTGAATTAATAGAGAGTGAATTGTTTGGTCATGAAAAAGGAGCATTTACATCTGCTATTAAGCAACGTAAAGGTTGTTTTGAACAAGCTGAAGGAGGAACACTTTTTTTGGATGAGATTGGAGATATGAGTCTTTCTGCTCAAGCTAAAGTATTAAGAGCTTTGCAAGAAAGTAGAATAATGCGTGTTGGTGGAGAAAAAGAAATTAAAGTAAATGTTAGAATATTAGCGGCTACCAATAAAGATTTAGTAAAAGAAATTGCTGAAGGAAAATTTAGAGAAGATTTATATCATCGTTTAGGTGTTATTTTAGTTCATGTACCTTCGTTAAATGAGAGGAGGGATGATATTCCTGTATTGGCTCAGTATTTTTTAAATCAATTGTCTCAAGACCATGGAAGAGATATTGAATTTGAGGCTAATGCCTTAGAAGAGCTGAAAAATGTAAACTGGACGGGTAATATTAGAGAACTTAGAAACATTGTAGAACGTTTAATTATCTTATGCGAGAAAAAAATTACTGCCGCAGATATTAAAATGTATGCAAACCCTAAGGGGTAATTTAAACGAATATTTTGAAAAGATATCTAATATAGATGGAAGCACGTTGTTTCTATCTTCGTTTAACGCTCTTGTTGTAAATGTTTTAATGTTTCTTAACTGTTGTTAAACGATGTTAGCGTTTTTAGTAGAAAGTAAAATCAGTTTGTCTTGTTAAATTAATGTGAGCTAGTCATTTAGGTTGCTTATGATCTATATTCATTAATTATACCTTCTAAGTATAAATTCCTTCAGGAGCATCATTGTCTCTATGTTTAACATTCCATTCATTTGTTGAAGTTAATTGTGCTGCAACTTTCTAAATTAATAGAGGTTGGAGGAGAGAAATAAATTGGGGAAGGAAATTTTATGGATTAGATTAACTCATATAATGTTTGCAATCAATCCATTCTATTAAGCTGAAATTTAGAATTGCATTACGTTCAAAGAGATCATTATTTAAGTTGTATATTTTTTTGCGACAATCATTCCAAATAATTTGAACCATCTTTTTGTCGTTTACTTTATAAATCTTAGTTAAGAAGTTTTTTGGTTGTTTCGAGGATGAAAAAACTTTTTTTAGTTTGAGGTATCATTTCTAATGATCTAATTCCGTTTTCAACAATGTCAATATTTTCTAATTCGAAGTATATTATCAAAAATAGAAAACGTCTTAAAATATATGTATTTGCTTAACTACCATAAGGGTTTATTCTGGTGGAAGGATCATGTCTTTATTCCTTAATATATGGTCGTCTACTATTAGCTAGTATTGTTTTTATGTCTTTTAAATAGAAATAATATAGTTTTTATCTGGTGGTTAAAATAATAGTTACTTTATTTTGATGTTTGGGCAGGGCTTATTTTGTTGGCTATGCTCTTTTACTCTATTACAATTGTTGGGCTAGCAATTTCGTCTACTTTACTTAGGTTGAAACCATTAATTATGGTAGATGTTGTAACCATGAAAGCGTGGTTGGCTTCTGTATTTACACTTATAGTGGCTTACTTGTGTTTTAGAATTTAATTTTTTTATTAAAGAACCCTTTTTTAATCATCTTTCGGCTATGTTATCAACTGTTAAGTTGGGATTCGTATATTTTATCAAAAGAAATATTTAAAGGAATTTAGCACGCAAAAGTTAGTTTCTTGTCAAAGTGCTTTTAAGCTACCGTTTTTGCTTACTGCCCTATTTATATATCCATCTATTTTTTTAATAGTTATTGATTGATACTAAACTTTCGTGTTACACTTTCTTTAGCTGAACTCATTTGAATAAAATATATTCCGTTTGATAAATAACTTAAATTAAATTCTGTTTTTTTAGAAGAATTTTTTTGATGTATAATTTTTTCTCCAAGAGAATTAAGAATTGTTATATCAGCATTTAGTTCTGCTGCTTCAATTATAAAACTACCATTATTGGGGTTTGGATAAATATAAATTTCTCCTATTTTACCTTGACATGTAACTGCAATAGTATTAAAATAGTTAAACTGTCCGTCAAAGTCAGTTTGTTTCAATCTGTAATAAGAAGTTCCTGTCAATGGTTCGGGATCAATAAAGGAATAGTTAATTGTTCGATTATTGTTGGCTGCTCCGTCAAACTTTCTAAGCTCTTTAAAATTTATTGCATCTTGAGCTCGCTCTATTGTAAAATAATCGTTATTTATTTCAGAAGCAGTTGTCCAATTTAATGAAACAGATTTACTGTTGCAATTGCCCGTAAACGATACTAACTCAATAGGCAGTCCTGCGACAAAACTACAGGCGTAATTATTATTTGGTATACCAGGACCAGAAGCAGAATATGAACAACCCGTGCAGCCCATACTACTTGGAGTTGCTGTAGCGCAATTAGTAAGTGCAGTCCAAGAATTTGTCGTAGTAGTGATAGTACCAGAGTAAGTAGTTGTTGAAAAGGGGGCTCCTACCGTAGGAGCTAGTATATTTAATCCGTAGAAATAATTGGGTAATGTTGAGCAAGTTATTCTTGGTTGTAATATTACACTGCCATTCCAGCATGTATTTATTCCTTGTACAGTAATAAGGTAATTAAAACTTATATTAAAATTATATCCCCAAAGGCATGATGAAGAACTTGGCACTATAGCTACAGGATTATAACTTATAGAAACTGTATAGCCACATGAAGAAACAATGCTTTGAGCATTTAGATTTAAACTAAAAAGTAAAGCAATGATTGGGATGAGTATATTTATTTTTTTCATGTTTGATAAAGTAATTTCGGCAATTAAATCTGAACGTTTTAGCATCTATGTTATTTGGTTATTAAAACTTTAATAAATAAATGGAATTATGAATTTTGTTGATCCAATAATTAAGAATAAACTAACAGTAATCCATAATTAAATCCCAATTCTCAGGAAATTCACATATAAATTCGTCTGTGCAAAGGTAGTTGTCTAAGTTTAAACTGTTAATAATTACCATAAAAATACCTGTTAATATTGACTTTTTCATTGGCCCTTTTTTAATAATATATTTTACTCATTTATTAAGTTTAGATCAGTTTTTCTATATTACATACAATTGCTAGCTTAATAAATGTTCAATAATAAATTAGGGACTGTTGTTTTTAGACAAAATTAAATATTTCTTTTTTCTATAAACTTCAAACTATGCATTAAGTTCCTCTATTTTTTTAAAAGCTCTTCACTTTATTTTAGATTAATAGTTATTCACATTTTATATAAATTTATTTTGCATAAGGTTTTTGTTGGTCACCTTTCAATGCGACTTAAATTGTGTTAAATCAAGTTAACATTTTTTAAGGAGAAAGTCAATTAGTTTTATCGGATTAGATTAACTTTTCCTACCTGTTCGTAATTATTGTGATCAATGGTCATTAATTTCACTTTCCAAGAGTAGACTCCTACGGGAGCATCTTTCGATTTGTATTTCCCATTCCATCCATTTGTCCAGTTGTTTGAACTGAAAATGATTTCTCCCCAACGATTAAAAAGTTTTAGATTGAACTCTTTAATACCATCAACTTTTATTAAAAAGTTATCGTTTAAACCGTCACCATTTGGAGTAAAAGCGTTTGGTGGAAAGAAAAGGAAGTCAGGTTTAATCCAAATTTTTTGTTCTTCACTGTTAGAGCAATTAAATTCATTGATAACTAAATAATCAAAAATATAACGTCCTGGTTCATCGTAAGTGTGTGATACTATGCTGTCAGTATAAGTGTTTCCATCTCCAAAATCAAATTCATGAATAGGTGCACTAGATAAATCTTCTGCAATAATTTGATGATTAATAAAATAAGTTTCTAATGGGTTAACGATATATTCTAGTTCGGGTTTTGGATTTACAAGGATTTGATTCTCAATTAATAAAGTGTCTGAACTTAAGCAACCTGTATGTGAGGTTGCGATCAATGAAACATCAAATAGTCCTGGTTCATAATAAATGTTTGTTGGATTTTCAAGGTTTGATGTACTTCCATTTCCAAAATTCCAATAAAAAGATAGTGGAGTTGAGGGGGTTGATTCGTTAACGAAAGAAGTTCTAAATGGCTGACATCCTGTGTTGGGAACAGAGAAATTAGCCGTTGGCTCTAAGTGTACGGTTAAATAATCACTATAAATTGAGTCGCAACCATAGTTCTGTACTCTTAAAGTTACTTGGTAAGTGCCATGGGAATCGTAATTAATTGTTGTTTGTGATGTGGAGTTGTTTGAGGGGTTTCCTTGTCCGTTAAAATTCCAATTAAAAATAGCTGAATTATTAAAGTTTCCTATTGCGTTTAATGAGAAAGAGTTATTAATCAGGCATTGATCGTTCTGGTTTGGAAAGCTAACGTTTAATTGGGGATAAACATTGTAGGTTTGATAGGTTGTATCAAAACAAACATTTTGCTGATTAGCAACGAGCATTATGTTGTAACTCCCACTATCAGCAAAAGTGTGGTTAGGTGTAGGGTTTGTTGAGTTTGTCTGATCTCCAAATTCCCAAAAAGAGGAAGAGTTGTTTGTGTTATTGTTGTCAAGGCTGACATTTAACCCATTACAAAAAGTACTTTGAGGAGAGAAAGATGCCGAAGGATTTTCAATAACAGTAACTGAGTCAAGATATGATTCTGTGCATCCAAAATTACTCATGGTAACTTCTACAGGAAAGGTCCCGGTTGTTAAAAAAGATGTTTGACTATTTGCTCCTGCACCACCAAAGCTCCATGTAATAGTATCATCAGGGTTATTGTTTCCGATAGCATTAAATGTGAAAAGGTTCCCCTGCAAACATTGGTCTGGCAAAGGGGAAAAGGAAGGGTTTAGGGCGGGCTGAATTGCAAATTGATGAATAATAGTATCTGCACAAAAGTAGCCTGGATTTGCTATCAAAGTAATATCATAAACTCCAGTATCGGCATATGTATAGGATGGTGTTTCTAAGGTTGAAGTGTCTGAATTTGTTGTTAAATCTCCGAAATCCCAAAAATAGAGTTCTGAGTTAATGCTGTTGTTGGTAATGTTTACTGTTGTTCCTGAACAGAAAACAGTTTGCCCGATTAAAACTGGATCATCAGAAAAATCAGCAATTGTATTCGACTGACAATTGTTTACATATAGTAGGAGGTCCCTATAAATTTCACCTAAGTAAATGCCATTTCTGTATTCTTGAACTGAAATATTAAAAGTATATACTCCAAAAGTTGTTGGAGTTCCTATTAATGCTCCTGTTTGAGGATCTAATGTGAAAACAGGATTAGCGTCTATTTGATAGTTGGTGGAGTATCCAGTATTCCAAATTATAGGTATAAAGGGAGGTGGGCTGGGAGGGTTTGGCGCTGGAGCTCCTGTTGTTCCTCCAGTTACAGCATCTTTAAAAGTGTAGTAAAGTGAATCGCCATCAATGTCTGTAGCGCTTAAGTCATAAGTGAATTCGAAACCTGCACACATTGTAGTAGGGGCTGGATTGTTAAAGGTAGGACTACTATTGCAAACTGCTTTTGCCGGTTCTGGAACATGGATCATGTAGGAAGACCCCATAGTGTTTGGGGAAACTATGTTCATTGCACTTGCATTTCTGCAGCAGCGCTGATAAACAATTTCATACCCTCCAGCGATTGGAGGAAGGTTTATTATTTGAGTGTATTCTGTTTTTTCTACACATACGTTAGGTGGTGCAATAAGGCACGGGTTGTTTATTATAATTGGTACAGGTGTGCTGAAAGTGAAAGGAGATAATTCATTAGAAATTAAAATGCCATTATTAAAAACTCCTATTGATGCCTGTGGGTCAAATGCAGCGCCAGTTCCGTTACAGTCGCGGTAAAGTGTTAGGGTGATTCTATAGTCATCATTTCCTAAGCATTCATAACTCATTGTTCCGCCAACTAAATGTGCCGAAAAACCTTCTTTAGCACCTGAGAAAATAAGTGCAAAAAAGAGAATTACTTTTATGATATGATTGAATATATTTTTCAAAAAAAACTATCAGAAATTAAAGGTAGACAAAATCAAATTGACAAATGTTATGTTTTATCTTTTTTTTTTAAAGGTCAACTTCTCCAGATTAACCGTTGTTTTTTGAAAAGAATACATATTATCGAATCAATAATTTATACACATCTTTAATTAGTATTAACAAAAAAATAAAAGACTTAAAGTAGATTGTTATTTTTTTTTAACAATTTTCTAAAAGAAGTATTGTCTAATATAAAGATAGATATTACTAAGCTTTTTAATAGTTAATTATTATTTGATTTGGGAGTTTTGTATGATTAACGAATCAAATTAACTTTTCCTACTTCTTTATAATTCTTGAGATCAATAGTTTTTAGATTTACCTTCCATATATAAACACCTTCTTGAACATTTTCTCCTTTGTATTTTCCATTCCATCCATTTGTAGATTTGTTAGATCCGAATATGATTTCTCCCCAACGGTTGTAAAGCTTTATATTATATTCTTTAACTCCATCTACTTTTATTAGAAAATCATCATTTAATCCATCTCCGTTTGGCGTAAAAGAGTTTGGAGGGAAGAATGAAAAGTCAGGTTTAATCCATATGTTTTGTTGTTCGTTGTTAGAACAATTAAATTCATTTGTAACTGTATATTGAAAAATGTAGTGACCCGATTCATTATAAACATGAGATACTTTACTATCTCCGTATGTATTTCCATCACCAAAATCAAATAAGTGAGTAAATTCAGGAGAGTTGTCTGTTGCACTAATTTGATGATTGTTAAAGTATGTTGTTAAAGGGTCGAGAGAATATTTTAGTTCAGGTTTTGGGTTTACAGTAATCAAATTAGGCAGAGTTATGGTGTCTGATCCAACGCATCCTATGTTTGTGCTAATAATTAGTGAAACATCAAATATGCCAGTATTCAAATACGTGTTTACAGGGTTTTCTAGATTTGAAGTTTTTCCATTTCCAAAATCCCAGAAAAAAGAAAGTGGAGAGTAGGAGTTTGATTGATTTAAAAATGAAGCGTTAAATGGTTGACAACCTATTTCTGTAGCAGAGAAATTTGCACTTGGACCTAAATAAACGTTGAGTGTTTGGTTATATGTAGAAGTGCAGCCATAGTTTTGAACATTTAAATTTACCGAATAACTTCCTTGATTATCATAATTTATAATAGTTTGAGAGCTATCTGTATTTGATGGGTTGCCTTGTCCGTAAAAATTCCAATTGAAAATAGCTGAATTATTGTAATTCCCTATTGCATTTAAAGAGAATGAGTTGTTTGTTAGGCATTGAGTAGCTTGTGGAGGGAAGTTAACGGATAGTGAGGGGTATGTTTTGTAGGTTTGATGAGTAGTATCAAAACAAATATTATTTTGATTCGCAACAAGCATTACATTGTAACTACCACTATCAGGGAAGTTGTGGTTGGGAGTTGAGACTGTTGAAGTGCTTTGATCACCAAAATTCCAGTAGGAAGATGAGTTGTTGGTGTTGTTATTGTCAAAATTGACTGTTAATCCATTACAAAAAATATTTTGAGGAGAAAAAGATGCAGTTGGATTTTGAAGAACTGTAACAGAATCGATAAAAGAACCAGAGCATCCAAAGTTGTTTATGGTAACTATTACAGGTAAAGTGCCTGGGGAGGAGAAGGAAGTTTGGCTGTTTACACCGTTTCCGTTTTGAGGTATGCCTGTGAGACCAAAATCCCATGTAATAGTATCGCTAGGGTAAGTAGTTCCTGTTGTGTTAAAATTAAAAACATTCCCTTGTAAGCATTGTTGTGCTTGCGGGTTAAAGACCGGGGTAGGTGTTTTGTGAATTGTAAATTGATGAATTACAGTATCAGTACAAGGATATCCTGGGTTGGCAATTAGAGTAATGTTGTAAGTTCCGGTGTCAGCATATGTGTATGTTGGATTTTCTAAGGTTGATGTATCTGAACTGGTTGTTAAGTCTCCAAAGTCCCAATGGAAAAAATCTGAGTTAATACTATTGTTTGAAATACTTAACGTTGTTCCTGCACAAAAAATAGTTTGACCATTTTGAGAAGGTGTATCTGAAAAAGCAGCGGTTGGAATAGGGTTGGAGTTGCAGTTGTTTACATAGATTAATAAATCTCTATAAATTTCATTTAAATAAACACCATTCCGATATTCTTTAACGGCAACAATAAATGAGTAGCTGCCAATTGATGATGGTGTACCAATTAGAGCTCCAGTATTTGGATCAAGTGTAAAAATTGGATTAGCATCAATCTGATAGTTCGTAGAATAACCTATCTCCCATGGTACTTGCGTGTATGGGGGAAGGCTCGGAGGAGTTTGTATTGCTAATCCGGCATTATAAGGGTCGTTAAATGTGTAGTAAAGTGAGTCTCCATCAATATCTGTTGCGCTAAGATCGTAAGTGAATTTAGCACCTACACACATTGATGTAGGTGCAGGGGCATTAAATGTTGGGCTACTATTACAAACTGCCTGCCCTTGTTCAGGAATATGAACCGAGTATGTTGATCCCATAATGTTGGGGGTTACGAGGTTTAATGAGGCTGAATTTCTGCAGCATCTTTGGTGAACAATGTCATATCCGCCAGGTAATGAAGGTAGGGTTAACGTTTGAATGTATTCTGCTTTATCTAAACAGGCGTTTAATGGTATACTTAAGCAAGGGTTATTATTTATTATTGGTACTGGAGTTGAAAGTGTAAAAGGGGCTACTGTATTTGAAAGTCGGACTCCATTATTAAAAACTCCTAAAAATACCTGAGGGTCAAATGGGTAGACTGTTGAAGCATTGCAGTCTCGGAAAATTGTTAGTTTAATTACATAGGTGTCATTACCTATGCATTCATAACTTATAATTCCTCCAACTGAATGAGAGGCAACAATGTCTTTTCTGATTCCAAGTAGAATAGTTAAAAGGAGGAGTGATTTTATAAAATAGGCTTTGTATTGTTTCAAAAATAACAATGTTAAAAATACAAGATAGCAAAATCCAAATAGGCAAATGTGCTGATTCATCTATTTTTTTTAAACGGTCAGTTTCTTCTGATTAACGGTTTTTTTTAAGTAATTATTTCGTTTTAATATTAATTCCTTCAAGATTTAAGAAAAAAGCATATTCTAAAGCTACCTCTTTGTACCTTTCAAAACGACCGGAAGCTCCGCCATGACCAACCTCCATGTTGCAATGCATCATTAATTGGTTCTTGTCGGTTTTGTTTGCTCTTAGTTTGGCAATCCATTTTGCTGGTTCCCAATATTGGACTTGGCTATCCCAATATCCTGTTGTAATTAAAAGGTTAGGATATTCTTTTTTTTCAATATTATCATAGGGTGAGTATGACTTCATATAGTAATATGATTCCTCTTCTTTTGGATTTCCCCATTCATCAAACTCAAAAGTGGTTAATGGAATAGTTTCATCTAACATAGTAGAAACTACATCAACAAAAGGAACTGCGGCAATAACTCCATTCCAAAGGTTTGGTTCCATATTAATTATTGCTCCCATTAATAATCCTCCAGCACTTCCGCCCATGGCGTATAAATGTTCTGGAGAGGTATAATTGTTCTTAACTAAGTACTTTCCACAATCTATAAAATCATAAAAAGTATTTTTCTTTTTTAAGAGTTTTCCCTCTTCATACCAGTGTTTACCCATTTCTTGTCCACCTCTAATATGAGCTATGGCAAAAACAAAGCCTCTATCTAATAAGCTTAATCTTTGAGAACTAAATCCAGGGTCAGTGCTTGATCCATATGATCCATAAGAATATAGGAGTAACGGAGTCTTTGCATCTCTTTTCGTTCCTTTTTTGTAAACTAGAGATATTGGAACGTTTACACCATCTCTTACTGTTGCGAACATTCTTTCAGATGTATAATTGTCTGGAGAAAAATTAGGGTCTACAACTTCTGTTTGTTTAAGTAGTTCTTGTTTCTTACTGTTCATATCATAATCATAAACAGAGTAGGGAGTTGTTAAAGATGTGTATCCATAGCGTAGAATCTCCGTATCAAATTCTGGATTGTAACTTATGTATGAGGTGTAAGTTGGATCGTTGAACTCAATATAGTGTTCCGATTGATCTTCCCATTTAATAACTCTTAATTGAGGAAGTCCGTTTTCTCTTTCTTCAACAACTAAATGATTACTGAAAAGTTCTATTCCTTCAATAAATACATCTTTTCTGTGTGCAATTACTTCTGTCCAATTTTCTTTTGATGGAGAGGATACTGGTGCTTTTACGATTTTAAAATTTTTAGCATCTAAATTAGTTTTGATATAAAATTCATTTCCAAAATGATTAACCGAATACTCATGATCTTTTTCTCTTGGTTGGATAATAGTCCAATCTCCATTAGGTGTTTCGGCATCTAGATAACGATGCTCGCTAGAGAGTGTTTGAGAGGAGCTGATAATAAGATATTTGTCTGATTTTGATTTCTGGATGTAACAGCTAAATGTTTCGTCTTTTTCTTCAAAAACTAACTTATCTGTGTTTTGATCCGTTCCTAAAGTGTGCTTATAAATTTGATAAGCTCGTAATGTTTGAGGGTCTTTCTTTGTGTAAAATATAGTTTGATTATCATTTGCCCAAACAGCTCCGCCCGTTGTTGCTTCTATTTTATCATCTAAAGGGTTACCTGTATTCAAATCTTTAAAATGTAAGGTATATTCTCTTCGAGATACTAAATCTACACCATAAACAATTAAATTGTTGTTAGTAGAAACTTTCATTCCGCCTAAAGCGAAATAAGATTTATCTTTCCCCATTTCTGGTCCATTCAACATTATTTCTTCTATTGCATTTTCTTCAATTTTTTTTCTACAATTGTAAGCGTAATCTTGCCCTTTTTCATACCTGCTGTAGTAAGTGTATCCGTTCTTTTTGTAAGGAACAGAAGCGTCATCTTGTTTAATTCTACTAGTAATTTCATCATATAGTAACTTTTGCATAGGTTCAGTATGTTTCATGCTTGTTTTAAGGTGTTTATTTTCAGCATTTAAGTAGTCTAAAACATTTTGAGTTTGTGTGTCAGGAGTCTCTGCTTTTTTTTGTTCGTCAGAAAGTCGCATCCAAAAATAGTCATCAATTCTCGTGTCTCCATGAGTAGTGATTTTTTCTTCTATTTTGTTTGCGATTGGGCCTTTAGATTTTTCCATTTTATCAGTGTTACAGCTGTAAATAAAGAATATAATTATTATTAAGCTAAGTGTGTTTTTCATAATTTATAAGAATAAGAAAGCTAAGATATTAAGATTGGGTCTAATTTGGGTAGCCACTTATCATAAAAATATTAAATAACTTAAAGTCTTAACTTTTAATGTAGTATAAGATGAGTTGAGTTAACAACGAAAAAGTGTTTAATTTATTCGAATTCGGGAAAGTTTCTTAGTCATATTTTTTTCAAGTGTTTTATGCAGAAAGTATAAATATGAATTATTTACTTTAATTTTTTCAGGATATGCAAAAGGTATTTTAATTGTATTGCTTGATACTCTTCCGTTTTTTAGGTTAATCTCTTTAATCTCTGTATAGGATGATTTTGTGAAAATGGCATATATTCTTTTCGTTTTTTGATCAAAACACATTTCTCGTTTCCATGTTTTATTGTTGTGAAAAGAAAAGGTTATTTCTCCTATTGGTTGACCGTAATAGAACTTTCTGATTTTTGAATTGTTATAGTCCATAATGTAGGCAGTATCCTTTATTATGAATAAAGGAGAAAAAACCTCTTTTGATAATACTTTTTCAGCAAAATAGAGGTCAAATTCGGCTTCAATTTCAGTTCTGTAAAACCCATCTCTTTTCTTTTTTCTAATGTTATCAAGCATACTTGTCCTTGTCTTTAGTGTTTGCTCATCCACAAGTGTAATAAGTGATTTGCTCTCTTTATTTATCTTATTAGTAAAGTAATAATATAAGACATCATTTCGAGTTTTAAATTTTAACCAGTTGAGAGTTACTGTTTTTTGGCCAGATTTTTCTGAGAAATACAATGATAAGCTATCATTTCCAATACATGGGCGAACCAATTTGTTGAATTCTGTATTAGCTGTAGGGTAAATAAGTTCGAGCTTATTTTTACTAAAGTATATTTGATAAGTATTGCTTGTGCATATTATATGATTGTTGTTAAAGCAATCTTTAAAAAAATATTTTGGCTTTTCAGGAAGTATTGTTTGAGCTAATGTATCCAATTCTTTATTAAGAATGAGGAGTCTAGCATTTGATAATTTACCTGAAGTAACAATAAGTAAAATATTGCCATTATAAAAATCATAATCAAAAACTTTGTATTTAGTTGGTATAGTCTCAACTTGTTCAGCGTTTATAATAAACTCTTTTAGTATTTCAGTTTTTGGAGATAGATATATAATGTTAGATTCCTCAATGTTATCTTCTACTATTAATTCTTTACTCGTGAATCCGATAAAAGAGAAAGAAAGTCTAGTTCCTAAGTTGATTTTAGAAAATTTAAACTCACCATTTATGTTTGATGTTGTACCCTGTTCTGTTTTATTGTCTTGAATATTTACATTAGCGATTGGACGGTTCGTCTGTTTGTTTATTATTATTCCACTAAATTTTATGGTTTTTTTTTGACAAAATCCAACAACAGAGAGGGAAGTTGCAATAAGTAGTAGGCATATTTTTATTCGCATAGCATAAGTATCTTATTCTGTGATTATAAGATATTTTAAAACTCTTTTACGAGTAGATTTTTGTTTCGTTTTATCTTTAATTTTTCGGTATAAGTGATGTTTTAAAATAATTTTGCAAGTTTTAACCATAAAGCTATGCTTGCATAGTATATATTGCTTAATATTGTTAGGCTAACATAATTTATAGATGGAACAAGATAATAAAGTAGATCAACATATAAAGGCAACATGGCATAATATGTTTAAAATGTATAATCAGATGGCAGCTGAATATGGTTCCACTCAGGCTACAGGCTTAATTTTGTTAAACATAGAGAAAGAAGGAACCCCTTCAACATCAATAGCTCCTAATTTAGGTATGGAAGCAACAAGTATGAGTCGAATTATGAAGACCATAGAGGATAATGGTCTGATTTATCGTAAGCAAGATAAAGTGGATAGAAGAATGGTTCGAATATTTTTGACAGAAGCTGGACTTGAAAAAAGGAAGCTGGCTAAAAAAGCTGTCGCAGGGTTTAATGATCAGATACTTGCTGAGGTTGATGGAGATAAGCTTAACACGTTTTTTGAAGTAATGGTGTCTGTAAATAAAGTCATAAATAAATATAGAGAACAAAATGGAATTTAAAATAACAAATCTCAACACCTCAAGAATATAAAAAAAAGATAATAAAGTCATTATTATGAAAAATAGAAAAATAAATAAGGTCGCAGTTTTAGGTTCTGGAGTTATGGGCTCAAGAATTGCATGTCATTTTGCAAACATTGGTTTAGAGGTGCTATTATTGGATATTGTGGCAAAAGAAGCTGGAGAATCTAATAAGCCGGTAGAAAGAAATAAAATTGTTGATGATGCATTAAAATTTGCATTAAAATCAAGCCCATCACCAATTTACAGTAAGACTTACGTAAATAGAATTTCTACAGGAAATTTTGATGACGATTTACCAAAAATTGCTGATTGTGATTGGATTATTGAAGTTGTAATTGAGCGTTTGGATATTAAGCAACAAGTTTTTTCTAATGTAGAAAAATACAGGAAGCTAGGAACAATTATATCGTCTAACACATCTGGTATTCCTATTCATATGATGCTGGAAGGGCGGAGTGAGGATTTTCAAAAACACTTTTGTGGAACACATTTCTTTAATCCACCACGTTATTTAAAATTATTAGAATTAATACCAACACAAAAAACAGATCCCTCTGTTATAGAATTTCTGGAAGATTACGGACAGCGTTTCTTAGGGAAAACAACTGTGGTTTGTAAAGATACTCCAGCATTTATTGCAAACAGAATTGGTGTTTACTCAATAATGTCTTTGTTTCATACAGTTACAGAAATGGGATTGACTGTTGAGGAAGTCGATAAGTTGACTGGGCCAGTAATGGGTCGTCCAAAATCTGCAACATTTAGAACCTGTGATATTGTAGGGTTGGACACCTTAGTTCATGTTGCTAATGGATTAAAAGAAAATTGTAAGGATGATGAAGCACATCATTTATTTACAATGCCAGATTACATTGGTAAAATGGTTGATAAAAATTGGTTAGGGTCCAAAACGAAACAAGGGTTCTTTAAAAAAGAAAAGGATGAAAATGGTAAAAGTCAGATTATGACTTTAGACCTAAATACATTGGAGTATCGTCCGAAAGGCAAAGCAAAATTTGCTACGTTAGAAATGACTAAATCCATTGATGATTTAAAAGAAAGGACAAGGATTTTAGCCGCTGGAACTGATAAAGCGGGTGAATTTTATAGGAAATCTTTTTACGGGTTATTTGCTTACGTTTCAAATAGGATTCCTGAAATTACGGATGTTGTTTATAAGATTGATGATGCGTTAAATGCCGGTTTTGGATGGCAATTAGGTCCTTTTGCAACTTGGGATGTTTTAGGTGTAGAAAAAACTACAGCTAAAATGAAAGAATCTGGCATTGAAGTTAGTCAGTGGATTCACGAAATGATTGCTGAAGGATGCTCTACATTTTACAAGTTAGAAAATGGAATTAAATATTTTTATGATATTGAATCAAAGTCATATCAAATAATTCCAGGTTCAGAAAATATCTTGTCGTTAGCAGCATTAAGAGAAGATAATACAGTATGGAAGAATGCAGGAACAACAATTGTTAATTTAGGAGATGGAATAATTAATTTAGAATTCCATACCAAAATGAATACAATTGGTGCTGAGGTAATTGAAGGGATTAACAAGGCAATTGATTTAGCAGAAAGTGATTATAAAGGATTGGTAATTTCTAATGATGGAGAGAACTTTTCCGCTGGAGCTAATGTAGGGATGATATTTATGATGGCTGTAGAGCAAGAATACGATGAGTTGAATTATGCGATCAAAGTATTTCAAGATACAATGATGCGAGTTCGTTATTCTTCAATTCCCGTAATTGTTGCGCCACATAATTTAGCTTTAGGTGGTGGCTGTGAGATGAGTATGCATGCCGATAAGGTAGTTGCTCATGCCGAATTGTATATGGGATTAGTTGAGTTTGGAGTTGGTGTTATTCCTGGAGGAGGAGGTAGTAAAGAGTTTGCTTTACGTGCGTCAGATGAGTATAAGGATGGGATGAGATTAAATGTTTTAAGAAATAGGTTCTTAACTATTGGTCAAGCTCAAGTTGCTACTTCGGCAAAAGAAGCTTTTGAGTTAGGTTATTTAAGAGACGGAATTGATGAAATTGTTGTAAGTAGAGCGCATCAATTAACTCAGGCTAAAGTTGCAGCTTTAAGTTTATCTAACAAGGGTTATACTAAACCTATTAGAAGGAAAGATATTAAAGTTTTAGGAAAAGAAGGTTTAGGGATTGTTTATGTAGGAGCGAACTCTATGAAATCAGGAAATTACATTTCTGAACATGATCAGTTAATTTCAGAGAAATTAGGTTTTGTTTTATGTGGAGGTGATTTATCTGCTTCAACTTATGTTAGCGAGCAATATCTTTTAGATATGGAGCGAAAAGCATTCCTTGAACTTTGTACTGAAAAGAAAACATTGGAAAGGCTTCAGAGTATAATAACGACAGGTAAGGTGTTGAGAAACTAATTAAATAATAATTTAAAATTTCAGAAATGAACGCATATATAGTAGCAGGATTTAGATCAGCAGTTGGAAAAGCACCTAAAGGGATTTTTCGATTTATGAGACCAGATGATTTAGCAGCTGGAGTTATCAAGCATTTAGTAGATAGCATTCCAAATTTAGATAAAGAATCTATTGATGATGTAATTGTTGGTAACGCAACACCAGAAGCGGAGCAAGGATTAAATATTGGAAGAATGGTTTCTTTAATTGGTTTAGATACCGATTTGGTTCCAGGTGTAACTGTTAATCGTTATTGCTCTTCTGGGATAGAAACAATTGCAATGGCATCTGCAAAAATTGATGCTGGATTAGCTGATTGTATTATTGCTGGAGGTGTAGAAACAATGAGCCCAATTCCTTTTGGTGGTTGGCGAATTGTACCTAATGCAGATGTTGCAAAAGAAAATCCTAATTGGTATTGGGGAATGGGTTTGACAGCTGAAGCGGTTGCTAAAGAGTATAACGTTTCAAGAGACACACAAGATGAGTTTGCCTTGAAATCTCATTTAAAAGCTTTAGATGCTATTGCAGCAGGAAGGTTTAAGGATGATATCGTACCTATTGAGGTAGAGGAAATATTTTTAGGCAAGGAGGAGAAAAAAGAAACAAGATCTTTTACTGTTGATACTGATGAAGGACCTCGTAAAGGTTCTAATATTGAAGGATTACAAAGGTTGAAGCCTGTTTTTGCTCAAGGAGGAAGTGTTACAGCTGGTAACTCTTCTCAAACTTCTGATGGGGCTGCTTTTGTTATGGTGATGAGTGAGAGGAAAGTGAAAGAATTAGGTTTAGAACCAATTGCAAGAATGGTTAGTTATTCTGTAGTTGGCGTTGAGCCAAGAATTATGGGGGTAGGACCAGTAAAAGCAATTCCTGCAGTATTAAAACGGGCAGGAATGAAATTACAAGATATAGAGCAAATAGAGTTGAATGAAGCATTTGCTTCTCAATCTGTTGCTGTGATGAATGAGTTGAATTTAAATCCAGGTATCGTAAATGTAAATGGAGGAGCAATTGCTATGGGACATCCACTAGGCTGCACTGGTGCAAAGCTATCCGTTCAACTGTTTAATGAAATGAGAAGAAGAAAACAAAAGTATGGAATGGTAACGATGTGTGTAGGGGCAGGGCAAGGTGCTGCAGGTGTTTATGAGTTATTAAAATAAAAATAATTATTAATGCGCGTTTGTTTGCGTTAAAAATAAATTAATATGGAAAACGAAGATGTAATAAAAGGTGGAGAGTTTTTAATTAAAGAAACAAAAGCAGGAAATGTTTTTATACCTGAGGATTTTGACGAGGAGCAGCGAATGATCGCTGATACTTGCTATGACTTTATAGAAAAAGAAATTGATCCAATTATAGATAGAATAGAAAAACAAGAGGAAGGATTATCATGCTCTTTAATGGAAAAAGCTGGTGATTTAGGCTTGTTAGGTATTTCTGTGCCAGAAGATTTAGGAGGTTTTGGAAAAGATTTTGTAACAAGCATGCTCGCTTCGGAAGTGATAGGCGGAGCTCATGCTTTTGCCGTTTCTGTTTCTGCCCATACGGGAATAGGAACACTTCCAATTTTATATTACGGAACAAAAGAACAAAGGGAAAAATATGTGCCAAATTTAGCTTCTGGAGTCTGGAAAGCGGCTTATTGTTTAACTGAGCCTTCTTCAGGTTCTGATGCAAATGCAGCTAAAACAAAAGCAAAATTAACTGATGATGGAAAGCATTATGTCATAAACGGGCAAAAAATGTGGATTACCAATGCTGGTTTTGCACATGTATTTACTGTTTTTGCTAAAATTGATGATGACGATAATTTAACTGCTTTCATTGTAGAAAAAGATATGGGAGGTATTACTTTAAACTCAGAAGAAGATAAAATGGGAATTAAAGGTTCGTCTACAAGACAAGTTTTCTTTAACGATTGTAAAGTTCCTGTAGAAAATTTATTAGGAGAAAGACAAGGTGGTCTTAAAATTGCCTTGAATATTCTAAATATTGGGCGTATTAAATTGGCAGGTTCTGCAATTGGAGCATCAAAAAAAATAATTAATCATTCGGTGAATTACGCAAATGAAAGAGATCAATTTGGTCGGCCAATTTCAAAATATGGAGCAATAAAATATAAATTAGGAGAGCAAGCGCTTAAGGTTTATGCATCAGAATCTGCAATTTATCGTTGTAGTCAAAATATTGATGATGCTATAACTGAATTCACTGCTGGAGGAATGGATAAGCAAGAGGCAACCTTAAAGGGGATTGCTCAATTTGCCGCTGAGGCAGCTATTCTTAAAGTTCATGGTTCTGAGGTGTTGGACTATGTAGCTGATGAAGGTGTTCAGATTTATGGTGGAATGGGTTACTCTGCAGAGGCGCCAATGGAAAGAGCTTATCGTGATGCGCGTATTAATAGAATTTTCGAAGGGACTAACGAGATAAACAGAATGTTAACGGTAGATATGTTGTTGAAAAAAGCAATGAAAGGAGAATTAGATTTGATGGGCCCTGCACAACAAGTTGCAAAGGAACTGTTAAGCATTCCTGATTTTGGTGCTGGGAGTGATGATGTTTTTGAGCAAGCTCATGAAATGGTAAAGAAATTTAAGAAAGCTGTTCTATTGGTTGCCGGAAGTGCTGCTCAGACACTAATGATGAATTTATCAAAGGAGCAAGAGATTTTAATGAATATTTCTGATATGGCAATTGAAACTTACATTTCTGAATCTTTGATGCTTAGGGTGCAGAAGTTATCAAAGTCGAAAGATAAAGAAGCTATTTCAGAACAAATTGCAATGATGAACGTATATATTTATGATGCTGCGGATAAAATCAATAAATTTGGAAAGGATGCTATTAATTCTTATGCTGAAGGAGATGAATTAAAATTGATGCATATTGGCTTAAAGAGATTTACTAAACAAAATATATTTAACATTAAAGATAGTAGAAGATCTGTTGCTGAGAAAATGATTGTAGAGAATAAATATTGTTATTAAAATAATTAAGTGAAAAATTTAAAAATACCAAACACGCCAAAAACACCAGGAATCAACTTTAATTCATCATCTGGTAATTTTTCAATATCAGGGATTTCTGTTCCAGAAAATTCAAAAGGATTTTATGAGCCAATAATTACGTGGCTTAAGGAGTATGTTAAATTTCCTAGAGAATCTACCAAAATTGAGTTTAAATTAAGTTATGTTAATACAAGTTCTCTCCAATTTATTTATGATTTGTTGATGCTGCTTGATGGACTTAATTGTGATTCTTCAAAAGTAAGTGTAGATTGGTTTCATCTAGAAGAGGATATCGACATGCAAGAGATGGGAGAGGATTTTCGTGAAGCTATTAATGTCGAATTTAATTTTTTTACTGTAGAAAATGTTTAAACATTTTTTAGTGCAATTTTAAATCTTACCAACCACTACTTCAATTAAATCTGACTTTTTTAAATATTTAACCGCTAATTCTAAAAGAGTTTTAGCACTTATTTCTTTTATAGTTG
>CAJWVX010000002.1 GCA_913048175.1 uncultured Flavobacteriales bacterium | reverse complement strand
TTAAAGCTGTTGTTTGTTTAAAATAGACACTCACCAATCTTATCATTTGTAAACACGTAATCTGAAGCTTAAATTGACCAGTCCACAACTTTGGCCCCTCACTCTCAGCATAAGCACAAATCATCTTCGCATCAGACTTATCTGTCTTTATCTGAGAAAGCTTCATATTTATAAAACGCTTAATAGATATAGGATTCTCCACTGATACCTTTATCTCTTTTTCCAATAAATAATAAGCCAACTATTGATGATAGTAACCTGTTGATTCCATTACACAATGACTAGTAATATCCAACTCTTTTAAAAACTTCCTAAATCCCTTGAAGTTATTCTCAAATTATCAATATCTAACTCCCGAGTCCACTTCATCAAATACATCTTTTGAAATATCTATACCCAAATAATTAATACCTTTATTCATAACATATTTATTTTATGAAGGAATAATCTAATTTACTCTCAACTACTTAAAAAAGAGTTCTATGCCTCATAGAACTGTTCAAAATGTTAGTCGAAAAGAGAGAGGATTATCTATGTTGACGAAATCTAAAGTTTCTATCTCTATATTTCATTATGTTGGCTAATTACTATACATCTGGTTTCAACAAAACGAAAGCATGGAGTAGCGTTAATCGAAATTCAAAAACTGATTAGTTTAAACAAAAAAGACCCACCGTTAGGTAAGTCTTTTAAAAGTGCAAATCTATAAGCCAGATTCTGTCGTGTTCTATCATTTATCTAGTAATGGGGTTGCCCCCACTCTCTAACAATCTACCCTCCAAGATTGGGCGAGAAACCCTCAGTTCTTGGTTTATTTGATTTTTCAACTCCGAAGGTTTACCTAGCCTACAAAATTACTGATGTAGCTGGTGAGCTCTTACCTCACCTTTTCATCTTTTCCGTACAAGTACGGTAGTCTATTTCTGTTGCACTAGCTGTTACTCTAAAATTCCTTTTAAAGCACCCTAGCTTTCACTAGGTCGGATACTCTATGTTGCCCGGACTTTCCTCTTTGTAATAAATACAAAGCGATAGAACAATTTGCACTACAAATTTATGAATTATGAATCGTTAATGATGAATTATTTCTAAAAAATGATATTAAACAATTATCTATTTTTAATCGAGACTAATAATTAATAGTTACTTCTGTTGCCCCAGTTCCATACTCATTAAAATCACCTACTTTAAAATCTAAATTTTCAAACCTCGATAAATAATTATATAGTTCTGTTTTTAAGACTCCTGTGCCAACACCGTGTATAAAAACTAACCGTTTTACTTTTTTTGCAGTAGCAGCTCCTAGGCAATTCTTAACATGCTGCATTTGGGTATGTAGCTTTTGCCAATCATCCAATTTACTAGGAAATTCAACTAACTCCTCAAGGTGTAAATCTATTTCTACAACCCTCCCTAATTGATATTTATTTGTATTGGTATATCTATTTAAGAATTTAGAACTACCAACATCTTTTAAATTAGATGCAATTTTAGCAGATAATTTAGTCTGACTTACTGAATAGTTCAATTGATTATCTTCTCCAACAATAATAATTTCAGTTAGGTTAACTGTTTGATCAAAACCATCGGAACAACTCACAACAACTTTATCTTCAGAAATAATAGAAATTATTTCTCCTTCTAAATCTTCGTTAGTGAATTTAACTTTATGTCCTATTTCAATCTTCATATGATGCAAAAATAAGCATTGAATAGTGAAATTATTTTTAAAAAAACTTACTAATCAAACCTATCAAGGTTTTAATCAAGATTGGTTTAACATAAAATTGTTGTACATTTATAAGCAATATAACTATGTACGCATAGCTATATTTAATAATTTAAAATAAACTTCTAAGTATGAAAAAATTTTACATTCTAGCAGTTGCTGTTATAGCAACTATTAATATTTCAGCACAATGCAATGGAAGGTATCAATCGGATATCTTTAGCACAATTGATGTTTCTACAGTTCAATACGGAACAAGTATAGGACTTAATGGAAATACTGTAAACCTAATGATGGACATTTATCAACCTCAAGGTGATACAGAAACTAACAGACCTTTAATTATTCTTGCTCATGGAGGATCATTCTCTGCAGGATCTAAGAATGATCCTGATCAAGTCTATTTTGCAACAGAGCTTGCAAAAAAAGGATATGTATGTGCTTCTATTAACTACAGATTAGCTGCTAATGCTTTTTCTCTAATTGTAGAGGAAACAACAGTTAAAGTTGTTTTTATGGCTGTACAGGATGGAAAAGCGGCAGTTCGCTTTTTCAGAAAAGATGCTGCAACTACAGATACTTACAAAATTGATTCAGATCAAATAATGTTTGGAGGAACTTCTGCAGGTGGCATTCTTGGGGTAAACTTAACATATTTAGATGATGTATCTGATTTATTAACTCTTCCTAACGGAACTAACTGGCAAACATGGATGTCTGAGGTTGGAGGTTTAGAGGGATCAAGTGGGAATCCTGGATATTGCTCTAGAACAAATGGTACTTTTTCTTTTGCTGGAGGAATTTCTGATCCAAATTGGATTGATGCAAATGATGTTCCTTGGTATGGTTCTCATGCTGCAGGAGATCAAACCGTACAAATTGGCTATGGTCAACCTTTAAATGGTTTTACTCCAGTTTATTTATATGGAAGTGATTCCATTTCTGATAGATTAAATCAAGTAAACACCTACAACAAATATGACAGATATACTGGAGTAACCCATCCTCCTTTTGCTGCTTCAAGCCAAATTTTAGAAGACAATAAAGATAGTTTAGCAGTCTTCCTTTATAATATTCTTGATTGCAACCCAAACAACATGAAAAAGCTTACCCAAAAAAGTTGTGGAACTATTACCTCAACTTTTGCTAACAATAAGCAAGCTATTGATATTTTAATTCACCCAAATCCTTTTAAGGATGAGATAAATATTGAAATCCCTGAAAATATTAAAGAAGCCAAAATTATAATTTTAAATGCATTAGGCGAAACTGTTACCGAACAAAAGACGTTATCTTACACTAATAAAATTAGCCTTAAAAAACTACCATTAGGTATCTATTTTGTCCGTATTTCGTCATATGAGAATACAATCACAAAAAAAATAATTAAAAGATAACAACTAAATTAATTTATTTCATCCTAAAACAGGTTGACTATTTTAGGATTACAAAATACAAACCTATATCATTAATTTGATATAGGTTTTCTATTTCACGTGGAAATTTTATTTTTAAAAACATTAATGATGCTCCCTAATATGTAGCTCGATTAAGACATATTGACAGTATAAAGTATCTTTAAAATGCTCTTAGCTTGAACAAAAAGATTAAAGAATCTAACTTATCATCCCAACCAGAACACAAAAAATAATATGATTAAAGACTAAACTTTATTTCAAAGTATTTAGGCCACATTTTTCCTGTAACAAAAACTCTATCATTAATAGGGTCATAAGCGATACCATTCATTTCCATAGAATAAGGGTTAATATGCCTAGCTTCATTTGCTAACATATTTAAATCAAGTTTGCCAACTACTTTTCCGTTAGTAGGATCAATTTTAACGATAGTGTTAGTCATAAAAACATTAGCATAAATAAACCCCTTTATATATTCTAATTCATTTAGATTACCCACAAAACGTCCATTATCAGAAACTAAAATTGTTTTTAATACACCCAAATTTTCTGGTTCTAAATAATAGATGGTACTAGTTCCATCACTCATTATTAAACACTTTCCATCTGTTGTCATCCCCCAACCTTCGTTACTCGGCAGATTAAATTTTCCGAGTTCCTTAAAGGTTGTTGCATCATATATAAATCCAATTTTTGCTTGGTAAGTCAATTGATACACTTTGTCATTTAAAAAGGTAATCCCTTCTCCAAAGTAGGTTTCTCTATCTAACTCTACTTTAGTATCTATTAACCCTGTAGCACTATCAACTATCCCAAACAAAGATTTTGTTTGAGGTAGTTCAGCTGTTGCCCCAGTACTTTCATATAACTCGCCATCATGAATTAAGAATCCTTCAGTAAAAGAATTCCTATCATGTGGGAAAGAATTTACATAGATGTAATTAATAGTTGGAGTCGTTTTTATTTTTGGAGTATTAGATTTATTTTTAACGGCATCATTCGACTCATCACCGCAATTAATTAATAGGAATGTTAAAATAACACTTGAAACAATAAAAATAATTTGCTTTAATTTCATGTGATAAAAATAATTAAAATTGACAACCTAAATACATGTCTAGTACAATATGAATATCTTCTTAATTA
Organism: uncultured Flavobacteriales bacterium; assembly: GCA_913048175.1. GTDB lineage: Bacteria > Bacteroidota > Bacteroidia > Flavobacteriales_E > Vicingaceae. Next base: position 64,100 of record CAJWVX010000002.1, on the reverse strand, counting down.
TCAATAAAACCAAAGCCCAATGAAAATTTTCATTGGGCTTTTTATTTACATCTCAGAAATAAAATATATGCATCATTAATTTAGAATAAATGGAATTTTTCTATTACTGAATTTCGGTAGCAAAAATCACTTCAACATCTGTATCACCGGGTGCACATGTCCCATCCTTAACTCCTGGTTGATGCTTTAAAGTAACTGTAGTATTACCAATTGCAGCAGCACCAGTACTCCAAAAAGTAGTGATTCCTACCTCATAAGTTCCATCACTATCAGTTCTTGTTACAGATACATTTGTATTTGAAATAGAATAACAAAACAAATGCTCGTCATCTTCTTGCTGAACTTCTATTGTAATATCTTCTGATGGTGAAGCTGCTTCATTTAAAATCTGAATTGTAGCATTGTAATACGTGTTAGCAACTAATGATATTACATCTTGTTGAGTTGGAGCGTTTCCTCCATCTCCATCAGGATCTCTAAAAGCATATTGTACTGATGGTTGAACTCCTGCTGTATCTACAAAAGAAAGAATAACACTTGTTATTAACTCTTCATCATTAGTAGGCGGTGTAGTTACACCAGCAGCTGGAGCAGGTGTATCTTCGTCTTTTTTACACCCAACCATAAATACTGTTAATAATGCAATTGCTACTATTGAATAATTTCTAATTGTTTTCATTTTTATTTTTTTTAATTTAATCTCTAAAAAGTTAATTTTAATTTTACTGAGTAGTTTCTACCCATTTCATCTGCGTAATATCGAAATCTATTTAAGTAATCTCGATATACTGTATTTAATAAATTATTTATTTCAAAGTTCACTATTAGTTTTTGTTCTTTATAAGTTGGAATGGTAAAACCGGCACCAAAACTGAATAAGTTATATGATTTAGGAGGTGCTAAATAATCACTATTATCAGGCACATTTAGTTGCTCTAAAACAGTTTCTATACCTGCTTCGATATAAATATCATATAGCTTCTTAAAGTTTTGCAACTTATATTCTAACCCATTAGAAAACCTATTAGCTGGCATACCAATCAAAAATTCCTTTTCAGTTTGGTTATAAGCCCATAAGAATGAACTTTTACCTATCCAAGATAAAGGTTTAATAAATTGATAAGTCGTTTTTAAATCAAAACCAGTTAAAATAGCATCTACCTGAGTATAATTAAAAGTTGGAAAGGCTCCTTTAATAGTTAATGTTGCTGGCAAGGATGGTTTTAAATAAATATAATTATCTATTTGATTATAATATCCTTCTACCTGAACAAGAAACTTCTTATTTACATAATCAATTCCTAAAATAGAATTATATGCTTTTTCAGCAATCAAATTGGTATCCCCATATTCAACCGAAGCAGAGCCATGGTGTAATCCCTCACTAAACAATTCGCTAACATTAGGTGGCCTCCAAGCCATACCAAAATTAACCCTTGCAGTCAATTTATCTGTTGGTTTATAAGTTGTTCCTAAACTACCAGAAACATTATTATAAGTGTACTCATAGAACTTATAAACTCGTTGACTACTATTCCATTTATAAACTTCTTGATAAATATAATCGTAACGAATACCTGCTTCTATTTCCAACTTAAAATTCTTACTTCTCCATTTTTCAATAAAAAAAGCTCCAGTACCATACTTAACAAAAGCAGGAATAAAATCACGACCTTCAATTGTATTGGCTTGATTTATTATTGAAATTCCTACTTGAGAATTAAAGGATTTGTTTCTATTTTGTTTCCATATTAATTCTCCGATATGCGTAGTTATTTCAAACTGAAGTTCTGGCAAATCTAAAGCTGCGATGCTATCATTCCTTGATAAATGCTTATCAAACTCTTGCCTTAGATTATACTGCCGAGCATACACAAAGTTTAACTTACCAACCTTACCTGTAGCCAAATATGCTTTAACTTTAAATAACTCATGCTCAATATGCTGAAAAGGTCTATTAATTTCATATGTAAAATCAGCAGATTCTAGAGGTTCATCAGCATCTATTGCTCTTTGTAAATCTGTTAGATTGCCAATATGAGCAGATGAGAAAATACCTACATCTGTATTGAACTGACTATAAAAAGTTTCTATACCAAATTTCTTTTTATTAAAACCTAATGCCCAAGAAAAGTTGTACTCCTTTAATCCTGTATTTTTCATATAATAATCAGGGGTATTTACATTTCCAGATCTTTTAAGAGTTCCTTGCAACCTCCAACTAATGCCTTTTAATTTACCAATATTACCATCTAACATAGCTGAAGAAACACCTAATTTACCGTTAGTAGCTCCAGCTAAATTAAACTCTCCATTCATTCCTGAAGAATCTCTTAATGCTTTTGCTTCAACCAATACTACTCCAGCAATTGCATTAGCCCCGTAACGAATACCTTCAGCCCCTTTTATTACACTTAGCTTATTAGCAATGTAAGGATCTATTTCAGGAGCATGTTCACTGCCCCATTGTTGCCCTTCTTGTCTTATTCCATTATTTAGAACAAGAACTCTATCGCTATGCATACCATGTATTACAGGCTTAGAAATACTACTGCCAGTACTTAATGAATTAACTCCTGTAATTTTCTTTAAACTCTCACCAAGAGATTTCCCTCTTGATTGGTTTAATTCTTTTACAGATAATTCTTTTCTTGCAACAGTTTTTTCTTCCTGATACCCATCCTCCTTAAGAATAAATTCTTTCAATTCTTCAGTATGGTGTTCGGGATAAAAATTATGCTTTTTACTTTTTGTTATTGTTATTGTTTCTGTAATCGGATCACATCCTAAATGGCTTACAACTATTGTGTAATCTCCTCTACACAAATTATTAATTATATAATTTCCTTTATCATCAGATACAGAACCACGCTCTAACTCTTTAATATAAACCGTAGCAAATAATAAAGGAGATTTATCGTGTTCATCAATAACTTTTCCTGATAAAGAATAATTACAAGCCTCGTTTTGTGCAAAACAATTGTAAAAGCTTAGAAACAATACCAAAACAAATAGCAGCCTATAATTAGACATATGTTATGTATTGGTAAATAAAAGATTGGCAAGAAAACAGTTATGTTTTCTTTTTTAGAACTATTAAAAATAGTGAACTAAATATTATTGGGAGGGCCTTTGTTATAAAATAAATCAGAAAATGATTGATTATGATGCGTAAATTTATGGGCTAATAATATTGAGAAATTATGTTTAGCGAACTTAGACTCTTCTTTAATAAAAATGTGATTCTCTCTTTGGAAATTTAGCATATTACAAAACTCACATTCTATTTCGTTCTCTGAAAAATGAGCTTTATGAGCACAATGCTTTTCTTCTAGTTGATTGTGATAAAGACTAAAGTGACAAGAATCATCAGAATGCAATTTGTCATTTATCTCACAATGTGCTTCTTCTAAATGACTATGAGAATGTTGGTGAATAAAATTTAACGGCACAATTGTTACTGCAAAACACAGCAACAATAAAAAAGCAATTAATTGATTCGTTAAATTTTTCACCGAGCAAAAGTAGTTATTTAATACTCATTAACTCAACCTCAAAAACTAAAGTTGTATTCGCTTTAATTAAAGGTCCAGCACCTTCATCTCCATAAGCTAAATCTCCAGGAATGTTAAAAGTAGCTTGATCACCAACTTTTAATAACATGATCCCTTCCTCCCAACCTTCTATTACTTCTCCTAAACCAATATTAAAAGCAAAAGGTTGTTTATTGATTGAACTATCAAAGACTTGTCCATCTAACAGTTTACCTGTATAATGCACTTTTACTCTATTTCCTTTTACAGGATTTAAACCTTTACCATGTTTAGTAATAGTGTATTTCAATCCTGATTCTGTTGTTATTTCTTTGCTCATAATGCTAAATTAATTATACCAAATTAGAATTTCCTTTTAGGGAATAGTTTCTTCAAAAGATTTCACACTTCATTTTATTTCCAAATTAAAATTTGGACAAAACATCGTTCTGAATGGTCGTGCAAAAAAAATAGTCCTGATAAAATTTATCAGGACTATTTTATATTTTTAAGATTTGATCTTAATTAATTTTAATCAACTCAACTTCAAATACCAATGGCATAAAAGGTTTAATTGCTCCAGAACCGCCACCAGGTGCATTTGCTCCGTATGCCAATTCTTGAGGAATAAAGAACTTATATTTAGCGCCTTCTTTCATCAATTGAACACCTTCAGTCCAACCTTTAATTACTTGGTTTAATCCAAAAGAGATAGATTTTCCTCTATCTACAGAACTATCAAAAACAGTTCCATCAGGAGTTGTTCCATGATAATGAACTTCTACATTAGATGTAGCAGTTGGTTGAGCACCTGTCCCTTCTTTCAAAACAACATACTGTAAACCACTTTCTGTTGTAAGAACACCTTCTTTAGATTTATTTTCAGCTAAGAATTTTAATCCATCAGCTTGTGCAGATTCTGACCCCTTTGCTTGCTCTGCCTGCGATTCTGCTTGTTTCTTTTGAAAATAAGGAGAAATAATTCCTTCTATTTCTTCTTTCTTAACTAAAGCTGTTGAATCATCTATTGATGCCGCTTTAGCTCCAGCAATAAATGCTGCAAAATTTGCCTCAGGAAAGTCTCTTTTGATACTTTCTATCATATTCATTCCGATAGCATAACTTACAGAATCAATCTCTGTTTTTAACTCCATTGGAGCTGTTGTTGTTTCTTCCATTTTAGATTTTTTATTTTTCTTCTTCTTTTTCTGAGCGTTAGCATCCACATTTAAAAATGTAACTGCTAATGCAATCATTCCAATTTTAACAATCTGTTTTTTCATAATTCTTGTTTAATTAAAAGTTTTTTATACTTAGACAAGCTCAGTATGATAAAAACTTTTTTAGTTTATTTTAAATAATTCAACCTCAAATACTAAAGGCATATATGGTTTAATTGGCCCATCAGGTCCTCCTTGTGGGTTAGCACCGTAAGCTAATTCTTGAGGAATAAAGAACTTATATTTTGCTCCTTCTTTCATTAACTGAAGACCTTCCGTCCATCCAGATATAACACCATTTAATGGAAAAGAAATTGTTTTACCTTTATCAACTGAACTATCAAACACTGTACCATCTGGTGTAGTACCATGGTAATGTACCTCTACATTAGATGTTGCAACTGGCTTAGCACCTGTTCCTTCATTCAAAACAATATACTGTAAACCGCTTGCAGTAACTTGTACACCTTCTTTTGTTTTATTTTCTTCTAAAAATTTAAGTCCGTCCTCTTTAACGCTTTCGTACATAGCTGCCTGTGACTCTTGTTTCTTAGCAGCATCTTCAGCTTGTTTTTTCTGGAAGTATGCTTGTATAACACCTTGTGTTTGCTCAGAAGTAATTAACATATCTGAAGAATCTAAGGCATCATTTAATCCTTTGATTAAAGCATCTCTATTTGCTTCAGTAAATTGAGTTTGAATTCCGTTAGCTGTATTTACACCAATAGCATAACTTACTGAATCTACAGTATTTGTTAATGTTACGTTAGAGTTTGTTTTTTCACCTGTTCCACAAGCGAATAATGTTACTGCACCAATTGCAAATAATGTTACTTTTTTCATCTATTTTAATTAATTTTTAATATTTCTAATTCATATATTACCGTAGTAAAAGAAGGTACAATAAGCGTTGTAGAACCCTCCTCTCCAAAAGCAAGATGCGAAGGTATGATTATTTTTGATTTCTCTCCTTCTCTCATTGACTTAATTGCTATGTCTAATCCTTTAATTACCTGCCCTTGAGTTCCATATTTAAAAGTAAAGGCGGTAGACCCTGGAATTTCATCAAATTTTAGTCTGTTAATGAAATAGCCTTTATATGCAATTGTAATTCCATCTCCTTTTTTAACAGTTTCTCCTATTCCTTCAACTAAAACATTTTTTAAGATTCCTTCTCCCATTTTAAGTCCAACTTCTTCTATGTATCTACTTAAAAGCAATTGCTCTAGCATCTCTCCATCAAATTCATTTTTTGATGCTAAATACTCGCTATCCGAATAATAATTATAGATTTTAATCATAACTTTAACAAAGTCACTTTTAGTTGAATCTATTATTAATGGACTTAAAGCATCATAAATACGGCTTGTCGCAACTTTAAAAACAGCACTATCCCCTTCATTTAAGTTTTTCATTAAAAAAGTAAAATTATTCTTCCTTATTAAAAAAATATTCTCTTTATATTGTCTAAATATAACATTATCCCCCTCCTTAATTGTTATAGAAACAGCAACATACTTTGCATCCTCAATTCCTTTATTACCCTCTTCAAAGGATATCAATTTCAAATAAATATCATCTTCAATTTTAAGATAGTCCGGAAACTTATTTTCACATGAAAAAAGAAAAATAACGACTAATATAAGGCCTATTAAGTACTTCAAAATTTAATCTTTAATTGCCACTAATTCAATATCATAAACAATTGTGGATCTGAAAGGAATCTTCTTTAAATCTCCAGCCAAACCGTGTGCTAAATGAGAAGGTAATATCATTACAGCTTTATCGCCAACACTCATAAATTGAATTCCTTCATGCAAACCAGTTTCAACATAATCTTTATTAACAATAAACTCCTCAACCTCCTCTTTTGTTGAGTAACATTCAGTTCCATCTAATAGCGTAACTCTATATTTTACTACTGCCGTTTGTTTCTTAATTATGACTTTACCTTCAACCTCATTATAAATTTTATAACGCAAACCAGTTTTCGTTTTAACAAGATCCAATACTTTAGCTTTTGCATATTCATCAATTTGCTGAGCTTCTTTTGAAATAGCGATCTTATTAGCTTCCAATAGCTGTTCTTGAACTTTATTCATATCCATTTGAGGAAACTTTTTAGGCTCATCAGAACAGGAAAAAAGAAGAATAGATAGTAGTATATTAAAAAATAATTTCATCCTATATATTGGTTTTCATTACAGTTTCTAATCTAATTATAGCTTCTTCTAAAGAGGTTTCTAACATTCCTCCTGCAGCATAAATATGTCCACCTCCATTAAAGTGGTTATTTGCTATTTTATTCACATAAAAATCACCTTTAGATCTTAACGATAAGCTAATCATATCTTCTTTTTCAATAATCAATGCAGCAAACTTAATCCCGTTAATAGATAAAGCATAATTCACCAAGCCTTCTACATCACCTATTTTAAAGGAAAATCTTTTTAATTCCTCTTCTGATAACGAAATATAAGCTGCCTTATGCTCTGAAAGAACAACCATTTTTTTAGTTAAGGCGTAACCCAATAGTCTTAATCTATGCTCTGAAGAATTATCATAAACTGCTTGATGTATTTTAGAATTCTCTACTCCTAAATCTATCAAGTGAGCAATAATTTGGTGTGTTTTTGAAGTTGTAGATGGATATCTAAAAGATCCCGTATCTGTCATTATACCACAATAAATACACTCTCCAATTGCTTTATCTATTTTATCTAACCCTTCTAATTTCTCTATAAATTCATATATCAATTGGCATGTTGAACAAGAATTTGTATCTACAAAGTAGTGATTCGCAAAATCTTTAGGATCTTGATGATGATCAATAACAATTTTAGTAGCATTTGACTTTTCAATTGGATTTCTTAAATCCGAAATTCTTGTTAAACTATTGTAATCTAATGAAAAAATAACCTCTGATTTTCCGATTATTTCATTAGCGAGTTTAGTTTGAGTATCATAATAAACAATTTTATCACATCCATCCATCCAATTTAAAAAATCAGGAAAAGCATCTGGAACAACAACTGTTACATCCTTCCCCTCTTTCTTTAAAAAATGATATAAAGCTAATGATGATCCTATTGCATCACCATCTGGCGATTTATGTGTTGTAATTACAATTGAATTTGATTTCTTTAATTCTGCCTTTATTTCATCCATTTTATCAAATAAAAAACCCTGATGAAAAATCATCAGGGTTATAAATATGTTCAATAATTTTTAAAATCCTGTTCCATAAAACCCAGTTATTGGAGTAGTCATATGCTCTACTAGTATACCAACACACCCCATATCACTTGATTTCGTTAGTTTACCTTTCTTTTTAGTTGATGAACCAGCACCACCGCCAGGCACACTAATTTCTAATGTAAGTCTTCTACTTATTTCAACAGTAAATTCAATTTCGTTAGAATAACCATCTGTACTATTATCATAAAGCAATTGTTTTTGTTTTTCAACAACAACTTTAGTTTCTTTACTAATTACTTCTTTTTCATTTCCTGTTGCTTTCTCTCCCGCTCCTTCGCAATCATAACATTCTTCATTATCTGTTTCTCCACTTCCGTTACAATTGGTGCAAGCTTCCATCTCATCTTGCATCGATTTTGTTTCGATTACCTTCTCAACTTTCACTTTTTTGGTCTCGTATATTTTAAATTTGATCTGATCTCCTAAATTTTCATCTAAACAAACGGAAATCCTATAATCTTGTTTAGCGTAAACAAGAATGTTTAATTCAGATGTTTGCCCTTTACTAAACAGTGCACTTTTCGATTGTCCATTCAACTTAAACATTCCGTTTTCTGATGGATAACAATACTTTTCATGGAAATGATTACAGTATTGTGCAAATGACATTGCTGGAATCATAACGATTGCGGCAAGTAAAACTATTTTATTGATATGCTTTTTCATGTCTTTTTTGTTTCTTTTTTTAGATAAAAACTATTACAGTTCAGTTTTAACTATATTATTTCTTATTTCATTCACTTTATCCTTAATAGCGTTAAACTGCTCTTCAGAAATAGAAATTGAAGAACCCCCACCTAGTACCATTTTACCATCTTCTTTTTTCTTAAAAGAAATATCAGGTTTTTCAGTGTCAGGTTCAGATAAATTCGCAAATACTAATTCCAACTCATTAAACCAATTTAAAACATCAGCAACATCAGTATTGTCTTTATATTCAGCCATATAATCCAACAAGTTATCCAAAGCTAGTTTTTGATCAGCCAACCTATCAACAGCATCTTTATCTTTTGTATAATCCATTGAATTTACAATAACATAAACTGTTTCTAACCAACCAGCTGAAGCAATAATCCCTAACTTGCCACCTTGCTCATTTTGCTCTAAATAGTCAACCACAGCAAAATAAGATGTATTAGTAATTAATACTAATGAATCTGCATTACCTAAATTAGCCGTAGCCCTTTCAATTAAAGATTTATCAAATGCAGCAGTAATACCTATTTGATCTGCTAATTTCTGTACTGTTCCAAAATACTTAGTCGTCTCGTTAAACTCTTGAAAAGCAGCTGTATAAGCCAAATCAGCAGAATAAATACCAAAATTTAATGCTTGCATTTTTGGATCAGAATAACTAGCTACATTTTTTACTGAGTTTAATAACTCACCATTAAATCCTAAACCGCTTTCTTTTATAAACCCAAACATTTCATCTGGAGATGGTATTTGATAGTAAGTCTCATTTCGTTCAGGAACAACCTCTTCAACAACATCCTCAATTGCTTCTTCAACAACAAGATTTTCGCCTCCACAAGAGGTTAAAAGTGCTAACGGCAATGCAACCACTAACGATGCAACCAGTTTAATTTTTTTATCCATAACTACGTTCTTTGCTTTCAACAAAAATATAAATATTTTAGACTAATAGAAATTTTATTTCCATTAAAGACAGCAATATAATAAAACAAATTGATATAGTTAAAATATAGGTCCTAACTATTTTTTTTCTGATTTGGAAACGAGATGGTAAGTAATCCTAAAAAGGTTAAAGCACCGTTTAAAATTAATACTTCAAATCCGAACTGATATCCGTTTAAGATTTCTTTAGAATATAAATTAATACAATAACAGATAACCGGAGAAGCCAAACAAATAATTGGCACTAAGTTATCTCTTACTTTCCTTTTAAGACTAAGTCCAAAAGCATACAGACCGAGTAAAGGACCGTAAGTGTATCCTGCAGCTTTAAAAAGTGAACTAATTACACTTTCATTATTAATGATATCAAATAATAGAATAACCACAAAAAGTAAGATCGACATAATAATATGCACCTTTTTTCTAAGTTTTACTTTTAATATTTCTTCCTTATTTTGAATATCTAAAAAATCTACACAAACAGAAGTTGTTAAAGCAGTTAAGGCCGAATCAGCACTTGAATATGCTGCTGCTACCAATCCTAAAATAAAAAATATTCCAGCTGCAGTATTTAAATGTTGGGTTGCGATTTCTGGAAACAAATTATCTGTTTTAGTAGGAATTTCTATTCCGTTTTTATTAGCATAAACAAATAATAATGCTCCTAAAGCTAAAAATATAAAGTTTACAAAAATAAGCACTATGCTAAAAGAGAACATATTTTTTTGTCCATCCTTAATATTGGCACAACTTAAATTCTTTTGCATCATATCTTGATCTAAACCAGTCATAACAATTGCTAAAAACACTCCACTAAAAAATTGTTTGACAAAATGCTTTCTATCATTCCAATCATCAAAAAAGAATATTCTTGAATACTCAGATTTTTCAACTTCTGTTATTAATTCTGCTAATCCTAAGTTCATATCAGAGGCAATAAAATAGATAGAAACTCCTACAGCAATTAACATAAATAATGTCTGTAATGAATCTGTCCAAACAATAGTTTTTATACCCCCCTTAAACGTGTATAACCATATTAATAGAATGGTTATCATAACAGTAACGAAGAAAGGAACCTCCCACTGATCAAAAACTAAATACTGTAATACCTGAGCAACTAAAAACAACCTAAATGCTGCGCCAATAGTCCTAGAAAGCAAAAAGAAGCCTGCGCCAGTCTTATAGGAGTAATATCCAAACCTATCTTCTAAATAAGTATAGATTGAAGTTAAATTTAAACGGTAATATAAGGGCATTAAAACCAAGGCAATAACTGTATAACCAACAAAATAGCCCATTACCATTTGCATATATGAAAATTCACTCACTCCTACCCAGCCCGGAACCGAAATAAATGTAACTCCAGATAATGAGGCTCCAATCATTCCAAAAGCTACTAAATACCAAGGAGATTTGTGTCCCCCAATAAAAAAAGAATCGTTAGTAGCTTCTTTAGAAGTGAAGTGTGAAATCAACATTAATAAAGCGAAATAGCCTACGATAAATAATATGACAGTAATTGGATTCATAAGTTAGCAACAAAAGTGCTTAAAATTTACCATCTTAACTTTAATCGTATTAATTTTGATTCACACTAAATTGTTGACAGAATCTAAATGACTCCAAAAATCTCATCTTCACCATTTAACAACGCAGTTGAACAATTAGCCTCTTTACCTGGTATCGGAAATAAAACCGCATTAAGATTAGTGCTTCAAGTTTTAAATAGAAATCAACAAGAAATTGAAGCGTTTGGCAAAGCATTTATTGAATTGAGTAATGAAATTCAATATTGTAATTCTTGCCATAATATTTCTGACACTACAAAATGTGATTTATGTGCAAGTCCGATAAGAAACGATAACGTGATTTGTGTTGTAGAGAATATTTTAGATGTAATTGCAATTGAAAGAACCAATCAATTTCAAGGTAAGTTTCATGTTTTAGGCGGTATTATTTCTCCAATGGAAGGAATTGGACCAAATGACATTAAAATTCCTGAATTAATTGAAAGAATTAACTCTGTAAAACCCACAGAAATAATTATGGCATTGAGTACCACGATGGAAGGTGATGCAACTAATTTTTATATCTATAAAAAACTATCTCACTTAGATATTAATGTTACTACTATTGCCAGAGGAGTCGGTATTGGTGATGAAATAGAATATACTGATGAGTTAACTTTAGGTAGATCTTTACTCAATAGAATACCATTTAAAAATACCTTGGTTTTAAAATAGAATGAAGTTATCAATCATCATAGTTAATTATAACGTAAGGCATTTTTTAGAACAATGTATACTTTCTGTTAATAAGGCAACTTTAGGTATTTCTGCTGAAGTATTCGTTGTAGATAATAATTCTCCAGATGATTCTGTAGAAATGGTAAGAAATAAATTTCCTGAAATTAATCTAATACTCAATACAGAAAACGTTGGTTTTTCAAGAGCAAACAATCAGGCAATTGAAATTTCTAAAGGCGAATATATTCTATTATTAAATCCTGACACTGTTGTTGAAGAGGATACTTTTGAAAATTGCATTAAATTTATGGATGCTACTCCAGATGCTGGTGGTTTAGGTGTAAAGATGATTGATGGTAGCGGTAAGTTTCTACCTGAATCTAAAAGAGGCTTACCTACTCCTTCAGTATCCTTTTACAAAATATTTGGTCTTTCTAAACTCTTTCCTAAATCTAAGAAATTTGCCAAATATCATTTAGGATATTTAAAAGAGAATGAAACCAACGAAATTGAAGTACTTTCTGGAGCTTTTATGTGGATGCGTAAGATCACATTAGATAAAGTTGGTTTATTAGACGAGACATTTTTTATGTACGGAGAGGATATTGATTTATCCTATCGAATAATTCTTGGAGGATATAAAAATTACTATCTACCTCAAGTTAAAATAATACATTACAAAGGAGAAAGTACAAAAAAAGGGAATTTGAAATATGTATTTGTTTTTTACAATGCTATGATAATTTTCTCAAGAAAACATTTTGCAAATAAAGCCAAAGCATTTTCTTTTTTTATAAACATTGCCATTTATTTAAGAGCTTTTTTAGCCCTTTTAACAAGGTTTGCAGCTCAACTAAGATTACCTCTTACCGACATTTCTGTAATGGGAATTGCTCTTTTAATATTCAATTTTACTAAACCCTATTTTGGGTTTCCAAACCAAATAATTTTCTCAGATTCTTCTGGAATACTTAACGTTTTAGCCGTTTTTATCGCATTTTTAACTGGAATTTCAATTTGTGGTGGTTACTCTAAAAACCTAAGTATAAACAAAACTCTATTGGGAGTATTTTTAGGTTCAGCTATCCTATTTACTCTAAATTTTGCATTACCAGAACCATCAACATTTTCATTTAAGTATCTGATTAGTATTGTTATTTTAATTTTGGTTGTTGTTCCTGTAAGTAGAATAGTTCTTGATTATTATGAGAAAATAAAACTAAAAAGAGAGGCTATTAAAACAACAATAATTAACGGATGTGAAGACTTTGTAAATAGAATAAAACTAAATATAAATCAAAAAAATACGAATATTAAAACATTAGGTGTTAAAGGGAATAACTCTATCACCAAACTAGAAACAAGCCTATATATTGGAAAACTATATCAACTTCCTGATCTCATTTCTATTTACAATGCTAATGAGGTTATATTTTCATCTCAAGATATCAGTTATAAAGATATTATTCAACAAATGGACTTGAGTAAAGCAAAACACATAGATTATAAGATATCCTTAAATTCTAATTTAATAATTGGAAGTAGTTCAATTGATAAACTTAATTAAAATGAAGTATTTTTCGTTAGCACTAATAAGTTTGTTCTTTTTGACAAGTGTTTATTCTCAGAAGCTAACTATTGGTCCTGAATTAGGCTTAAACATAATCCCAATAGAAAAAACTGAAATTGGATACAACTATCAATTAGGGTTTCATGTTGGAGGTCATTTAAAATATCATTTATCGGAACATTGGAAATTAAGTTCAGGTATATTTTTATCTCAAAAAAAAGAATTATTTCAAACTACCGATACCTCCTCAATTATTAAAAAATATAGTAACATAATTGCCTTTTCTGGTGTAGACCCTGAACAAATAGATTCTATTGCTCAATCATTTGGTGCAAATACAGATATTCTTGAAGAATCTAAAGAACTTACAACTGAATTAGTGATAGAAATTCCTCTACTAGCTAATTATAAATACAAGAATTTTAATATCTATGCAGGTCCTTATTTTACTTTTTTACTTGGAGCTAACAAAACAAAAAATGTGAGAACACAAATACCTCTTCTAATTTAATTGACATTAATCAATTTGATAGTACAGGAACTATTGAATCGTTTTTACCATCAGCTGACGAAACTGAAACAAGCTCAAAATCATCTACTGAAAATTTAAACTTATTTGATATCGGTTTTAATATTGGTGTTGGATATGAATTTAATCAATTGCATTTTAATTTAATGTATTCTCAAAGCTTTAATGATTACAGAAAAGATAATGCTGACTTATCTATTCAACGATTAAACACTATCCGATTTACACTGTTTTATCTTTTCAATATAAAAAAAAGTAACACCTTACATAGTGCTAAATTTGAATAAAAAAGTTATTCTAAATAAATTCCAAATCTTTTATAATACGCTTTGTTTAAATATTAATTTTACAGTACCTAATTTTCTTAAATATATAACATGTCAAAAGTTCATAATTTTAGTGCAGGACCAAGCATCTTAAATCAAGGTGTACTTAAAAAAGCAGCTCAGGCTGTAGAAAACTTTAACAACTCTGGTCTTTCTATTTTAGAAATATCACATAGAAGTAAAGATTTTATTGCTGTAATGGATAATGCCGTAGCATTAGTAAAAGAACTTTTAGAGGTGCCAGAAGGATATTCTGTTTTATTTTTACAAGGTGGTGCAAGTACTGGTTTTTTAAAGACCATTCTTAATTTCATGAAACAAGATGGAACTGGTGCTTATTTAAATACTGGCACATGGAGTAAAAAAGCGTTAAAGGAAGCTGAAAAGTTGGGGAAACTAAACATGGTTGCATCTTCTGAAGATAAGAACTTTAACTATATTCCTAAAGTTTATCCTATATCTACAAATGATAATTATTTACACATTACAACAAATAACACCATTTTTGGTACTCAAATAAAAAACATACCAGTAAGCCGTATACCCCTTATAGCAGATATGTCTTCAGATATATTTAGCAGAAAAATTAATATAAGTGATTATGCTATGATTTATGCTGGAGCTCAAAAGAACTTAGGACCAGCGGGAACAACTCTATATATTGTAAAAGATAGCTTATTAGGTAAAACAGGAAGAACAATTCCAACCATGTTAGATTTACGTGTTCACGCAGATAAAGGATCTATGTTTAACACTCCTCCAGTTTATCCAATTTACGTTTCTATGTTAACTTTAGAATGGCTAAAAGCGAATGGTGGTGTTGAATGGATAGAAAAAGTAAATCAAGAAAAAGCAGATTTAATCTATAATGAAATTGATAGTAACTCTATATTTGAAGGAACTGCTGCTATTGAGGATAGAAGTAATATGAATGTAACTTTCGTATTAACAAACCCTGATGCACAAGCAGATTTTGATAAAATGTGGAAGGAAGCTGGAATCAATGGAATTAATGGACACAGAGATGTTGGAGGTTATAGAGCTTCTATCTACAACGCAATGCCAAAAGAAAGCATTCAAGTACTGGTAGATATAATGAAAGAACTTGCAAAGAAATACGATTTAGCAAATAGTTAATTAAACAATTAAGCATTTACTAAATGTAACAATTGAATTATTACATTTTTACATTGGTAAATTAATACATTAATACCATGAAGATTTTAGCAAATGATGGGATTGCTCCTATTGGAAAAAAGAATTTAGAAACAGGAAACTTTGAGGTCATTACAGACTTTGTTCCTCAAGATGAATTAATCAAATCTATTAATGACAACAACTATGTTGGCTTATTAGTAAGAAGTGCAACAACAGTTAGAAAAGACTTAATTGATGCGTGTCCAGATTTAAAACTAATTGGACGTGGAGGTGTTGGTATGGACAACATAGATGTTGAATATGCCCGCAGCAAAGGAATTCAAGTAATTAATACTCCTGCGGCATCTTCTCAATCAGTAGCAGAAAAAGTAATGGCTCACTTATTTTCTATGTCACGCTCATTATATGATGCACACAGAAGAATGCCAGGAGAAGGACATACCGAGTTTAAAGCTCTTAAAAAAAGATATGGAAAAGGCATTGAGTTAAGAGGTAAAACAATTGGTATAGTCGGATTTGGTAGAATTGGACAAAAAGTAGCTAAATATGCTTTAGGGTGCGGAATGAAAGTTATTGCTTTCGATCCTTATGTTAAAGAAGCTTTAATAATAGTAGAGGTTGCCGAATTTAAAGTTAACGTAACTATTAAACCTGTTTCTTTAGACGAAATATTAGCTAATTCTGACTTTATTACCATGCATGTACCAATGTTAGAAGGCGGAAAAGCAGTTATAACTAAAGCTGAATTTTCTAAAATGAAAGATGGTGTTATCATTGTAAATGCTGCTAGAGGTGGTGTAATTGACGAACAAGATTTAATTGACAATTTGGATAACGGAAAAGTTGCTCATGCTGCCTTAGATGTATTTGTTAATGAACCAAATCCCAGAGAAGATTTATTGACCCATCCAAAAATTTCAGCAACACCACATATTGGTGCAGCTACTGTTGAAGCTCAAGATAGAATTGGAGAAGAGTTAGCAGAGCAAATCATTACTTATTTTAAATAATAAATCGCTTAAAAAAAAACCATGTCTATATTAGTACCCTTTAAAGCTTTTCGTCCAATTGAGGATAAAGTAAAAGAAATAGCAAGTCGCCCTTATGATGTTTTAAATGCACAAGAGGCAAGAGAAATTTGTAAAGACAACCCAAATAGTTTTTACAGAGTTATAAAACCTGAATTAGAATTTGCTGATGATGCTGATGTTTATGCTCCAGAAGTTTATAAAAAAGGAAAGGAAAATTTTGATCAGTTAGTTGATAAAGGATTAATGATTCAAGATGAATCAGAAAACTTTTATGCCTACAAGATTGTAATGAAT
This sequence comes from uncultured Flavobacteriales bacterium, assembly GCA_913048175.1. GTDB lineage: Bacteria > Bacteroidota > Bacteroidia > Flavobacteriales_E > Vicingaceae. Next base: position 47,294 of record CAJWVX010000002.1, on the reverse strand, counting down.
GGTCATGAGCAAACCGGCCTAGTTGGTTGTTGCTCCATTGATGATTATTTTAATAATGTAATTAAAAAACATGAGTTAACGAGACCTGATAAAGAAGAGGATCGTAAGAACCATGTACGCTACAGTAAGTTAAATTATGAACCCGTATTCTTTGCATATCCTCATATTAATTCTATAGATGAATTAGTTGCTGATGTAAAAAATGATGCTCCAGTTTATGACATAACTACTGATGATGGATTACAACATACTTTATGGGTTATTAAGGATACTGATAAAGTTGCTGAAATTAAAGAATTGTTTGAGAAACAGGTACCAAGTATTTATGTAGCCGATGGCCATCATAGAACTGCAGCTGGAGCTTTAGTTGGTGAAGAATTTAGAAAAGAAGCTAACGGCAATAAAAATGATGATGGAAGATACAACTATTTTATGGCTGTTCTTTTTCCAGATAATCAATTAAAAATTATCGATTACAACAGAGTTGCTAAGGACTTAAATGGAATGGATGAAGCTACTTTTATTGCTAAAGTTGCTGAAAAATTTGATATAGAAAAAACAGAAGCTCAATACAAGCCTAATACTTTACACCACTTTGGAATGTATTTAGATAACCAATGGTATAAGTTAGTTGCTAAAGAAGGAACTTATAACGATAATGATCCTGTTGAAGTGTTAGATGTAACCATCTTATCTAAACAAGTGTTAGAACCATTATTAAACATTGTTGATTTAAGAACAGACAAAAGAATTGATTTTGTTGGTGGAATTAGAGGTCTAGCAGAATTAGAGAAAAGAGTTAACTCTGGAGAAATGAAAGTTGCTTTTGCATTAAATGCTGTGAGCATGCAACAATTGATGGATATATCAGATAACGATATGATTATGCCTCCAAAGGTTACTTGGTTTGAACCTAAGTTAAGAAGTGGGTTGTTTGTTCATCAATTGTAATTACAGGCCATTTCGAGGTACAAATAAATCTTATTTTAAGATTGAGATTGCTCCATTCGTTCCTCTTTCACAATTATGAAATAGAATAACATGTCAATAGTAGAAAACATCAATAAAATAAATAATGAAATTTCAGAAACAGCTACCTTGGTAGCTGTTTCTAAAACGAAACCTAATGAATCAATTCATGAAGCTTATGATTTTGGACAACGTATTTTTGGAGAAAATAAAGTTCAAGAACTAGTCCAGAAATATGAAGAGCTACCAAAAGATATTGAATGGCACTTAATAGGTCATTTACAAACTAATAAAGTGAAATTTATTGCTCCTTTTATAAGTTTAATTCATGCTGTAGATAGTTTTAAATTATTGAAAGAAATTAATAAGCAAGCCATCAAAAACAATAGAATAATTAATTGTTTACTTCAAGTTAAAATTGCTGAAGAGGAAAGTAAATTTGGTTTAACAAAAAATGAAGTAGAAGACATTATAAATTCAGAAGAAATAAAAGAATTTAAAGGGATAAACATTGCTGGTTTGATGGGAATGGCTACTAATAGCTCTGATAAAGATCAGGTAAAAGAAGAATTCAACTCTCTAAACAACTTTTTTACTCAACTCAAAACTCAACACCCAACACTTAATATACTTAGTATGGGTATGAGTGGTGATTATAAAATTGCAATAGAACAAGGCTCTAATATGATAAGGGTTGGTAGTACTATTTTTGGGGGAAGACTATAGTTTGTAACAAACTATCTTACTTGACTTTCTCCAAAAAAACGCTAACTCCGTTTAACACAATGTAAACCGAATTAAAAAACGACCAACAAGTACATTAAACAAAACACTCTTAAGAGATCCTTCCCCAATTTATCTTACTGCCGAAAAGTTGGTTTAAACAAGTTACCAAACGATGGTTCTTTTCCATTTCTAAATTAGGATCTTCTTTTAACACTTCTTTAGCAATATCGCGAGCATATTGCAGTATTTGTCCATCTTTAACTAAATCTGCAATATTTAGGTTTAATAAGCCACTCTGTTGTGTTCCCTGTAGGTCTCCAGGTCCTCTAAGTTTTAGATCAACCTCACTCAATTCAAAACCATCATTAGTTTTTACCATGGTTTCCATTCTCAATTTACTATCAGCACTCAATTTATTTCCTGTCATTAAAATACAAAAAGATTGTTCAGCTCCCCTTCCAACTCTTCCTCTTAATTGGTGTAGTTGTGATAAGCCAAAACGCTCTGCACTTTCTATAATCATTACACTTGCGTTAGGTACATTAACTCCTACTTCAATTACGGTAGTAGCTACCATAATTTGAGTTTCACCTTTTACAAAACGTTGCATTTCAAATTCCTTATCAGCAGCCTTCATCTGACCATGCACAATACTTATTTGATAAGTTGGTTTTGGAAATCTTCTTTCAATACTGTCATATCCATCCATCAAATCTTTATAATCCATTGTTTCAGATTCTTGAATTAATGGATAAACTAAATAGATTTGTCTTCCTTTTTTAATCTCTTCTTCAATAAAACCAAATATTTTTAATCGAGAAGCGTCAAACCGATGTATCGTTTTAATTTCTTTTCTACCAGGAGGTAACTCATCAATAACCGAAACATCTAAATCGCCATAAAAAGTCATGGCTAAAGTTCTTGGAATTGGAGTAGCTGTCATTACTAAAATATGAGGAGGTAAAATAGCCCCTCCTAAAGATGGGCTTTTCGTTCCTTTTCTCCATAATTTAGATCGTTGTTGAACACCAAAACGATGCTGCTCATCAATTACTACAAATCCTAATTTCTGGAATTTAACTTTATCTTCAATTAAAGCGTGAGTCCCTATAAGAATATCAAGCTCGCCATTCTCTAATTGCTCATGAATCTCTCTTCGTTTAGCTGTTTTTACCGAACCAGTAAGTAACTGTACATTTAAATTCATCCCTTTAAGAAGATCCACAATACCTTCAAAGTGTTGATTAGCTAATATCTCAGTAGGAGCCATCAAGCAGGCCTGAAAGCCATTATCTAAGGCTATTAAAATACTCATTAAAGCAACAATAGTTTTTCCACTCCCAACATCCCCTTGTAATAAACGATTCATATGGTTTCCATAACCAACATCATCTCTTATTTCTTTCAAAACTCTTTTTTGAGCTCCCGTTAATTCAAATGGTAAATGCTCTGAATAAAACGTGTTAAAATTTGGCCCTACCCTATTAAAAACTTGTCCTTTTATCTTCTCTGCTTTAATTACTTTTTGTCTTAATAAATTAAGTTGTAGATAAAACAGTTCCTCAAACTTTAAACGATATCGTGCTTTTTGCAATAAATGTTCATTTTCTGGTGCATGTGCATTTACAACTGCTTTTTCTTTACTTATTAATTTTAGTTCTTCTAAAATAGAAAATGGCAGTGTCTCTTGAATCTTCCCTCCTAATTGAACAACTAAATTCTGCTGTATTTTATGTATCCCTTTTGAGTTAAGATTCAACTTAGTTAACAATTCTGTACTTGGATATACTGCTTCTAGGGTAACTTTATTGGCAATTAAAGAGCTATCTACCTCATCTAAATCAGGATGAGCAATGTTGTATCTATTACTAAATTTTGAAGGCTTACCATAAACCACATATTCTTTACCAATAAGAATAGAAGATGCCAACCATTTTACTCCTTTAAACCAAACTAACTCTATTTCTCCAGAATCATCTTTTAAAGTAGCCACTAATCTTTTACCTCTTTTTTCTCCTAAAGTTCTTAACTCTACAATTTTTCCTCTAAGCTGAATATGAATTTCTTCAGAATTAATATCTGCGATTCTAAATAGTTGCGATTTATCAATATATCGAAAAGGATAATAAAGTAATAACTGCCTATAATTAGTTATACCCAATTCTTTCCTAAGAAATTCAGCCCTTTTGGGACCAACTCCTTTTAAGAATTCTATTTTAGTATCTAGAAAATGGTTAGACATTGAGCGAATTTAAAAAGAAAATAGCACTAACAAGTAAGTTTTGAAAACTTTAAAATCAATAAAAATGACTAAGCCATTAATCTTAGTATAATTGTGATAATTTAAATACTGAGCTCTACTAAATGAAAACTTCTTTTTTCTTTGTTTTACTAATGATCTCTTTTTTTATAAAAGGGCAACACAATTTAATATTTGAAGTGAACAAAGATGATGCACTCATTTCAATATTTAATAAATACCATCTTAACAATTTCACATGCAATGAAAATGTTTTTTTAACCCTAAACAAGTTAAAGAATACAGAATTAATTCTTACCGGATTCTCCTACTCTCTTCCAATAAAAGTTTATAATTATAATGGCAAAAGTATTCGATCTACAATTGGAATTAATGATTGGGATATCGCTAAAAAAATTGAGGCTTATAACCTTAGTTTAGAAAGTGATTCTATAAAAAAAGACAATTATAAAACTGGAGATCTTTGGGTGCCATTTCATTTAACTAGCGACTGTTCTGTTCCGAAACCTATAAACAACAATTTACAAAAACCTTTAAATTATTCCATATTTGGAAAAAAGAACGATCTGGTTACAATTTTAGATAATGCTTTAGAAAATCAAGTTTATTATTTAGTTAGCGGCCATGGAGGTCCAGACCCTGGAGCAATTGGCAAATACAATAACAACTCTTTATGCGAAGATGAATACTCTTATGATATTACTCTACGTTTGGCTAAAGATTTAATATCCCACGGAGCCATGGTCTACATAATTATTAGAGACTCAACTGATGGTATCCGGTCAGGTGACATATTAGAGTGTGATAAAAATGAAACGTGTTGGAAGGAAAAAACAATTCCATTAAATCAAAACAAACGACTCCAACAACGATCAGACATGGTTAACGAACTATACCTAACAAATAAGGCCAATTATAAAAAGCAATATCTGATAGTGATTCATATCGATTCTCAAAGTAAATCAAAACGTGCAGATATGTTTTTCTATCATCATGCTAAAAGTAAAATGGGAAAATCATTAGCTAACCAATTGCATAAAACAATAAAAGGACAATACAAGCTTCACCAAAAAGGAAGAGGATATACAGGAACTGTAACTACAAGAGATTTACATATGATAAGAGAATCACACCCTGCAACTGTTTATATTGAACTGGGAAACATTATGAATACTCAAGATCAAAAAAGGTTTATTATGGAAAGTAACAGACAAGCTGTTGCCGACTGGCTAACTTTAGGTATTCTGAAAAATTAAAAAACCCTCAACATTAATGTTGAGGGTTTCTTTTTTTATAAATGAGCGGCCCATAAAAAACACTTCGACAAGTTCAGTGTGACATTCTTAGTGATTTCTTAAATATTCTGAGCTCCCAATAAAACTACTGGGTTTTCCATATACTTTTTAAAGTCATTTAAGAACATAGATCCAGCAACACCATCAACAACTCTATGATCACAAGATAAAGTTACTTTCATAACATTACCAGGAACAACCATTCCGTTCTTAACTACAGGAACCTGTTTTGTTCCTCCTATTGCTAAAATACAAGCATTAGGCTCATTAATAATTGCAGTAAACTCTTCAATACCAAACATTCCTAAATTAGAAATAGTAAAAGTGCTACCTTCCCAATCTTCAGGTTGTAATTTCTTAGCCTTAGCCCTAACAGCGTAATCTTTTACTTCTACAGAAATTTGGCTTAAACTTTTACCATCAGCAAAACGAACAACAGGAACTAATAAACCATCTTCTACTGCAACTGCAACACCAACATTTACATGTTCGTTGTAACGAATTTTATCGCCTAACCATGATGAATTTACTGTAGGATTCTTTTTCAAGGCTCCAGCAACTGCTTTAATAACAATATCATTAAACGATATCTTAACGGAAGCAACTTCATTAATGGATTTACGAGCTGCGATAGCATTATCCATGTCAATATCCATTGTTAGGTAAAAGTGTGGCGCAGAAAATTTACTTTCACCTAATCTCCTTGCTATTACTTTTCTCATTTGAGAAACATCAACTTCAGTATACTTCTCTACTTCAACAAAATTTTGAGTAGATCCACCTCCATTATAATTCTCAATATCTCTTTTTATGATTCTCCCGCCATCTCCTGTTCCAGTAACCATAGACAGATTAACATTCTTATCTGCAGCTAGTTTCTTAGCTAAAGGAGAAGCCATTACTCTTCCATTACTTAAGTGTTGAGTATTTGATGTTGGGTTTTGAATTTTTACAACCTCTGCCTTTTTAGCTTCTTTTTTAGGTACTGAAGCAATCTCAGCTTTAGCAGGTTCACTTTTACTACTTCCTTTTAACAGCGTATCAATATCAGCTCCTTTTTCTCCGATAATTGCTAAAACCTCATCAACGGGTGCACTTCCTCCAGCTTCAATTCCAATATGTAATAGAAATCCATCTTCAAAAGATTCAAATTCCATTGTAGCTTTATCAGTTTCTATATCAGCTAATAAATCTCCTTCACTTACCTTATCACCAACTTTTTTATGCCATTTTGCAACAACACCGTCAGTCATCGTATCACTTAGCTTTGGCATTTTAATAACCACTGCATTTATTCCTGATATATCAATTGATTGTTCATTAAAAGATTCCTCAACTTTAGCTAAAGGTTTTTCTTCAATAACTTCTTCAGGAGAATCTTCACTTAATAAAGAAGAAAAATCTTCTCCTTTTTCTCCAAAAATTGCCAAAACAGTATCAACAGGAGATGTTCCTCCTTCAGGCACACCGATATGTAATAATGTCCCCTCTACAAAAGATTCAAACTCCATTGTTGCTTTATCGGTTTCTATTTCCGCTAACAAATCTCCTTCACTTACCTTATCTCCAACTTTCTTATGCCACTTTGCTACCACACCATCAGTCATGGTATCACTTAATTTGGGCATTCTAACTATTTCAGCCATCTTATCTTGAGTTTGAAAGTTTAAAAGTTTAAAAGTTTAAAGTTGCAACTTTAAAGTCTCAACTATCAACTTTTACTTTCTAACTATTATTTTTTTAACATCAATAACTATAAACTAGTCACTAACAATTATAAACTAAATTCTAATCCTTAATAAAAGGGTAATCTGGTTCTGCATAAATATCTTCATACATCGCTTCAGGCTCAGGAAATGGAGAATCCTCAGCAAATTTAATTGCATCTATAATTTCTTCCTTAACACCTTCATGAATTGTATCTAATTCTTTTTGAGAAGCATATTTATTGTCCGTAATTACTTTCAACACTTTAGTGATAGGATCACTATCAACATATTCTGCCTCTTCTTCTTTTGTTCTATATTTACGTGGATCAGACATTGAATGTCCTTTAAAACGATAAGTTTCCATTTCTAACAGGTAAGGGCCTTTCCCGTCTCTACAATGCTTAGCAGCTTTAGCAATTGCATCATGAACCGCTTCGACATCCATACCATCAACAGCCTCACTTGGCATCTCATAACTCAATCCTATTTTATGCAATTCAGTTACGTTAGATGTTCTTTCTACAGAAGTACCCATTGCATACCTATTATTCTCTATGATATAGATTACTGGCAACTTCCAAGTCATAGACATATTAAAAGCCTCATGCAAAGCTCCCTGACGAATTGCCCCATCTCCCATAGAACACATAGTTACAGCATCGGTTCCTTTATACTTTTCTGAAAAAGCTAATCCAGCACCTAAAGGAATTTGACCTCCAACAATACCATGTCCACCAAAAACTCTTCTACTAACATCAAACATATGCATAGATCCACCTTTACCTTTAGATAAACCAGTGGTTTTTCCATACAACTCTGCCATCATATATTTAATAGGTGTTCCTTTACCTATAGGATGAGCATGACAACGATAAGCTGTTATCATATTATCTTCAGGTTTAGTTGCAGAAACTGCTCCTGCAACAACCGCTTCTTGTCCTATATATAGATGTAAGAACCCACCAAACTTACGTTGGATGTAAAGTTGGCTCAATTTCTCTTCGAACTTACGCATCAAATACATTGACTTGTACCAAGCTAAGTACTGCTCTTTTGAAAATTTAGTTTTCTTTGCCATAATTTTAATATTAACGCACAAATTTAAAATAATAAAACATTATAATTGATGGTTTCATTATCCTTTTTCTTTTAAAAATTCACCATCAAAAGCAAAAGGTAAGATATCACCTATACTTTTAAATTGCCAAACCTTTGAATCTCCTGATTTTATAGTTAATTCAATTGGCTGATTTTGAGTTATTTCATACTCAATTAACACTTGCCTACAAGCTCCACAAGGTGAAACTGGTTCGGTGGAAGATTGCGCTGTTGTGATTACAATCTTATCTACATTTTCATCAGGAAATTGAGATTTAGCAGCAAATATAGCTACTCTTTCTGCACATAATCCAGATGGATATGCTCCATTTTCTTGATTTGTGCCTTTAATTACCTCACCATTAGAAAGTTTACATACTGCACTTACCTTAAAATTGGAATAAGGTGCATAAGCATTTTTCAAATTACTATCAGCTTCGGCAACCAACCCTTTTAACTCCTCACTCAAACCGTTACACGTTTCAAATTCAAAGTATTCAATATGCAATGACCTTTTAACCATTTAACGCTGTTTAATAATTATTTTGTACTACTTTTAAAATTCTTAAATTTTGAGTAGTCAAACATAATAAAATTAAATATGATAAAGAACGTTTTTATATTTAGTAGCATAGTCTTAACATTACTTTCTTGCTCTAAAGAAGAAGGCGAAGGTGGTAAATCTTCAATTTCTGGAACAATTTCTGGTTCAGAAATTTCTGAATCAAGAGCCGAAACAACTCTAATAACGACTGTTCCTGGAGCAGAAATTAAAGGTCAAGATTTTTTCTTAATTAATACACCTGGCACTACTGATAATTATGCAGTTTGGTTTTTAAATTCAAATGACCTTACTCTTCCTCCAAACTTTACAAATAGAACTTTAATACAAGTTAATTGTTCTAACGCTAGTAGCAATATAACTATTGCAACAAATATAAAAGCTGGACTTGATACTATTACGGGAAGTCCTTTCACAGTGTCAATAGATAATGACATTCTTACTATTACCTGCAATACAAAGGGAGATTTAGTAGATGCCGATAATGGTATTTCAAAACTAATTGTTGATGTTACCACTCAAGGAAAAAATCAAATCATTCTACAAAACGGAGCTTTTGCAGATGAAGATGTATATATCGTTTATGGTGATAATGATGAAATTTATGACGACAATATAAAAACAAACTATGATGGAACTTTTAAATTTAATAATTTAAGGAAAGGTTCTTACAAAGTTTTCGCTTATAACGAAGATAAATCTTCTGTTAGCACACCATTAACTCCTGTGTTTATTTCAATTGACATTGGAGGAAACGAAGAGGGAAACGTTGGGACTATAACTATCGAGAAAAAATGAATCCAGAATTAACAACTGCATTAAGTAAGCTAACTCCTATTTCCTTAAAACAAATGGACCGTGTAAAGCTGCAAAATAGAACTGATACTAAATTTGTTTTCAATGCAGATATTTTACCTACTATTCTTACTGAGATAATTCCTTACTACTCTATACTTGAAATTAAAGAAAAACGTACAAATAGTTATAAAACACTTTACTTCGATACCCCAGATTTACAAAGTTATATAAGACACCATAACGGAAAAGCAAACAGAATTAAGGTGCGATTTAGAAAATACATAGAATCTGAATTAAGCTATTTAGAAGTTAAGTTCAAAAACAATAAAAGTAGAACAATAAAAGCAAGAACTAAAACTAATAATATTGAAACAGAGCTTTCAGATGTATCTAAAAAATTTGTAGATGATAATTCTTATTCATTTTTTAATGGACAAGAAATAATTCCAACTTTATGGAATAGCTTTACTCGATTAACTTTAGTGCACAAAACAGCTAATGAGCGATTAACTATAGATCTTAATTTAGGCTTTAAATCCTTTTCTGATAACAGAGAAGAAAATATACCTCATATTATTATTGCAGAAGTAAAACAAGAGAAAGCTTCATCTAATTCTGATTTTATTAAAGCAATTAGAAAACACCATATCAGAAAAAGCAGCATGAGTAAGTACTGTATTGGAACAGCATTACTTAATAAAGATTTGAAGCAAAATAATTTTAAAGAAAGAATATTAAAAATTAATAAACTAAAACCATGATTGACGAATTACTACTAAGAATACCAATTTTAGGCTCAAAACTAATTGACTTTGATGATTTTTTCGAAATGATTATCCGTTTTTTAATAAACTTTTCCGTTGTTTTTATGCTGGTAAGGGTAATCTACTTTCCTATCCATAAAAGAAAAGATTACTTAGTTACTTTTTTCTTGATCAATTTCATGATCTTTTTCGTTTGTATTGTAATGAGCGATGTAAAAATGAATATGGCTTTTGCCTTTGGTTTATTTGCCATATTCGGCATATTAAAATATAGAACAGAGCAGCTACCCATTAAAGAAATGACCTATTTATTTATGGTTATTGCTATTGCTGTTCTAAATTCATTAGCAGGAAAAAAAATCAGTCTTGCTGAATTAATGTTAGTTAACATTACTATTATAGCTGCTACTTATTTTCTTGAAAAAGTATTCTTATTGAAACATGAATCGAGAAAATCGATTATTTATGAAAAGATTGAGAATGTTAAACCAGAAAACCATGAAGCCCTTATAGCTGACTTAAGAGACAGAACTGGATTAGAAATTAATCGAGTTCAAATAGGAAGAATTGACTTTTTAAGAGATACTGTTAAGGTTGTTATTTACTATCATGAATCAGACCCTACAAATAGTCATAACGAGACCACTTTTGTAAGTAACAGAAATGAGTAAACGATTTTTCATCATATTACTCTCTCTTCCCCTTTATGTTAATGCACAAATTGTTAGCGATGCTAAACTATGGACTGGTGTTAGCGTTTCTAAAAAGATTAATGACTTTGAATTATCATTAGCCAAAGAACTTAGGTTTGATGAAAACATTAGCCATATAGATAAATCTTTTATAGAAGTTGGCGCTAAGTACAAACTCAGAAAAGGTCTTTATTTTGGATTAAATTATCGGTTTAATCGTGATAATGACTATTCAGCTGAAAACTATGATCTTATTCATAGAATAGATATAGGGTTCGCTTATAAAAAAAAGGTTAACAAATTTCGTTTGGGATTTAGAACCAAAATTCAATTAAAAGGTGCTTCCAAAAATGAAAATAACCCATTTGTTAGTAGAAATAAATTTTCAGTTAAATATAAGCTTAACAAGAAAATATCTCCCTATGTAGCTTATGAATTTTATTATCAATTTAATAACGAAAACATAATAAATAGAACTCGAATTGCTTTAGGCAGTTCTTATAAAATAAGTGATAAAAGTGCTGTAAAATTCTTTTATATGTTTGAGAATAGGTTTAACGTAACAAACTTAAAACATAATCACGTTTATGGTCTAAGCTATAGCATAGAATTATAAATCTCTTCCTATATTTGTTCCTTAATAATACTAATGAATGTTTAAATTTTTATTCAGTAAATCTTTTATAATCAATCTACTTATCTCTTTGGTGTTTGCTGGAGGTGTTATTTGGGCTGTTTTTAAGTTTATTGATGGTTATACACTACACGGACAGACAATTAGTGTTCCAAGCTTGGAAGGGTTATCGATTGAAGACACAGAAGCTCTACTTAAAGAGAAAAAACTTCGTTTTACTATTCTAGATTCAATTTATATTGCTGAATCTGATAAAGGAGTTGTTTTAGAACAAAATCCTGCGGCAGATGATATAGTAAAAAAAAATAGAACAATTTATATCACCGTATCTAAAGTTGTTCCCCCTAAAATATCTATGCCTAATTTAGTTGATATGTCATTAAGATTGGCTGTAGCAAAATTAGAAAGTTATGGACTTAATATTAAGACACAACATCGCCCATCAGAATGCGTTAATTGTGTGTTAAAGCAAGAAATTGATGGAAAAAAAGTTTCTCTTAATGATAAAATAAAAAAAGGCTCTACAATATTATTGACAATAGGTATAGGTACAAGTAATGAAAAAGTAATGGTCCCCTTTTTAAAAGGATTAACAAAAGAAGAATCTGAAAATAAATTAATGAGTACCTCTTTAAATATAGGGTTTAGTGATTATAAAAATTGCCAATGCGAAACTGCTATAGATACTTTAAATGCGAAAGTATATCGTCAAAACCCAATTAGAAGCGAAAAGGTTGCTATAAAAATGGGCAGTTCAGTAGATTTGTATTTTACTTGTGATACTATGAAAGTAAAAATAACTCCTTCCGACACGATACATATTACAGACACTTTAAGCCAACTATGATTAAACATCTTTACATATTATTACTTGTATTTCTATTATGTTCTGCAGTATTTTCACAAAAGGATACTATATATGAGCTTGGTGGAAATAACGTTATTGGAACTTATTACAATGTAAATAAAGATTTACCAAACTCTGTTTACAATAGAACCCATGTAGAAAGTAAAAAAGTAGCATTAACACTTCCTTTTTTAGATGATTTTTCACAAAACCACATTTATCCAGAGGCTAATTTGTGGGAAGATATTAATGTTTACGTTAACTCAAGCTTTCCAGATTATCCCATAACTTTTGGTGTGGCTACATTTGACGGCTTAGATTCTACAGGAACACCTTATAACTTTGCATCTCCCACTTCTTTTGGACCCGCGGATACATTAACATCTAAACAAATTGATTTAACAACTATTATTGATAGTGTATTTCTAAGTTTTTATTATCAACCTCAAGGAAATGGAAATAAACCTGAAACAAGAGATAGTTTACGTTTAGAGTTTTTTAAACAGTCAGATAGCAGTTGGGTTAGAATGTGGGGTATGCCTGGAATGCCAAACCAACCTTTTGAAAAAGTAATGATTGCTGTAGACAACAATTTTCACAACAATGTTTTCCAATTTCGTTTTATAAATTGGGCAACTCTTTCTGGTAATGTAGATCATTGGCATATCGATTATGTTTATTTAAATGATAACCGGACTCATCAAGATACAACTTTAAATGATATTTCTTTTATTACCAATCACCACAACCTACTTAATGAGTATACTTCAATGCCATGGATTCATTACCTAACAGATACTTCTGGTTTTATGAAATTCGCCCTTGACATAACACATATCAATAATTTTAATACACCTAAGCCTATACAATTTCATATTGAAACTATAAATAATAATGGTGCCGGACCGATAGAAGATTCTTTTCCTTTAGGGATCTCAAGCTATACTGTTCCGGCCAACTCTCAAGGAACTATACCTATAGAAATAGATCAATCACCTCATAACTTTTACTTTCCTGTAGAAATAGCTGAATCAAAGGTTTTTCAAGTTAAAAATTATTTTGATTTTTCTGGCTTACCTGATGATTATGCTAAAAATGACACCGTACTTTCATACCAAGTTTTTCATGATTATTATGCTTATGATGATGGTAGTGCTGAATTGGGTTATGGTGTACAGGGAATTAGCTCTAAATTAGCACATGAGTTTAACCTTAAAAAAGACGATACCTTAACTGCTTTTCAGATCTATTTTAATCCTATAATGAATAACTTAAGTGCACAAACCTTCCGTTTAAAAGTCTGGAGTAGCTTGAGTCCTGAAGTAGAGATATACTCACAAACTGCTACTCAATTTACAAGCCCAATTTATTCTAACACTAATGAATACTTAAAATATACATTAGATGCTCCTTTATACTTAACAGCCGGGACTTATTATTTTGGATGGGAAAAAATTACATCAGAATTTTTAAATGTTGGTTGGGATGTTAATACTAATAACAGAACAAAAGTTCACTTTAATTCTGTTGGTGTTTGGGAAAACCCTACAAGTAATATTCCTGATGGCTCATTAATGCTTCGACCTGTTTTTCGAAGCCTTCCTCCAGTAGTTGTTAGTTCAGAAGATATTAAAAATGATACTGAAAATTTTGAAGTCTACCCTAATCCTACAAAAGAGAGTATTTATTTTAAAATAAATAATACGAATCAAAATTCATATCATATTGAATTGTTAGATATTTATGGTAAACTTATTTTACAAACTGAATCAAATCTTAGTAATAAATTTAATGTTACGGGAGTTTCAAATGGATTATACATAGTTCGTTTTACAAATACAGATAATAGAAAATCTATTCTTAAAAAAATTATTATTTCTAAATAACGTGGAGCAAGAAACAGAAGAATTAACAAACAATGATGGTCTATATGAGCATTATAGTTTTGTTGCAGATAAAGGACAAGAATTGTTGAGAATTGATAAATTTTTAATGGATCGTATTCCTAATGCGACCAGAACCAAGCTTCAAAGTGCTGCAATTGATGGTCATATATTTGTCAATAAAAAAACAGTAAAACCAAACTATAGGGTAAAGCCTCTTGACAAAATAACTGTTGAATTAGCCTATCCTCCACAAGAAATTGAATTGATACCTGAAGATATTCCTTTGAATATACTTTATGAGGATGATACTGTTATTGTGATTAATAAACAGTCAGAAATGGTTGTTCATCCTGGATACGGCAACTATACAGGAACACTAGTTAATGGTTTAATTTTTCATTTTGAAAATCTACCTCAAACTGATGTTGCAAATAGACCTGGTTTAGTTCATAGATTAGATAAAAACACTACAGGAATTATGGTCATAGCTAAAAATGACCATGCTTTAGCACATCTTGGAAAACAATTTCACGATAGAACTACCGAAAGAAGATATCACGCTTTAGTTTGGGGAGATGTTAAAGAGGATGATGGAACAGTAACAGGTAATGTTGGAAGAGCATTAAAAAACAGAAAAGTGATGGAAGTATTTCCTGAAGAGGATTATGGAAAACATGCAGTAACGCATTACAAGGTGTTAAAACGCTATGGCTATGTTACTTTAATAGAATGTAAGTTAGAAACAGGTAGAACTCACCAAATACGTGTCCACATGAAACATATCGGACATACTCTTTTCAATGATTTAGAATACGGAGGAGATAGGATTCTTAAAGGAACATCTTTTAGTAAATATAAACAGTTTGTAAACAACTGTTTTAAAATATTACCTCGACAAGCGCTACATGCAAAATCTTTAGGGTTTGAACATCCAAAAACTGGAGAATGGATGCAATTTGAATCTGATTTACCACAAGACATGGTAGATAATTTAGCAAAATGGGATATTTATGTTGCAAATAGAGGTGATGTAAAATAAACTAATATCAATTTATTAAAAAAAGGTCTTGTTCTAAATTTAGAACAAGACCTTTTTTTGTATACAATATTAATAGTATCTTATTCTGCTAAAATCTCTTGGGCTTTAGTTACTGGGATTAACTCATCTTTATGAGTCGCAATAATAAATGCAGCTCCAACTCCTCCTTGAACTAGTTTAGCTTTAAAATTTTCAGCTTCTTCGTAACTAGTAAACTCTCCTCCTGCAGTATATCTCGTTAATCCACCGTCAATATCATACTGTTCTACTCCTTCCATTTCCATAAATGTACTCAAAACTTCAGTAGGCAATTGGTTCTTGTAACTTCCTATTTGAACTTTAAATTTAACTGCTGTTTTATCAAATTTCTTTTCTTGAGTTGGAACAATATTTTCTTCACCAGATATTTCTACTCCAACCTTAGAGAGTGAGATACGTTTACCGTCTTTATAAGCTACAATAAAAGCATCTTCAACTCCGTAATCAATAGCTAAATCAATCTTCATTACTGCAGCATCTTTAACAGTTTTAAATGAACTTGTATGTAAATATTTCCATAAACCATCATCAGCTTTAATCTCCATAATGTTTCCAACATCATTCAAATAACTTTTTGGTAACCTTTTAGAGAATGCCCCTAATTGAACTCTAAATATCAAGCCTTGAGAATTAAGATTTGCAGAAGTCTGATAATCAACAGTCATATTATTTGCTTGATCTCCAACAGATTTAAACAACCCATTTTTTTCTTCCTCTACAACAATAGCCGCATCAAATCCCTCTTCAGTTAATTGTATTTTTCTTTTAATAGCTTCAGGTAAATTGTTATAATCACCCACAGCAATTATAGTTAAACTATCTCCAAATGTTTTAATCTCAACATCTGGAATACCTAAGAATTTATCTACTAAATTTACATCTATTGCTTCTGTAAAACTTCCTACTTGTACTTTATACCTCTTCTTTTTCCGTTTTTCAGCAGCTATAAGTCTAGTTTCTGTTTCTGCAAACATACCTGTTGAATCCATATAATGCTGATATGCCTCAAATATCATGTCATCTGTCATTTCTACTCCAGTTCTTGTGACTGGAGTTCCATCTCTTGTTTCTAATTCATCATCTTTATAGTTTGGAACAAAATCACCATCTTTGTCTAAAGGACAACCTTTTTCATCAACCTCAACTCCTTCAGGTGTCCATGAACATTCGTCAATAAAATCATTAACTCCATCTCCATCTTCATCTTCCATATCAAAATCACTATAATCAACTAACTCTAAAAGCTCTTCAATTTTGTCTACCTTCTTATGTCTTAAAAAATTGTAACTCAAAGCAAACGATGTCATCAAGAAATTATCGTTTCCTCCATTTTTTGTTTGACTTCCTAAACGTTCTCCGGTACTAGCTCCATCAACATTATCAATTACATCCGAAAAAGTAAAATGGAAAGTTGACCCAATAGCAAAATCAATATTTTTGGTCATATGCATTTTGGCCCCTATACCTATAGGTATAGCAAAAGTTCTTTCTGAATATTTCCCATAGCCATCATAATTTTGTTCTCTTAAATCAGTTTCGTAAAAATAATCTTGCTGTATTACAAGAGCACTATTAGCATTAGCGTCAGTTTCTGATATATCTCTAATTGAACCATCTGACCAATAATTATATTCCTTGCCAGCTCTATCATATAAATCGGTTTTAGAATTAAATTCAACAGATTCAATACCTAAAGAAATAAATGGACTTATAACTCTATCTTTTGGTAAAATTTGGTCGAAATTGTACAGCAAGGCAAATCCACCAACAGTTATCTTTGATCTAAAATTAAGATTACGGTCAACTGACCTTTCGTTAGCACTTAAAGTACCAAAAAGAACATAAAACTTTGCCGTAAAATAATTATTTAATTGTTGTTTAACATGAAGATCGTAACCAATATTACTGATTAAAGGACTTCCATAATTGGCATCCATTATATCACCGTAGAACTTAAACATTCCTAGGCCTAATCCAATAGTAGGTCCATAAAACATATCTTTGGAAGCCTCTTCTTTTACTGGTTCTTGTATAGAGTCATTATCTCCAATAGCAAATATTGAAGTGCATAACAAAAAAATAACTAATAAAAATAATAAACGTTTTAGCATAATAGTCTTAATATTCAACTGATACGAAGATAATAAATTAAAGATACAATCCTATTTGTACCATTTTTGACTAGAAATCATAAGTGCTTCCTGAACTGTAATTCTAGTTCCAGAATTATAAGCTGTTACAAAAGCAGTCTTAACATTATTTCTTACAGTATTTCTCTTGTCTCTAGCAGATTTATATTCATCATAAGAACCTACCAAATATTTAATCCAACCTTCATGATTAATAGTACTTACATTATCTTTTAACTTAAATTTTGTTTTAAAATAAGTTGAAGAAACTTTTCTATGACCAGCTCCAACTTGAACTTTATAAGTTACCCCATGATCTGGACTTGATACTGAAGTAATTTCATTCATATTATCAACAGCGATAGAACTTTTATCAAAAACTGCTGAATCTTCTATTTTAGCAACTGGTTCTGAAATTTCTTCTGTAATAATCTCTGTAACACCATCTAAAAGCTCTTCTGTCTTAGATTCAGTTAGAGTTTCTTCTTCAGCAAAGACTTGGGTCTCTTCTCCAATCGGATCTTCTGCAATTATCTCTTCAATATTTAAATTAAATACAGATCCGGAAATATCATATTTAGTTATAATTTTATTATCCAAATAAGAATAGTGGCCTATAATATTATAATCCCCATTTAATGTTGCTGCAATAGCTTCAATATTGTAGCTAACTACATAAAGGTCTTCTTTAGGAACAGTCATCCACAATATTTTAACTTCATGTTTCTTAAATGAAAAGGCTCCTCCTCTACTATTTCCTTTACTTGCTAAAAAACCATCCGGAATTTCCTCTATAATTTTAGCAAAACCTTCAACTCCTTTTTTATTAATTTCTATACTTACTTTAAATTTACCATTCTCAAGATCCTTTATACTTCTTTTACAATTTATTGTAAGAATTTTAATACTATTTTCACCGTCACTATCGAGTTTAGTTAACTCTTCTGGAATCTCAACATCTTCAACTATTTCTTCTGTAGATTCTTCTATAATTGATTCCTCAGTAACATCTTCTATAATAGGATCTTCTTTAGTAGCTTCTTCAACTAACTCTTCTGATACAACCGAAAAATTAGTCATAGGAATAACTATATTCTTTCGATCACTATCTGTTATAAATGAAAACTTACCCCCAACAGTAAAATTTCCTAAAGTACTTTGATTAGGTTTGAGCTTGTAAGAAATTGTAAATTCTTTTTCGACAGGTAAAGCCATCCAAATAAATTTAACTTTACTATCTTTAAAAGAAAATGTTGCGCCTTTAGTTTCTATTGGTTCAGCGGTAAATCCTTCAGGTAAAACCTGCTGAAACTTAGCAAATCCATTAACATTTTCCTTATTTATTGTGATTTCAATAACAACCTCTTTCCCTTGAGTTAAAGAGTTAGGAAATTTCTGAGTAACAGCTAAATCTCCTGTAAGTATTAATTGGTAGAAAAACAATCCAAGTACTTGGATTAATAGAATTAGCTGGTTTATCATTTCATATCGTTATTATGCTATTGATCAAAATAGAAATCTATCAATGTATTTAGATCCTTAGCAGATAAATTATTTTCTCCTTCAAAAAATCCGTCAATTGCGTTAGTCACTTCTTTTGCAGAAATATAATTATCTTTGTCTGAATCTAATGGCTGAAATTTTCCAGGAATTAATACTCCACTTAACAATGAAATATTATTAGCTTCTTCATATTTTTTTTGTATGTCTTCCAAATCGTTTTTAGATAAATCTTCAGCTTTAAAAACACGATATTCTGTTACTACTGAATCTCTCATCAATACTTCTTGAGCAATCATTTCTTCTGTCAATGTAGTGCCGTCACTTTTAACCATAGCTCCTTTAGGTGTTTTTAAATCCTTATCCATATGATCTGGAACGCCATCCTTGTCAACATCTAATGCACAACCTTTATTATCAACTTTCACTCCTTTTTTGGTTCCTTGACATAAATCTTTATGATCAAAAACTCCATCCCCATCGGTGTCATCATTATCTAAAGATGCAAAATCAAACCCATCAAATTTATCCTCTTTTTTAGATTGTGAAATAAAGTTATACTGAATGCCCATTGATGTATAAAACATATTGTCATTCCCTCCTGTTGCAAAATTGTCTAAATAATCTGTCATTGTTAGGATGTAAGCCGCTGTAATTCTTACATCTACTTTTTCTGTCAATTCAAATTTAAAACCAAATCTAATAGGTATAGTAAAAGTTGTTTTAGGATAATTATTATTACTGTCTTTTAATGAAGATTCATATTCATAATCCCTAGACAAAAAATTAGACAATGTATCTGAACCTAAAGTGGATTCAGAAATATCTCTCAAGGTACCATCCGACCAATGATTATAAAATGTCCCATTAGTTGAAAGATCTCCCTTAGGATCAAAAGCTAAGTAACCAACTCCAAAAGATAAGAACGGTGAGAAAAGTGAAGATTCATTAATTACTTTTCCGTTGTCAAAATCTATTAAAATATTTAAATCAAAATTAATAATATTAGTCTCAAAATTCAAAAAGACATTATCATCTAATTGACTTTTAGAGATCTTACCAAACATTGCATAAGATGAAATTCCAAAAACACTTCCAATTTTCTTTTCTAAATAAAATCCATAAGCTGGCTTAGCATATGAGAAAACATTTGTTCCAGGAGAACTGCTGACATCTCCTATGTATGAATTAACTCCACCGTGTATACCAATTGATGGCATATATTTTTCCCATCCAGTGTCTTGACCAAAAATAGTTCCTAAAAATAGAAAAGTAAAAGCAGAAAAAAAAGTGAACTTTCTCATAAATGTTGATTTATTACATTAATGCAATAAAAATAAAACAATTATCCGAATTACCGAATTTTACAAACTCTAATTAACAGTAGTTGAAATTAAGTTTAAAACAAATCTATAATATAAATAAAGATTCTAGAGAAATAATAAGGGCACTTATAAACTTACAAATGTTAACAAACCTAAAAGTTTGGTTTAAGTAAATAATTACTATAAAAATCATCTATACATTTTACGGCATCATCTACACTATCAACGAGAGCAAACAAATCTAGATCTGTTTCACTGATATTATTTTCCTTTTCTAAAACAGTTTTTTTTATCCAGTCGACTAATCCTCCCCAATAATCCTTACCAACTAAAACAATCGGAAACTTACCTATTTTACCCGTTTGAATTAAGGTTAAAGCTTCAAAAAGCTCATCAAAAGTTCCAAAACCTCCTGGCAAAGCTACAAAGCCTTGAGAATATTTCATGAACATCACTTTTCGTACAAAAAAATAATCAAAATTAATCAATTTATCAGAATCAATATATCGATTATTAAACTGTTCAAATGGCAATTCAATATTTAAACCTGCAGATCTTCCCCCAGCTTCAAATGCACCTTTATTTGCTGCTTCCATAATTCCAGGTCCCCCTCCAGATATAACACCATATCCTTTCTCTGAAAGTTTAGTAGCAATACTTTCTGCCATTCCAAAATATCTATTATCAGCTTTCGTTCTAGCTGAACCAAAAATAGATACACAAGGCCCTATTTTTGCCATCTTATCAAAACCTTCAACAAACTCAGCCATTACCTTAAAGATAATCCACGAATCATTTGTCTTTATTTCATTCCAATCTCTTTCTTTAAACTTTTTTTCAATTTTCTTATCATCCGTCATAATCTCTCTCTTTTAGTTTAATTCTTGTTTCAAATACTTTGCAGTATAACTCTCTTTATTACGGATTATTTGTTCTGGGGTTCCCTCAGCCACAATTTCACCACCACTACCTCCAGCTTCAGGACCAATATCTATCACATAATCAGCTACCTTAATAATATCCATATTATGTTCAATAATTAAAACTGAATTTCCTAAATTCACTAAACGATCAATTACTTCAAGAAATATTCTAATATCTTCAAAATGAAGTCCTGTAGATGGTTCATCTAAAATATAAAACGTTTTTCCCGTTTGTTTTTTAGCCAATTCTGTTGCTAACTTTACTCTTTGTGCTTCTCCTCCAGATAACGTTGTAGATGGTTGACCTAATTTAATATAACCGAGTCCAACATCTTTTAAACCTTTTATTTTTCGAACAATTTCAGGAATATTTTCAAAAAAATCAACAGCTTGATCTATTGTCAAATTCAAAACATCACCAACTGACTTTCCTTTATATCGAACCTCTAATGTTTCTCTGTTATACCTTTTTGAATTACAATCTGTACACTCTACATATACATCAGGTAAAAAGTTCATTTCAATAGTTTTAACGCCAGCTCCTTTACAAATTTCACATCTCCCACCCTTTACATTAAATGAAAACCTACCTGGCTTATATCCTCTAATTTTTGCTTCCGGCAAATTACTAAAGAGTGTCCTAATATCTGTGAAAACTCCAGTATAAGTTGCAGGATTAGAACGAGGTGTCCGTCCAATTGGAGATTGATCAATATCAATAATTTTATCAATATGGTCTAACCCTTTAATTGATTTATATGGTAAAGGCTTTTTTACAGCTTTATAAACAAAATGATTTAGAATTGGATACAAAGTTTCGTTTATCAACGTAGATTTTCCACTGCCCGAAACTCCAGTAACACAAACTAATTTACCCAAGGGTATTTTTATATCTACGTTTTTTAGATTATTTCCAGAAGCACCTTTTAACTCTAAAAAATTACCGCTACCTTTTCTCCTTTTTTTTGGAATATCTATTGCTATTTTTCCACTTAAGAAATTAGCAGTTTCTGTATTGTTACTAATAAAATCTTTTGGATTTCCTTCTGAAACTACTTCTCCACCATGCAAACCTGCTCTTGGACCAATATCTATAATATGATCTGATGCCAACATTATATCTTTATCATGCTCAACAACAATTATTGAATTACCAACATCCCTTAACTCTTTTAATGAACTAATTAATTTATGGTTATCTCTTTGGTGCAAACCAATACTAGGTTCATCTAAAATATACAATACATTTACTAGTTGTGATCCTATTTGTGTTGCTAATCTAATTCTTTGAGCCTCTCCTCCAGATAGAGTTCTAGAGCTTCTATTTAACGACAAATAAGTTAATCCAACATCTAATAAAAATTGTAGTCGTGTATTTATTTCTTTTAAAACTTCTTTTGCTATTACTTGTTGGTTTTTAGACAAGCTACTTTGTACAGTAGAAGACCACTTAAAAAGACTGATTAAATCTAATCCTGCCAACTCAGCAATAGACTTGTTATCAATTTTAAAATACATAGCTTGCTTTTTAAGTCTGCTTCCTTCACAAGTTGTACATGTCACTTTATTCATAAAGTTATTTGCCCAACGCCCTATTGATTTAGTTTTATTCTCTTCAAATTGCCTGATTATAATATTTACAATCCCTTCAAATTCAACATTATAATCAGAAGTAATTCCAGCTACATTTTGTTCTACAACTAATGTTTCTGTAGATCCATTTAACAAACAATCAATAGCTTCCTGATTAATATCTTTAATTGGAGTATTTATTGTAAATCCAAATTTCAACCCAATAGCTTCTATCTGTTTAAAAGTCCAATTATTCTTATATTCACCTAAAGGAACTATCCCTCCTTTTTTAATCGATAATGCTGAATTAGGAATAACCTTTTCAAAATCTATCTCAGAAATTAAACCTAATCCATTACACTTTTTACAAGCTCCATATGGAGAATTAAAAGAAAACAAATTGGGAGCTGGCTCATCATAAGATATTCCAGTTGAAGGACATATTAAATTCTTACTCAATAAAGAGAATTTATCATTCTCAACATCAAAAACCATTATAGAGTCTTTTCCATGCTTCATTGCGAGATTTACTCCATCAGAAATACGTTTCCTGTCTTCTTTTTTAACTTTAATTTGATCAACAACAATCTCAATATCATGAGTTTTATATCTATCTAACTTCATCTTTGGAGTAATATTTACTAATGCTCCATTAATCCTAACCTTTACAAATCCTTGTTTAGATATTTGAGTAAACAAATCTTGATAATGCCCCTTTCTTCCTTTTACAACAGGAGCTAATACAATCAATTTTTTACTCTCGTATTTCTCAATTATTAAATCAACTATTTGAGATGTGGTATATTTCACCATTTTCTCACCCGTGTTATAAGAATAAGCTTCTGAAGCTCTAGCAAACAACAATCTGAAAAAATCATATACTTCAGTAATAGTTCCAACCGTAGATCTAGGATTTTTACTAATTGTTTTTTGTTCAATGGCTATAACAGGACTTAAACCACTAATCTTATCAACATCTGGTCTATCCATTGTTCCAAGAAAATTTCTAGCATAAGCAGAAAAAGTTTCCAAGTACCTCCTTTGTCCTTCGGCATAGATTGTATCAAAAGCTAATGAGGATTTCCCACTACCACTTACACCAGTCATAACAACCAATTTATTTCGCGGGATTTTTACAGAAATATTTTTAAGATTATGGACTCTTGAACCAATTACTTCTATAAACTCTTCTTCATCATTAATCATTTTTTGATCTATTTAACATTTTTCTTTGCTATTAAAAATAATACTACAAAAACAATTAAAAAATAAGCACTAAAAAGAGCTGTATACGAATGACTCCATACTTTAATACTCGCTATTGCATATATAGCAATAGAAGAAGAAATTATTGATATCAGAGCAATTATAACTCCTACCTGTTTCTCTGAAAAACCCAAATAAACTAAATGATGAGTTGTATGATCTTTACCGCCAATAAAAGGAGAATCACCTTTACTTAAACGCTTTATTGTTACAGTTGTAGTATCTACAATTGGAACAATAAAACATAATAAAGGAACTAATAATTGTCGAGAAATAGCAAATTCACTTGTTGTTACTGGATTCCACAAGTAAGTAATACTAAGTGCTGCTAAAAGGACACCTAAATACTGACTACCTGTATCTCCCATATACATTTTTGCTGGACTCCAGTTAAAACACAAAAAACCCAACAAAGAAGCCAATAAACCAACAACAATTGTAGTCCCTATGCTTACAGTATCATTATTCATAAGCATCAATACTAAAATTGAAAAACTCATAACCAAAGAAACTATAGTAGTTATACCATCCATATTATCTAACATATTTATAGAGTTCATTAACCCCACAACCCATAATATTGTTAAAGAGTAATTCAATAAATCGCTCTCAAAAATAGTAATATATGTTCCTGAATAAATAAGTATTACCCCACATAATACTTGAGTTAAAAACTTTAATACTGGACGAGTGTTATACGCATCATCTGACAAACCCATTAAAAAACCTAATGATGTCGCTAAAACAATCCCTATAAACTTAAAATCAATAGTACTACCTTCATAAGAAAAGATAAACGAATGAAATATGACTGATAATAAAAAAATAATATAAAACGTTAAACCTCCTAGAGCTGGTTTGACTTCAGAACTCCATCTTATAGTTGCTTCTCCCTCATTTCTTATTCCAAGAGTTTTAACAAACCTTAGCATTATACTATTAACAAGTAATGAAAATAAAAGTGCACCTAAAAAGAATAATATGTGCTTTCCTGAGACTAAATTCACTTAAAATTGTGTTTTAAATTCATTAAAATTCTTTGCATGTTTGTCTTTTACAGACAATAAAGGATCTTCAATACCCCAATCAATATTCAAATCAGCATCTTTCCAAAATAATGAATCTTCCGACTCTTTACTATAAAAATTAGTACATTTATATGAGAATATGGTATTATCTTCTAATGTTAAAAAACCATGTGCAAATCCTTCAGGTATAAAAAACATTTTTTTATTATCCTCAGATAACTCAATCGAATAATGCTTACCATAATTTGCAGATTCTTTTCGTAAATCAACTGCAACATCCAAAACCTTTCCTTGGACTACTCGAATCAATTTAGCCTGAGAAAAAGGAGGTTTCTGAAAATGTAGACCTCTTAGTACTTTTTTTTGTGATAAAGACTCGTTATCTTGTACAAAAACATCTTTAATTCCATTTTCTTTAAACAAATCATAATTATAAGATTCATAAAAATAACCTCTATCATCTTTAAGTATTTTTGGTTCAATAACTACCAAACCTTGTATTTTATTTTTAATAAAATTCATTCAGCCTATTTTTTTATTCCGAAAATTCTTTTGATAAAACCAACTTTTTCATTTGGCTCATCCTCACAATAACCTCCATAACCATACCCATATCCACCTCCATATCCGTAACCATAACCACCTCCATAACCACTTATCCCGTGCTCTACTGCATTTAAAATAACTGACAACTTATTAATCCCGTTATCGAGCATCAATCTATCAACATTATTTACAAAGTGTTTTTTTGAATATTCATTTTTAAATACATAAATAGGATAATCTGCTTTTTTAAGCAGCTCCATTGCATCAGAGACCAATCCAATAGGAGGATTATCAATAATTACAAAATCATAATCTATTTGAAGATATTTAATTATATTGTCTAATTCTCCTCCGATAATTAGTTCAGAAGGATTAGGCGGAATAGGACCGGAGGTTATAAAATCTAAATTTTCTAATTCACTATGATGAATACAATCTTCAATTTTGTTACTTTTTATTAACAACGTACTCATTCCAATATTGTTTTCAACCCCAAAACCTAAATGAATTTTAGGTTTCCGCATATCTAAATCCAAAATCACAACTTTTTTACCTGAGTATGCAATAATGCCTGCAATATTAATTGCACAAAATGTTTTACCCTCTCCAGATACAGTAGAAGTAACGGCCAAGAGTTTTTTTCCATCTAAACCATCTATAAATTGCATATTTGATCTAATAGATCTAAAAGATTCTGCAATAATTGATTTTGGATTTTTATTTACAACTAGCTGAGAAACAGGAATATAATGCTTATACCTCGGTACAATTCCCAACACTATAATATCAGCAAAAGATTGTCTAATAATTTCATCAACCGAAGAAATTGTATTTTTTAAAATATATTTAATCAATAATAAAATCAGACTAAACATTAAACCAAGAGCCAAACCAAGGCCTATAAATATTCTTTTATTAGGGGAAATTGGAACAGTTGGAATAATAGCTCTGTCAAGAATTATATGTTGTGAAACAAACCCCGCGTCAGAAATTGAATATTCAGTTCTTTTTTCCATCAACATTGTAAAAAACTTCTCATCAATTGACAAGACTCGTTGAAGTCTAGCATACTCTAGTTCTTGCTCTGGAACATTTTCAAATTTAGTCTCAAGTTCTTGAGTCTTTTCTAGTATCTTATTCCTTTTTATCTCTAATTTTTCAATAGAGGAGTTAATACTCTCAAAAAGAATTTTCTTTTGTATTTTAATTCTATGGCCTACTGACTTTACTACCTCACTATTATTAGTTACCTCAAATTGTAAATTTTCCTTTTTAATTAATAATTCTTTCAGATTAGTTATTAAAGACATTATTCCTCCTGCATATTCTGTTCCTGCAAGAATTGGTAATAAATCATACACATCTACATCTTGTTTATTTGAAGAAATAGATATTTTAATCTCCTTTAGTACCGAAAGTTGTAATTCAATATCTATTAATTCATTTTCTAATCTTACACTCCTATCAAAATAAGCTGAAGAACGATTAGCAGTAGTATAATTGTTTCCCTCATGAAATTCTTTAATCTTGTTTTCTGAAAGTTTTAATTTATTATAATAACTATCCAGTTGAGCATCAATAAACTCTAAAGCATTTTTTGAACCTTTACTTCTTTCCTCTATATCGTACTCCATATACTCATTAGCCACAGCAGTCACAATATCCGTAGCTTTTTGAGGGTTTAAATCTTGAAAAGAAATGTTAATCGTTTTTGCTGCTTGATTTAATGGAAAAACAGAAAGTTTTGAATTTAATCCATTCGTTAAAGATTCGTAACTATTAATTCTAAAAAACAACGTACCTGACTCTAAAACATTTACATCATAGCCTCTTAACAGTGAAACTTTTAGATTAACCTTTGGAAGGTTGAACTTCTCATTTATTCTGAATTGGCCTAATGATATTTCATTTAAGGTTAATTGAAATTCTAAATCATTTATAAACTTTACATAGAAGTTTTGACCTAAGACTGTTGAATCCTTAATTTCATAATCAACTGATATAGGTGTTGACCTATATAGTTCATTTGATAAAATTTCTCCTTTATTAAAAAAACTTACATCTATTGGAATTCTCCTTAATGCTCTTTTAAAAAGTAATTTAGATTTTAAAATTTCAATGTCCTTAGCTAAGGTATTCTCTTGAAGACCACCAACGTTTAAAACTGTATTTGCTCTATTTTCTGAACTAACCTGATAAGTTAGTTGGGAAGAATAAATAGGTGCAGTATATCTTAAATAAATTATTGATGAACTAACACACAAAAATATTATGAGAACAAACCATACAAGATTTTTTCTTAATAAATGAAAAAAAAGAATTGGATCAAACTCTGTATTTAGATTAGAACTTTTTCTTTCTTTAACGGAGATATTATTTACTGAAGAATTACTTTCTTCCATTATTTTTTAATTTGTCCTATTTAAATTATCTATAACCAAGAATAGAGTCAGGGTACTTGCTATTAAACTTATAATTGGTGCGACATCTCTGATTACCTTCTGCAAATATTCGGTACGAGGTTCAATATAAACAATGTCATTTGCTTGTAATACAAAGTCTGCTTGTTTAACACCTTCTAAAGTACTGAAATCAAATAAATACACTTTTGGATCTTTTAAAGATCCTCTAATCAACTTAATCCTTTCAGCTTTTGCTAACTCTGTCAAACCTCCAACAGCTCCTAATACTTCTAGCAAATTCATGTTGTTATTTGTTAAAGGAATTATTCTTGCTTTACTACTACCTCCCGGAAAAACAGTTACTCTTTTATTAATAACATTGACCTGAACAAATGGTTTAATATAATATTTAGCATACTCTGCTTCCAGCAACTCTTGTGCCAGCTTAACAGTCTTTCCTTTCAACTCAATCCTACCAATTACTGGTAATTTTACTTGACCATCAAATTCAATTAAATAAGTAATACTTGATGTAAAATTTGCTCCATTAGATTGCTCTTTTAATGCCGTAAAATCGACTAATAAACTACCATCATTTGTATAAAGTCTAAATTCAATTACATCACTTGGCGATATAATATATTCTGCTGATTCATCGGAAGGAAGGGTATCATAAGAATAATCTTTCCCCGTCTTCATCATTATATTGGAATTGTAGTTACAGGCGCTAAGCGAAACTATTACAATTAGTGGTATTAAGTTCTTTATTTTTTCTAAAATCATGTATCCTAATTTGCAATCAACAAAAATATAAAATTATAAGGGAAACGAAATGTTTATTTCTAGTTATTGTTTATCAATGAGTAATAAAGTTCTTTTACATCAAAAATCAACCGAGAATAATGAAATTCTTTTTTTACAAAACCCCAACCTTTTCTGGCCATTTTCTCTCTTAATTCATCATCATCAATCAATTTCAACAAGCCTTCAGAGAATTGATCTAAATTATCTGACTCTGTAATTAAAGCAGTTTCGTTTTCTATGACAATATTTTCAACCCCACCAACGTTAGTTGTAATAATTGGTTTATTTGAAGCTTGTGCCTCAATCAAGCTTACCGGAGTGCCTTCATTTAATGAAGACAAAGCAATTATATCCAATCCTGCATTTGCCCAATCTATATCTTTTATCCAGGAGGTAAAAGTAATTGTAGCCCGCACTTGCTGATCATTCCATTCCGTGTAATCCAAACCAATACATTTTAAGAGTTCAATTAGTTGATCTTTTTCTTCTCCATCCCCAATAATAAATGCTCTGATTTTTTTTGAAGTTTTCAATTTAACTTCATTGATTGCATTAAGAAACAATGGATGGTTTTTAATCGGAACTAGTCTTCCAATTATACCAATTGCAATTTCATCGTCATCAATCTTATACTTATCTCTAAATGACTTTCTTTTTTCTTCGGTGTTTTCTTGAAATCGATCTAAATCAAACCCTAGAGGTATAACTACTAATTTATCTTTATTGCAAATACTATGCTGATTCCAAAGCTCTTCTTTTTGTATATCGCTTATAGCAATTATTTTTGTGGATTTTTTTGCTAAATGTCTTTCTATAGTTTTATAAAAAAGTGTTTTAGCTTTACCAAAATAAGAATGAAAAACATGTCCGTGAAAAGTGTGAACAATAATTGGAACTTTGCATTTAGCTGCTGCTAATCGTCCTAATGCTCCTGCTTTTGATGCATGCGTATGAACAATGTCTGGCTGAAATTCTTGAATAATTTTCTTGATCTTAAGGTATGCTTTTTTATCATCCTTAAAAGAAAGGCTCCTCTTCATTTCTGGAATTATAACAGGCTTAATTCCAAGATTTTCGAGAATATATTCTGAGCTTCCTTCCTCTTCATATTTCACTCCTCCAACTAATAGTGTTTCAAAATCTGTCTCTAAATATTTAGTCAAATAAGCAGCATTATAGGTAGGACCTCCCAAATTGAAACGATTTATTATCCTTAATATTTTTATTTTTTTCTTCTCCACTAGGCCTGTATATATTTTTTCCACCATGTATTAAAAACTATTAACGCCCAAATAGTTGCCTGTACATCTTCAGGGTTATTAGAAAATAATTGTTTTTTTAAATTCCTTGTAGCTGTAACATTAAAAATTCCCTGCTGTTCAATAAAATCATCATTAAGCAAATCATCTTCAATTTTTGATCGTAATTCGTTTCTAAACCAACTTAACAATGGAACTTCAAATCCGTGTTTAGGCCGTTTATATATTTCTTCAGGCAATTCACTTCTAAAAGTATCCTGAAGAATTTTTTTCTTCATATTCGGATTAATTTTAAAAGCAACTGGTAAAGAAAATGCAAAATTCACTAATCTATGATCTAAAAATGGCGTTCTAACCTCTAATGAATTTGCCATACTCATAGCGTCAACTTTGCGCAACATATCATTAGTCAATACCATTCTCATATCGGTATAAAGTACATCATTAATATCACCATCTCTCCGAATGTCTTTCAATAAGTCTTCTTTCCTTTTTTTATATTCAAAAGCTGTATCACTTATTCTTTGAGGGTTAAAAATCAATTCCTCTTTCAACAAATAATTGGCTTTTTCTTCACTAATTATTGAAGCCCAACTCCAATACCTGAGTTTATTAGTCAACTTTGAACCTAAACTAAATTTATATAATTGCCTATTAATATTTGTAAGTTTAGAATTTCTCGATTTTGGCAAATTTCTCCAAATAGGATATCCTGCTTTAACTAAAGATTCTTTAATTCCAGGATGGCGTGATTTATATTCTGCCATATGTTTGTTATATCCAGAAAACATTTCATCAGCACCATCTCCAGATAGAGCAACAGTTACATGTTCTTTAGTTCGTTTACTTAAAAGATAAACAGCTATTGCTGATGAATCCGCAAATGGTTCATCTATATAATCTAATATATTATCCAGATCTTCATATAAATCATTATTCGTTAATGAGAAAACATGATGTTGAGTTCCAATCTTTTTTGCAACAGCATTAGCATAAATTGTTTCATCAAAAAATGGTTCATCTTTAAACCCAATAGAAAATGTTTGCAAATCTGATTTATGCTTTTTTGCTAATAGACTTATTATAGACGAATCTACACCACCACTTAAAAAAGTACCTACAGGAACATCAGAAACTAATCTTTTTTGAACAGCATCATCCAATAAATTACGAAGCATATCCTGAGACTTTTCATAATTCATTGCACTAGTCTGTATCGTTACTTCTTGATTAGAAGGGATTTCATAATATAATTTCTCATTGATCTCCTTAGGAAGCTTATTAATATTTTCAATAAAAATAAAATGACCCGGTTTTAGTTTTTTAACACCTTCTATTATTGAATTGTGTGTTGGAATATAATTAAACTGTAAATAGTTGAACAGACTAATTTTATCAATATCCTTTTTAATATTGAAAGTTAAAATAGCTTTTAGTTCTGATGCAAAAATAAATTTTTCACCATCAAAATAATATAAAAGAGGTTTAATTCCCATTCTATCTCGAGCAACAAAAAGAGAGTTGTCTTGTTTATCAAAAATAGAAAAAGCAAAAAATCCATTTAATTTATCCAAAGACTCTTTACCATATTTAATATATAGATAGAGTAAAACCTCTGTATCTGAATTTGAAATAAAACTTATCCCAGTTTCAACTAACTCTTGTTTTAATTCTTGATAGTTATAAATTTCACCATTAAATACTATCGTATATCTTCCTGAAACATCTGTAAAGGGCTGATTTGCAGATTTTGATGTATCTATTATAGACAGTCTTGCGTGACCAAGTGAAAGGTTCTCAAATTTTACGGTACTTCTATTATCTGGACCTCTTTTAGATAAAGTTCGTATAGCAGTAGCAATTTTGCTCAGCTCTTTTTGATTAGAAGATATTATTCCTACTATTCCGCACATAAAGTAAATATACTAAAACAAAGAGCTTTCAAAACCGTTCTGATATATGAATTCACATTAATCTCGCAGCCCTTTCTTAGCAGACTCATAGTCAGGTGTTTCTAAATAAGGTTTAACTTCTTTACGCGTAATTTGAGATTGTAATTTGAAGAAGATCTTACTATAAGCTTCTTTAGTCATAGAATCATGATGCAACAAACCTTCATGAGCTTGCCTAATTTGAAACAAATTAAACCCTACAATTAAGAACATTAACGTAAGTATCGATTTTTTAAACCTTCGGTTTGTTTGGAATAATTGTTTTATGAAATAGGCTAAACCTAATGCCAATAGTGGAAGTATATCTATCATAGTACGTGAACTAAAACTACCTCCAAACCACCAAACCCACCAACAACTCATTACATATACATATAAAACGATAGTAAATGTTAATCCAAAAGATAATTTTTCTTTTTTCACAAACATCAACAGCAATCCTAACAAAGAGAATATCATTAATGGTGAATAGAGCAACCATCCGTTTCTAAAACTAAATAATAAATTAAAAATCTGAGGATCATCAAAGAAAAACCCTTGATCAGTATAAGAGTAGTATATAAAACTACCTGTTACAATTTTCCAATATATAAATTGAGGTACCCATGTTAATATTGAAAATAGAATTATTGTGACAATTTTTAAGATATGATTTTTATAAAAGAAGATTCTCTC
This sequence comes from uncultured Flavobacteriales bacterium, assembly GCA_913048175.1. Classification (GTDB taxonomy): domain Bacteria; phylum Bacteroidota; class Bacteroidia; order Flavobacteriales_E; family Vicingaceae. The sequence goes on along the minus strand of CAJWVX010000002.1, from coordinate 14,595 downwards.
TTTTAGCAACTGAATAGAATTAACTTCAAAAAAAAGAGCAGAAGTTAAAACTAAAATCATAGTGGGCCTAACCAAAACAACTAATCCTAAAAGAAAACCTAATACACCGCTTAGTGCAAAAGAAGGTTTCTTATACCATTTAAAAACAAAATATAAGGCTACTGAAAATAAACCAAATAGGTAATTATGTGGCATACCTACTCCTATAACTACATAGTAAAAGAGATTAGTTCCCAATCCAATAAAAAGTAATGTAATGGCAACTATATTTTCAGAGAAAAAATTTCTCATTAATTTTCTCAGAAAAATTAATCCTAAAACAAAATAAAAAATTCCACTAATACATATCGCAAACCTATATGGAGGAGAAAATCCACTTGAAATAGACTCTGTAACTGAAGAATAAGCATGTGCCATAAAGAAAAAAGGAGAATACAAAATTGACATCCCCATAGACATCTTAAAAACATTGCTCCCTTTATCCGTTTTATGAAACCAAAAAGTATGCTTATATTCTTTATAATTTTTGTTTGGATACTCTAAAGTAACATCTCCATAAATAAATGTTGCTGGTAAATATCCATAATAATCTACAACATCCCAAACAATTACTCTGTCCTCTTTATCCCAGTGTTTCATATTGAAAATAGTATAGGTAGAAATAAAAACGAGTAAGATGATTATCCAAATATCTTTTTCTATTTTTTTAATGTTTTCAAGCACAGTTTAAATATATAAAAAATCCCTCGTCAATAATGAGGAGGGATTTTTTTATTATGAGTAAATTACTCAATAAATGTCTGTTCGATTCAAATCTACATGTGAATTACTTCACCGTAAGCTGCTGCTGCAGCTTCCATAATAGCTTCACTCATTGTTGGGTGAGGGTGAACTGTTTTAATTAATTCATGACCAGTTGTTTCTAATTTTCTGATAGCTACAATTTCTGCAATCATTTCAGTAACGTTTGCTCCAATCATGTGACCTCCTAAAAGCTCACCATACTTAGCATCAAAAATTAACTTTACGAAACCATCTTTATGTCCTGCAGCACTTGCTTTACCTGATGCAGAGAAAGGAAATTTACCAACCTTCACATCAAAACCAGCTTCTTTTGCAGCAGCTTCAGTCATACCTACAGAAGCAACTTCTGGCGAAGCATAAGTACATCCTGGAATATTTCCATAATCTAATGGTTCAACATCCAATCCTGAAATTTTCTCTACACAAATAATTCCTTCAGCAGAAGCAACATGAGCTAAAGCGGGTCCAGGAACTAAATCTCCAATAGCATAATACCCAGGAATGTTAGTTTGATAAAAATCATTTACTAAAATCTTATCTCTATCAGTTGCAATACCAACTTCTTCTAATCCAATATTTTCGATGTTAGATTTAATTCCAACAGCAGAAAGAACAACATCACATTCAATTGTCTCTTCTCCTTTCTTGGTTTTTACTAAAACTTTACATCCACTTCCTGAAGTATCAACACTTTCTACAGAAGAGTTTACCATTACTTTAATTCCAGATTTCTTAAAAGAACGAGCAAATTGCTTAGATACTTCTTCATCCTCTAAAGGAATTAAGTTAGGTAAAAATTCAACAATTGTTACATCTACTCCCATTGCATTATAAAAGTAAGCAAACTCAGAACCAATTGCTCCAGAACCAACAACTACCATTTTTTTTGGTAATTCAGGCAAAACCATTGCATCTCTATATCCTAGAATTTTTTTAGCATCTTGTGGTAAATTTGGCAAAACTCTTGAGCGAGCTCCAGTTGCAATTACAATATTTTTAGCAGCATATTCAGTCACCTTGCCTGCATCATCAGTAACATCTACTTTTTTTCCTGCTTTTAATTTACCAGTACCGACAATAATATCAATCTTATTCTTTTTCATTAAGAATTGAATACCATTACTCATTCCTGCAGCAACATCTCTACTTCTTTTAACCATAGCAGGAAAATCAGCATCAGCACCTTTAATGTTAATCCCATAATCAGCTGCATGCTTAATGTATTCAAAAACATTAGCGCTTTTTAATAAAGCTTTTGTAGGAATACATCCCCAATTTAAACAAATACCCCCTAATTCAGATCTTTCAACAACCGCTGTTTTCAATCCTAATTGAGAAGCTCTAATAGCAGTAACATATCCACCAGGTCCACTTCCTACAATAATAACATCATAACTCATATCTATATATGTTTAATTTTTATAATCTAATTAACGAAGTACGAAAGTAGTCAAAAAGTAGAAAGTTAAAAAGTAGAAAGTCTATAAAGTTAAAAGTAAAAAACAATAATATTTTCCGACTTTTGAGTAGAAAACTTTCCAACTTTAAACTCTGAAAATGAAATACCGCGTTTCTTATCAAAACCCAAACAATCATTATATTGATATTGAATACATTATAGACAATGTTGATTCTGATAGAATTGAAATTCAACTACCTGCTTGGAGACCTGGAAGGTATGAGTTAGCAAATTTTGCTAAAAATGTTCAGAAATGGGAAGCTTTTGATATTCATGGAAATACTCTGTTTTCTAAAAAGATAACCAAAGACTTATGGGAAGTTAAAACAAAAGGAAATTCAACCATACATATTAGATATAATTATTTTTCGAATGAGATTAATGCTGGATCTACTTACTTAGATGATAAACAACTTTATATAAATGGAGTTAATTGCTTTTTATACATTCCTGAAAGAATGAATGAAAAGTGTGAGTTAGAATTAATCGTTCCAGAAGATTATGAAGTTGCTTCTGGACTAAAAGAAATATCCAAACATAAATTTGAATGTTCTGATTTTCATCAGCTAGTTGATTCTCCATTTATTGCAAGTAATAGTTTACAACATCACGCTTACAATGAAAGTGGTGTTAAATTTCATTTTTGGTTTCAGGGAGAATGTAAGCCTGATTGGTCATTATTAGAAACTGACTTTAGAAAATTCTCAAAAGCTCAAATTGAAAAATTTGGAGACTTTCCTGTTAATGAATATCATTTCATCTTTCAAATACTAACCCATAGAACTTACCACGGTGTTGAACATTATAATTCTACATTAATTTCTTTAGGTCCTTCTTATGATATTATGAAAAAAGAAGGTTGGTATAATGAATTGTTAGGTGTTTGTTCCCATGAATTGTATCATACTTGGAATGTAAAACAAATAAGACCAACTGAAATGCTTCCTTATGATTATTCTAAAGAAAACTATACGGAATTAGGCTACTTAGATGAAGGAGTAACCACTTATTATGGTGATAAATTTTTATTGACTTCAAGAGTTTTTGATTGGGAACAGTATGCTAAGACTTTCAACCAATTATTAGAAAGACACTTTAATAATTTCGGAGTAAACAATTATTCTGTAGCTCAATCTTCTTTTGACACTTGGTTAGATGGCTATGCAAAAGGTGTACCTGCAAGAAAAGGTTCTATTTATACAGAAGGTGCTTTAATTGCTTTTATGACTGATGTTTTCATTCTTAAAAACACAACTAATCAAAAGTCTTTAAATGATGTAATGAAGCTTTTATATAACGAGTTTGCTAAAAGAGGAAAAGGAGTTTCTGATAAAGATTACAGAGCTGTTATTGAAGAAGTATCTGGTGTTTCTTACGATGAAATTTATACTAATTTTCTACATGGAACATCCGACTACTCTGAAGAACTAAGATCTAGTTTAAACTATATAGGTTGTGATCTGAAAATTGAACCTTCGAAAAAATACAATGAAGCTTTTTTCGGATTTAAAATAAGGTATGAAATTGATAAATGTATTGTTGATTCAATATTTCCAAACTCAATAGCTGAAGAAAGTGGGTTTTCCATTAATGATGAACTAATTGCTATTAATGGGATTAAAATAAATAACGATTTAACAAATTGGACAAACTACTTTAAAGATAAAGAAATGGCCTTCTCAATTAAACGTGCTTTAGGGGTAATTGAAAAAATAAAACTGACACCATCTGATACGGTATATTTTAAAAAATATTCGATTAAAAAAGAAGTTTCCGATTCTGAAAATTTTAAAGTTTGGAATAACTAACCAAATATAATGTCATTTTTATTCAATCCGGAAATACCGTTTTTGTTCTGCTTATTAACAGTCTATTTTTTCTTTTAAAGCTCGACTAAAAAAAGCTATAATATTCTAATCCTTAAACCGAGTGATGTATCGCTTTTTTATTACGGATACTTTCTAAAATTGCCCTTGCTAAAACGTTAAAGTTTTTACAACTTATATATTATCAGTTAATTCAAAACCTGTAATTATTTTAGAGTAGATATCGGTAACTAAATGTAAATGATAGTGCTTTAACTGAAAGTAATTTATATCTGTAAGCCAAACTGTTTTCAGGTCTATTAATTTAAATACTTTTAATGCTATTAGAATACTTAGCCCTCCAATGCTTAGATTTCGTAATTATATTATACTCTTTAAATTAGAAAATAGTAAATGTTCTGAACATAAATAATCAAAAAATCGTCACAATTTTATAGTTTTTAATTCACTAATAGATTCTACTTATTGGAATTCTTGGCGCATTTTTCATGTGTTATTGATGTCTAATTATCATACAGCTATCTTTATAAATTGTTGGAAAGATTTTAGTCTAGAATCTTTTAGCCTTCTCTCTTTTTTCAGTTTCATATTTATTGATTTTTTTATTAGTTAAATCAACTTTTTTCAGGATAAAATAGGGCTTTATTATTTACTATAAAATTTTTATGGAAATGTTATTCCTCTATAATTAGATACACTAACAGTTCGTAAATTAGACTCAAAACTTAAATTAATTTCTTTAATAAATTCATTAGCAATCATTGCATAACCTTTTCCATTAGGATGTAAACCATCTAAAGAGTATACTCCACCCTCAATATATTTAGTACTCATTTCAATACCATCGAAACTTAGACCTGAATTTAAAGATTTCATAAATGAAAACATATCAACAACTTCATATCCATGAGCTAATGCAGAACTTCTAATCTCATTATTTATACTTACTGTATATGCTTTTACAATAAGTACTTCATCAACATCTAAAACAACTGTATGAGGCAATGGATCTGTTGCTAAAAGACCATGACCATCTCCTAACACATCTTTTGCAGTCAACAAAATTAAATCTGCATTCGTAGCCTTCCTAACTACTGTGGTATCGAAACCTTCCTTAATCCAGATATCTTTTCCTAAAATATCAAGTGTAATAGTTGTAAAAAAAGGGGTGTCAGTTATATCATGAATGGTTGCACAAACACCTTGAGCTCCCATTGCTTGAAAAACATTTAACACAGTATCATATTTGACCCTAAATTCATTTAAATCTGTTAAAATAGCTGAACCGCTAACATCATCTCCACCTTCTTTTGTCCAACCCATGACATCATTAATTCCTAGCCAATTTGTGAAAAATGTTGCATTACTATTAATTATATGATCAATGTATTCAACTCTATTACTTATAGTCCCAAAATTTAAAAATCGTCCAAAAGAGCTTATTGGCTCACCTTGAACTCCATTCCAAGCTAAAGCACTTGGAGCACTACTTCCAAATAATACATGAAAAAGAGGTCCATCTGATCCTTGACTTGGTCCTACAGATGATACATTTCTAACATTCATCCCACCAACTCCTAAATTATTATATTTTAGAGTATTACTAACCCACATATTAAAAGATGGATCATAATTAATTGCTAATGGGTGATTTGTAGTAATATCTGCATCAAATGCTTTAATTACTTCTATTTCTCCATCAATATATTCTAAATGCATGTATCCAGAACCAGTACCTGTAACTATTGGTTGAAGAAAATTGGTTTGCATCTGTTTTGCTATTATAGCTGGATAAGAATTATCTTGTTGGCCAAATTCGTTATGCAAACCACCATCTTGCAATCCTTGTGTAAAAGAATTTCCTACGGCAATATAATTTGAAAAATCTACTGCACCATTAGTCGCTTCATAATCTTCAAATTGAGTTTTAGTACAGGATAAAAACAGAAAAATGATTCCAATAAAAAAGTACTTAATTCTATTTTTCATACCACTAATCTATTGATAATACTGAAGATTCTTCTTTTTTCTTATCTCCAAACTTAATATTTACAGCTAAACCATAAACGTTTACTTTACGATTAAACTTATAAGCAAATTCTCCAGTTTGTATTTTCGCTCCATTTTCTTGAACAAAATTACCATCTTCAACTTTGTATTGAGCAATACTAGCATCATCTCTACTAGCACTTTGCCTGATATAAGCAAAATCAATTGATATCATTTCATTAATTTTATACCCTAATCCTACAGTATATGCTACCTGAGTAACACCAGGTAAATGAGGGCTAATTAGATTGTCCTTCATTGGTGTGTTATCTTGATACAATCCAACACGCATACTATATTGATTTTTATATGTAAAATCAAAACCTATACGATGTGTTATTACATTATCCCAATCTTGAATTTGTTTTGAATCAGGCGTATCGTTATTCTCAAAATCAAAAGCTAATGTATCATAAGATGACCAACCTGTAAGATTCATATCGTAAGCAAACTCCAAAGACCATTTCTCAGCTATTGTGTGCTTTATACTTAAGCCAGCAGTAAATACAGAAGGCAATGTAATTTTAGAAGTAAATCCAGTACTTTCCGGAAACTTACCTCTTAGTGAGGTTGGTATATTAGTAAATTGAGCTTGTCCATTACTTAAATCTACCGCAATGTTAGAACGATAATCTAATCCAATTGCAAATTTTGTGTTTTTTTTATCGTCTCCTAATGTTAAAAATTGAGAATAAACTCCAATATTAAAACCTACTCCATCTCCACTGCCTTTTAGATGAGCCTTACCTTCAGTTGTTGTAGCAGAAGCTAAAGGAACTGCCTTTTCAGTAGAGAAAGATCCTTTGGCATAAACAAACCCGGCACCCAAACTTATTTTTTCATGCAACTTGTAGGACATCGAAGGTTGAAACATAAATGTTTTTAAAGAAATGTTTTGAATAATGTTTCTTCCTTGCCAATCATCAGAAAAAGATGCAGCTGATCCAAATTGATTATTAACTAAAAATCCAAAATTCAACTTATCCGTTATTTCTCCAGAATAATAAAAATGAAATGGAGTTCCTTTTCCGGATGTCTGATCTGTATTTGCAACCTCTGGTGTTTGCAGTGAGACATGAGCATCTACAATATTAATTCCTAGTGTAAATTGATGCCCTTTTAAGTTAGCCATCCCTGCAGGGTTAAAAAACACTGTAGTTGCATCTGAAGCTACCCCAGAAAAAGCCCCACCCATTGCAACAGCCTTTAATCCTTGAAGGTTTAATTGAAAGCCACCCGCAATAGATATTGCAGGTGCTCCCAATAATAATAGTATTATTATTTTTCTCATTCGTATTATTTGAATAATATTTTATTTATTTACAACAAATCGTTTTGTGATTGTTTTATTTGAACAGGTTAAATTATAAAAATACATTCCATTAGAAAAATCATTTCCATGTAACATATATTTATTGGTTCCTTTTTGTCCCTTAATTTCTTCAGACTTTACTACTTTTCCTAAGACAGAATATATATTAATATTCACAGTTTTATCTAATGGCAAGTAAAATTCAATAGTTGATTTATTGTTAAAAGGGTTTGGAATATTTTGTCTGACTTCAAAATCATTACTACCAAACTCGTTTACACCTACTGTACCTGTTACTACTTCTATTTGATACCAATCTACAATAAAAGGCTGTGAAGTTGCTACTCCAAAAACAGTTGCCCAAGATAATCCTGTAACCTCAATTGGATAAACACCTTCATCTCCTGGGGCCGAAGTTCCTGTAATAAGCATGCAACTGGTACTTCCTCCCAAAAATTTAAAAGGTAAACTTGTTTCGTTTTCAGAAACTACCGTAAATCCAGGTGGCATTCCTGAATAATTATCTATAACAACACTATCAATTGGAATAACAGTACAAGGAGGAAATAATATTACCATACACGTATCTATAGGAGTAATAGTTGTGAGTGTTTCCGCATAAGGAATACCGATAGTAGCTATGGCCAAACCAGTAGTGCTATCTGGATAAACACCAGGAGCTGTGTACTGAGGGTCAGCAGTGCAATTTTGAGCTATTGCTACACTCATTGAGACTATTGTAATTAAAGAAAGTAAAAGTTTTTTCATAATAGTTAAATTTTAGTGTTTTTTTACTCAATTATGCACGCATAATATGTTTTTTTGTTAAAAATACAAAGATTAAACTGATAAGCTTCTTTTTTCAAGGAAATGTTATGCCTCTATAGTTACCAACCGCAACACCCTGAAGTTTAGACCCATAATGCTCATTAATTGTTTCCATAAAATGATTTGCAATAATAGCGTATCCTAATCCATTAGGATGGACACCATCTAATGAGAATACTCCACCTTCTATATATTTAGGAGAATAATCAACTCCATCATAACTTAACCCTGTATTTGTTAATTTTTTCATAAACTGATTCATATCAGCTAAGGCAAAACCATATTTATTAGTTAAATATTTGATTGCATTATTAATCTCATTAGTACGTGTTTGAACAATAAAAATCTCATCCTTATCTAAAACTACAGTATGAGGTAATGGTCTCTCTTGAGTAAATCCTAAACCTAATGCAAGCTGATCCGAAGCTGTAAGAAGCAACAAATCATCATCTGTTGCTAATCTAATCACGTTTGTATCAGCACCTTCTTTTATCCAAAGATTTTCACCTACTGCTTCAAGGGTAACTGTATTAAAATAAGGGATAGAAGTTACATCTGGAAGAGTTGCGCAAACCCCTTCAGCTCCCATGTTTTTAAACGCAGTTAAAATAGAATCATATTTATTTCTAAATTCATCTAAATCTGATAGTTGAGATAAGAATAGACCAGGAACACTTAAGCCATTAGGGTCTAGAACAGGTTCATCATCACCTCCTGCGGTTGACCAAGCTAAAACATCATTATTCCCTAACCAACATGTAAAAAAGCTAGCGTTACTATTCTTTACATGATCTAAATATGTAATTGGTGCCGCAGCGTCTCCAAAATTAAGAAATCGTCCATTTTCATTGAATGAATTTACTAATAGGTTAAAGTTAATTAAGGTATTATTACCACCAGAAAGACAATTTACCAACTTAATTCCCGAAACACCTAAGTTGTTATACTTTTTAGTATTATCACCCCAACTTGCCCAAGCTGGATCATCATCAATAGCCGTAGGATGATTAATTACATTTTCGTCATACGCTTTAATAACCTCAATTTCTCCATTTATGTATTCTAGATGCATATATCCGCCACCATTAATAGGAACAGTAGGTTGAACAAAATTTAAGCTAGGTTCTACCAATGTCATTTGACCTGCAATTATTGCCGGGTAAGAATTATCCTGCTGCCCATATTCATTATGCATACCTCCATCTTGATACCCTTGAGTTAACGAGTTACCTAGCGCAATATAATTCGAAAAATCTGCTTCACCCCCAAAGGCTTCATATTCATCAAACTGTGTTTTAGTACACGAAAAGAGAAAAATTCCACCTAATATTCCTAATAAAATCTTATTCATGCATATAAATTATAGTTGTGAAAATACACTTTTTTTTAAAACTTAGATTTAGACGTCAAAACACTAAATAAAATCTAGAAAATCTCAATTTTCATATATCTTTGAAACATAAAATCATTTTTATGAGCAAATTAGCTTCTTCCGAATTAATCCTTAATAACAACAATAGTGTTTATCATCTTAATCTTCATCCTCATCAAATTGCAAAAGATATAATTATTGTTGGAGACCCAGGAAGAGTTAGTATCATTTCGAGTTATTTCGATTCTATTGAACATAAAGTATCTAATAGAGAAATAGTAACTCATACAGGAACCTTAAAAGGAATGGCTTTAACTGTTATGTCTTCGGGAATGGGACCAGACAATATTGATATCGTTCTAAACGAACTGGATGCTTTAGTTAATATTGATTTAGAAAATAGAACTATAAAAAAGGAACATACAGCCTTAAACATTATTAGACTAGGAACATCTGGTTCATTACAAGAAGCAATTCCAGTTGACTCATTTGTAATTTCTGAATACGCAGTAGGTCTTGATGGCTTAATGAATTTTTATAACTACAAACAAACCTCTATCGAAACTGAACTTTTAGAACAATTCTACATTCAAACAGATTACAACAAAACGTTTGCTCAACCTTATTTTATAAAAAGTTCTTCTAAATTATTTGAAAAATTAAAAGATGGATGTATACCAGGTATAACTGCTACTGCTGGTGGTTTTTACGGCCCTCAAGGTAGAACTTTAAGAATTCCATTAAAAGAGACTCAATTAAACGAAAAATTAAGAGATTTTAACCTCAATGGGAAAATCATCACAAATTTTGAAATGGAAACCTCAGCACTTTATGGCTTATCAAGAGCTTTAGGACATAATGCATGTACTGTTTGTGCAATTATTGCGAATCGCTTTTCAGGGGAATTCAGTAAAGATCATAAAAAACCTATTATAAACTTAATAGAAAAAACTTTAGATAAATTAACACAATAGAGTTAATAACTGGAATCTAAACTGGAAACCTAATTCTATTTCTGACGTATATTTGGAGTATGTCAAACAAAGAAATTGAAGCCCTAATTAGTTTATTGGACGATCCTGATACATCTATTTTTGATGATGTAAGTCGAAAAATAATTTCCTACGGAGGAAATGTTATCCCTCAATTAGAATTTGCTTGGGAAAATTCGTTTGATCATTTATTACAAAACAGAATTGAAGATATAATTCATCATCTTCAATTTGAGAATATCAAGTTAGAACTTGTTCATTGGAAAAACAGCTCTGAAAAAGACCTTATAGATGGAGCAATTATAATTGCAAAATACCAATATCCTGATTTGGAAGAAGAGAAGATTCACTATGAAATAAAACAGATAATTCAAGATGTTTGGTTAGAGCTAAATGACAACCTTACTGCCCTTGAAAAAATCAGAGTATTGAACAGAATTATTTTTGATATTCATGGCTTTTATGGAAATACAAAAAATATAAACTCTCCTAAAAATTCTTATATCAATAATGTAATTGAACGGAAAAAAGGCAATCCAATTACCTTAGGAATTTTATATTTAGCTATTTGTAAAAAACTTAACATCCCTATGTATGGAGTTGATGTTCCAGCTCATTTTATTTTAGCTTACGCAGAGGATGGTGAAATTCCAGAGTTTTACTTAAATGTGTTTAACAAAGGAACTGTTTTCGGGACTCCAGATATTGACAAATTCTTAGAACAGCTTAAAGTTGAACCTGAAGACAAACATTATATTGCTTGCTCTGATCTTGCTGTAATAAAAAGGCTTATTCAACATTTGATTTATACTTATGATAATTTAGGGTATATTGAGAAGAAGGAAGAGTTAGAGGAACTTTACCATTTATTGGCTTAAAGCCTTATTCAATTTCACTAAAAAACCTTTCCCACCGATATTTATTTTTTGTAGTTGGATTCTTGTTAACTGAAAGTACAATTGAGGTTGCCTTTCCAACAATATGATCTTCTGGTAAGAACCCCCAAAAACGAGAATCTGAGCTATTATGTCTGTTATCACCCATCATAAAGTAATAATTCATTTTAAAGGTATAAGAAGTTGATACTTTATTATTAATTAATATATCAGTCCCACTAATTTCCAACTCATTCCCTTCATAAAGTTCTATTATTCGTTGATACAGATGAATATTGAGCGTATCTAAAACAACCGTTTTTCCTTTTTTTGGAATAACTACCTCTCCAAAGTAATCGATATTCCATTTATAACTTTTATGAAAAGGGAAAATATAATCTGCATATCCAGTGGGATCAACTTTTAAAGGGGTAATCAAACCAATATAGCTTTGTTTTTCCAAGCATTTTTTTGCAGAGTCAGAAAGTGTTAGTTGATAGAACCCTATTCCTCCTACTCTTCCACCTTCAGTTATATCATATTTTAGTAACGTATCATTAGTTAACTTTGTATTTGATTGAACCTTATAGTTAAACGCTACATTTTTAGGAAAGGGTAATAACTCATTATCAATAAACACCTTCTTATTTTTTATTTTCAAAGTATCCCCAGGTAAACCTATACAACGCTTAATATAAAAATCTCTATGATCTATAGGCACGTCATATTCTCTTGGGTAATTAAAAACAACAACGTCATTCCTTTGTACTTCAGACTTAAATAATCTTAAATAAGGAAATTGAATAATATCAGAAAATGATTTTATCTGATTATTAAAAGGCATTTTGTTATGACTAAGTGGAAAAGTTAGTGGAGTGATTGGCAGCCGAATTCCATAAGCCATTTTGTTTACAAAAATTAAATCACCAGGCAACAGCGTTTTCTCCATAGAGGTACTTGGAACAACATACACCCAAAAGAAAAAAGCTTTAACAACTACAACAGTTATCACAGCATAAAGCATTGCTTTAAACCATTGCAAAATATATGCTTTAATCTTTTTCATAAATAACAAAGGTAATAACTAAACAATATCATACAGAACTCTATTGGGGTATCTTTTACTTTTAAAAGAGAATATGAAAATTCCTTTTATTCTGTAACAATTATTCTGGTTGAGAAATTATTCTTTAGCCGAATAAATTTTAGAAATTAAAATTCCTTCGATATTAATTTCAGAAACTAATCCCCAATAACGAGAATCCAATGATTGATGTCTATTGTCTCCCAAAACAAAATAGGATTTGTTTTTTAATATAATTTTATCTGTTCCAACTTCATCTCCACTTTCATGAATTATAATTGGCCCCCAATTATCTCTACTCCAATTAAATGATGAGTGATTTGGGAAAATTGGTTTATCACTAAAAGCATATTCATAACCTTTAGGATGAATTATCCTTTGAATCGATTTAACAAAATTCAATTTAGAAATTTCTAGAAACTGTTCTTGCGTTAAAATTGCTTCATATTCTTCAAACTGGTTTAATGGAGTTAAAAGGCTTAATAAATCATTTTTAGCTATTAATGGATGATCACCAAATTTAACTTTGTATTTATAACAAATATTTATTCCTACCTGCTCAATCTTATTTACAAATAAGGTTCCGTCTTTAATCTCTATTTCATCTCCTGGTAATCCAACTATTCTATTAATATAGGCATCGCCTTTATAGTTAACAATACAGACATCATTGCGTTTAATAGTTTCTTTATCAATAAGACTATTCGTTAATATGATATCTCCTTCAGAAAAAGCTGGAAACATATTTTGAGAAGAAACACTATAATGAGGAAACTGTGATTTTACCGCATAAAAAAAGCCAACCACAATTATCATAATCGCGATTGACTTTATGTTATATCGTGTCCGTATTGACAATTATTAAGATCTTATTATTAAAATTTTCAACAAACTACATATTGCGACTCACAAGAACCTTAGATTAGTGAACCATAGTAAACAACCTATCCCATCTTATTCCTGTACCGTATTTAGTATCCCAAGACATCCATATAAATACTGCCTTACCAACAATATGGTCTTCTGGTACAAAACCCCAAAATCGAGAATCTTGAGAACAATGTCGATTATCACCCATCATCCAGAAATAATCCATTTTAAAGGTATAAGATTTAGCTACTTCTCCATTTATATAAATAGTTTCTCCTTCAACTTTAAGCTCATTCCCTTCATAATTACCAATAATTCTACGATACAAAGGCAAGGTCTTTTTTGTTAATTGAACTGTTGCACCTGCAGCAGGAATTAATATTGGGCCGAAGTTATCTGCTGTCCAATTATATTGAGCATCATTAGGGAAAATCCTTAAGCTTGCATCAGGTTTTTCAGGTCTTTGCTCTACTTGTCTTTCAATTGAAACTATATTTGCAAACTGTGTTGACAATCTGTTTTTAGCAGACTCAGTCATTACTAATTCATACTCATACTTAGTATTATTAGTATTATCATTAGTATTTCCGATATTCCAAAACTTATAAGTAATTAATTCATCTTTTTCATTTCTTGCCGGATTTCCTTGTTCATCAGTAATAACTTGTTCTGGATACTCAAAATTAACTTCCTTTCTCAATAAGTTTACTTTTGTTAGCGGGTAATCTTTGGCTACAACATTGTATTTAAATTGAACACCTTTATCTTCATAGGCTAATTCATTATTTAAATTTAAAACTCCATCAATTATTTCCAATTTATCACCAGGTAAACCAACACATCGCTTAATATAATTTTCTTTTTTATCTACTGGTCTAGATTTAATTGTGTAATTATTGTCTAATAATACTCTGGCTTCCTTAGCAGAAATTTTTAATGTGTTCATTTCATCTATAATCAACTGTTCGTATATTCTATCTGAGGCTTCAACAGCAACTGTATCTCCAGCAGGGAAATTAAAGACAACACAATCATTACGCTCAACATCGCCCATTTTAGGCAATTTTGCATAAGGAAACTTTAACCATTCTAAATACGATTGATTACCACCTATAAAAGGAATA
>CAJWVX010000001.1 GCA_913048175.1 uncultured Flavobacteriales bacterium | reverse complement strand
TATTCTTGGTGATTGAGGCAAAAAAATAGCTCTTTTGGTTTTTTTAGGGTTGCCTTACTCCCAATAAAAGCATACTTAGCCATTTGTTGCACCGCAGGTTGTTGAATAGTTGTACGAAACTCATCTGCCATTTTAAAAGGAGCTACCAATTGACCTCTATTGCCAGTAAGTATAACAATAACGCGCGTGTATAGTGTTGTAGAAATATGTTCAGCTTCAGCATCTGTATCTGCTACAATAACATTAATCCCAGCAAGCGTGTACGCTTTATCTAAAGCACTTGAAGACTGAAATTCATTTCGATAAATTTGAAGAGCATTCAATAATTGACCGGTAGAAAAATGACTTGCAAAAGCGTAGGCTAATCCTTTTTGTGCTGCCAAGTGTGCGCTATCTGTACTCGACCCTAAAATATATAAAGGAACATCAACTCCCTCAGCTACAGTTGCACGTACTTTTTGAGTTACATTATTGATAGAAAAATAGCGTTGTATTTTTTCTATTTCAGTTGGAAAAGACATGCTATACTGATAAAATCAGAACGTATTTCGCTAGCAGTTACTTGGTCTGTTCCTGGAGCCCTACCTAAACCCAAATCAATTCTGTTTGGATATAAGGTGCCTAAGGTTCCAAATTGCTCAGCAATAAATGGAGAATGGTTGGGCAACATAACTCCTCCTGACCCAACTCTTATTCTTTCTGTACTTTCAGCAACTTTACCAATTAAAACAACAGTAGCGCTACTACCAATTGCATCAGAATTATGATGTTCTGCAAACCAATAACGGCTAAAACCTTCGGCATCTCCTACTTTGGCTAACGCTACATATTCGTTAAAGGTTTGTTGCAAGGAGTTTCCTTTTGATATAATAGCAAGATCTAGAATAGAGTATGCTGTTACTTTAAGTTCTGTTTCTAGAGGTGTATTGAAGGCCATTTTGCGAAACTAATGAAATTAATTTCACTAGATCTAAACACTTAAACTTCTCCTTAAAAACATTAACTTCGTTTTATATAATCTAAAACCCATTTGAACCTGATCAATAAATACGTTGATTAGTAATGTAGAAAACAATAAATATTGAATACAAACAGAGACATAAATTGATTAAATCTATCAAAAAATCTATCAATACAGAAGACATTGTTCAGGTAATAGTCGGTTCTTCGGCATTGACTGTTCCCGTAGCATTCTCAGAAGAATCTTGGAGACTTAGTGAAACCTTACCTTTGTTTAACGTATTTATACTTATTTTTTTATCCTTATTATTTATTAGTTTATATTCTATTCAGGGAATATTTCAAGGACAAATAAAGCACAGAATATCACATTTCATTTTTCGAATCATAATTGATTATGGAGTTGCCCTTGCAATTGTTTTTATTGTTCTATTTGCACTTAACAGAATGCCAATTTTAGACGACCCAATAATTGCCTTGAAAAGAATAATAATACTCGGTTTTCCAGCATCTATGGGTGGAGTCATTGTTGATGGTTTTGATAAGGAATAATTAAATATTGAAGAGTGTCTATTATTTTCATAAAAAAAGAGGAAAAAAGTACGAAAGCACAACAAGCTTTATATTTCATTATCTTTGAGTTTTAAATAAAAAGCTTATCAAAAATGGATATCAAAAAAAGGAATGAAACAACTGATAACGAGAAGCCATCAGATGAACTTTTGTATACAGAATCAACCGCGAATAAAACAGAAGAACTTAATGAAGCCAAACCTGCAAAACGAAAAAGAAAAGAAGCAACGGCAAAACAACTCAGCAATCCACTACATGGAGTTAAACTGGTAGAAATTTTAGAAAGCATTGTAGCACATTATGGCTGGCCATATTTGGCAAAGCGAGTTAATATTCGTTGTTTTATATACAACCCTACAATGAAATCTAGTCTTGGATTTTTAAGAAAAACACAATGGGCTAGAGAGTTCGTTGAAGACATCTATTTAGAGATGTTGGATGAAAAAAAGTAAAAGAAAAAGTCTGATAATCGTTCAATTATAAACAACCTATCCCATTCATTATCTTTTAATAATAAATAAACTTAACAACCATGAATAAAGAACCAAAAGGAGAATTAGCTATTCGTGTAGTAGCTATGCCAAAAGATACTAACCCTGCAGGAGATGTTTTTGGTGGTTGGTTAATATCTCAAATGGATTTAGCTGGTGGTGTGTTTTGCAGGAGATATGCAAAAGGCAGAGTGGTTACTGTTACAATAGATTCAACTACTTTTAATGCACCAGTTTTTATTGGCGATACTTTGTGTTGCTATGTTTCTTTGGTTAAGATTGGGAGGACTTCCATTACAACCCATATAGAAGCTTATGTTAATAGAGATTTTGAAGACACTAGAATAAAAGTTACTGAAGGTGAATTTAAATATGTTAAAATGGATGAGAATAGAAAGCCTGCTCTAATAGAGTAAGAATAGTCTTTAAATCATGTATAATAGTTTTCTGAATTCTAAACAACTAAACATTATTAATAAACACATAATATTTTCGTATAAAAAAGCAAGTTTAAATTTAATCTAACCTGCCCAAGAATTGAGACACATCCAATAAAAACATAAATTAAATAATTTGAACTCTTGAGTAACATTATTAAAAAAATATTAGTCTCGTATTTATCGAAAGAAAGAGAGGATTATATTAGTCCTCAAAAAGGTGGTTTTGATGAAATTATCAAAATAATTCAACCAGGTGATGTTCTTCTTATTGAAGGAAAACAAAGATTTAGTCTCGCAATAAAATACCTCACACAATCCAATTGGTCACATTCTGCTATGTATATTGGGGGTAGGAATTTAATAGAAGCAGATTTAAAGGAAGGAGTGAGAATTATTCCATTACAAGAATATATGGAATGTCACACTCGTATTTGTAGACCAAAAAACCTATCCAAAATTGATTTAGATACACTGATAAATTTCGTATGTTCAAAAATAGGAGGGCAATACGATACTAAACACGTGTCAGATTTATTTAAAATAGCCCTTAATCCAAAATTAAATTTAAGAAAAGTATTAATAAAATTAGGTAGTTCAGATCCTACGGAGGTAATTTGTTCATCGTTAATTGCAGATGCTTTTCATTCCATTCAATACCCTATTTTACCTTCAAAGAAAGGCCTAAAGGGATACCACAAAATAAATTCGACATTAATTACTCCTAGTGATTTTGACTTGTCTCCCTACTTTTATATTATTAAACCTACTTTAGAAAAATTTAATTACAACGATTTTTTTATCATAAACTGAATGCTCGAGTTCTTTTGTTAAAGCTTTATGAATTCCACAAAAAGAACTTGATTTAAATATAGGTTTTGAAACCACTCGAATAAAAGTTACTTGATTCAAAATTACATAATATTAATCATCCATCGAGTAACTAAAAAAAACCAGTCAACTATTTTAATATATTTAGAGCTGCCAATTTTGAGTTAACTATTTTTTATCAATCTTTCTATAACACCCATTGCAGCTCTTTCACCAGAAATCATAGCTGCATTTAAAGATCCATTTAATTGTGTATCACCAGCTAAAAAAAGTTTATTTGTTAAGGTTGTTTCAGATGGAAGCTTTTCATATTGTAAGTCATTTAATTTGGGCAATGCCCTTGGTATAGTATACTGTTTTATGAACTTACAAGAATCAATACCACAATGTTCTTTTAATTCAATTTTCACCCTATCGATTAATACTCTATCTGTTAGGTTTTTATTATCTATTACAGTTACCGAAAGCAACTCTTTATTTGCTGATTTATTAGTTTTAAGACTGGTATGGTAAAAAATATTATTTATTAGTGTACCTCTTTTAGGAATAAGACCAATTAATTGCTTGCGAATAACGCGACTTTCAGTTTCAAAATACAAGGTATAGCAAGAATTCCATTTTATTAAATTATTTTTAAAACTCGGTATCAAATTACTAGCATCTGCAGCAATTATAGTAAAATTACTTTCTAATTTTGTATGATCATTAAGCGTTATTTCACCATCTATTACGGATGTTACTTTCGTGTTAAACTTAAAAGATGTGTTCTTTAAATTTTTCAACAATTGCTTTGGAATTGCTTCAATTCCAGCCCTGGGAATCGCTACTGAATCCTCTCCAAACATTTTATAAATAAACTCAAACATTCTACTTGATGTTTCAAGTTGTGATTCAAGAAAAATACCACTAAAAAAAGGGTTGAAAAAATCAGTAATAATTTCATTTGAAAAACCAAAATCCGATAAATATGAAAAAGTAGACTTTTCTTTTTCAGAGAATATAGCTGAAATATTTTTTCCCTTTAAGCTATTATTCAGCTTTAATATTTTAAGCTTATCTGAAAAAGTTCCTATTCCTGAAAATAAAGTCGAAAACAATAAAGAAAAATCCTTTAGGGGATCCCCTATTATTTTTTGCTTGTTGTTTTTGAAAATAGAAGCTCCAGGCAATAATCTTTGCATATCTAAAGATTCAAAATCAAGGTATTTTTGCGCCACAGGATATGCTGTTAGTAATACTTGAAAACCATGGTCTAATTGATAACCGTTTACAATATCAGTTTTCACTCTTCCTCCAACACGATCTGTAGCTTCGATAATAAGAGCGCTATACCCATTATCTTCTAAAACTCTGGCAGCCACAAGGCCACTCACCCCAGCTCCAATAATATGTATTTTGCAGTCTTGTTTATTCATATATATATTCGCTTAAAATAGAAAAGTTTTGTTTTGTAGTAATTTATTATTTTTTGTTTAACCATTAATATATAAAACTAAACAAAATAAATATACCTTTGTCTTATAACAAAATTACAAACAATAACTATTTATTCAAGATATGAACAAAACAGCCATTATACGATGTGAACACTTTAATTCAGCACATAGATTACATAATATAAATTGGAGTGACGAAAAAAACCAAAGCATTTTTGGTAAGTGCAATAGCCCTAATTATCATGGCCACAATTATGATTTAGAAGTTAAAGTTATTGGTATTTGCGATCCAAATACTGGTTATGTTATTGACACAAAAATTCTTTCTGGCCTTATTAAGGAAAAAGTTCTAAATAAATTTGATCATAAAAACCTTAATCTAGATACTTCTGAATTCAAGACCTTAAATCCTACTGCCGAAAATATTGCTATGGTTATCTATAATATACTCAAACCAGAATTAGATGAAGGATTAGAATTAAAAATAAAACTTTACGAAACAAGAAGAAACTGTGTTGAATACCCTTATTGAAAATACTAAATTTAGTACTTCTAAACTTGACTAAGTTTAGAAAACTATACTAGCTTTCTAATACCAATAAAAACAAAAATCATTATAGAATACCACAAGAAAAAGGAAACAATATATTCTTTATATCCTAAAACTAACATAAAACTTATTGTTAGAAGTTGAAAGCCAAGCCCGAATGTTGATAATGCTGTCATTAATAATTTCGGAAATGGCTTGGCTTTAGATGCATTAGGATCTAACGTGTAAATTACTTTATCAAAAACACCATAAAGTACTTTATAAATTCTAAATAAAAGATCGACTGTTTCTTGTTTTTCTCCTCTCAACGCTTTAGGAGAATTATATTCAAATATCCTACTGGTGGTATCACCATTTAAATTATTTCTCAAAATAACATAATAGTAATTATACAAAGTACCTTGCAGTTGAATTCCTAAAAATGCCAATAAACAATAAATAAAGTTCACTTCTGTAGTAAACCAAATAGCTATAAAAATAAAAAAATTTAAAATTATATCTGATACGGAATCAAAATAGCGGCCTACATGTGAAGGTGTTTTTTTAACTCTTGCCAATTCTCCATCGGCAGCATCCAATATCGATTTAAGGATTAAAAAAAAAGCTGCCGCCCAGTAATATTCTAGAAGAATACAGACAATACCGATCAAACCTGAAATTATAAACCATATCGTAATATCAATAGCCGTATACGAAGTTTCCTTTAGAGAATTAGCGATAAGCCTTGCAACAGGCCTCCCATAATCTGAAAGATCTATAAATTTGTGCTTTTGAGGTAATTTAGACATATTGATTTTTATGATTATTAAAATTGTAAAGAAATAAAAAATTGCTCTATTTAAATAATTTGCAAAGATACAATAGCTTTACTCTTATTTTAACCATTAATTTGATATTTATGTTTAATCTTTATTTTTATTTGTTAAACAAATATGTATTTTTGTATTAGTAGTTTGAAAATGCTTTTAGCAGATATTACTTTTAATAATGTTAAAAGCTTTCAAACATATTCTTAAATCCTAAAATAAAAAAATTGACAAAAGAAGCCATAGTACTTAGTAATGACAATAGCATTAGTGAAATTTATATTGATGATATTGGAGACGATCATATGTTTACTGGTTTAGAAACACCCATGAAAGTTGATGCATTTGTAATGTCTGACATAGAAAAGAAAGAAAAGATTTCTGATTTATTTGGACAAATAATGGATGTGATGGGCATGGATCTTACAGATGATTCCTTAAAGGACACTCCCAAAAGGGTTGCAAAAATGTATATGGAAGAAATTTTCTCCGGACTTAATCCAAATAACAAACCTAAGATTTCATTGTTTGAAAATAAATATCAATACAATCAAATGTTAGTCGAAAAGGATATTACTTTTTATTCTAATTGTGAGCATCACTTTGTTCCATTCACTGGTAGAGCTCACATAGCTTACGTTTCTTCTGGAAAAGTTATTGGTTTATCTAAACTTAATAGAATTGTACAGTATTACGCAAAACGTCCACAAGTACAAGAGCGATTAACCAATCAAATAGCCATAGATTTAAAAGCTATCTTAAACACTGAAGATATTGCAGTAATTATTGATGCCAAACATCTATGTGTTTCCTCTAGAGGAGTTAAAGATGATAGCTCTACCACTGTAACGTCTTACTATAGCGGTATATTTAAAGAATCCAATAAAATTGCAGAATTACAAAACTATATCAATAAATAAATTAACGATTTTCAAGTTTCATTCTTAATAAGGCAATTACCTTTTTAAGGTAATTTATTAAGCTAGAATGATTTCCTCGATAATTTTAAAATATTGCTATGAAAACAATCAATAAAGTAAAACTACCTTCACTGAATTCTGCTAAGTCAAAAATTCAATCCATTTATGATATAACTATCAGAAGTATAAATGGTAATCCCATTTCGTTGTTAAATTTTAAAGGCAAGAAAATACTTTTTGTTAATGTTGCTTCTAAATGTGGATTTACTAAGCAATATAAAGAGTTGCAATCTTTAAGCGATGAATACAAAGAAGAACTTGTTATTATTGGATCACCTTGTAATCAGTTTGGGAGTCAAGAACCTGGAGATGCTTTACAAATTGAAGAGTTTTGCACGGTTAATTTTGGTGTTACCTTTTTATTAACTGAAAAGATTAATGTAAAAGGAAGCGAACAACACCCTCTTTATAAATGGCTAACTTCTAAGGAGCTAAACGGAAACAAAAGCTCTAGTGTAAAATGGAATTTTCAAAAGTATTTAGTTGACAACAACGGTCAACTTATTGATTACTACTTCTCAATTACTAAACCCATGAGTTCAAAAATAATAAAGTATTTGTGACCTCCTTATCTATTATCCGCATCCTATTAGATGGTGGATTAGTCGTATTGATATGGATGGTTCAACTTGTTATCTATCCCAGTTTTCTTTATTACAGAACAGAAAATTTAATAAAGTGGCATAAAAAATATATGTCTAGCTTTAGCTTCATTGTGATTCCGTTAATGTTTGGTCAACTCGGCATTTCTATCTGTCAATTAATAACTCAACCTAACACGTATACTTTTATTAGTCTTTTAATAATTATTGTGTTATGGATATCAACTTTCATACAGTTTGCTCCAATTCACCTTAATATATCTAATAAAGAAGTTAATAAAAAGATGCTAATTTCCCTAGTAAATAAGAACTGGATTAGAACTTTTCTATGGAGTTTATTATTTATCTATAGTTTATTTAAAACGAATTTTATTTAAAGGACCTATTTTAAATCTTTTAAGGATAATAAATATTTTGCTCCATTTTCTAGATGCGCCTGCTTTTTCTCCTCAGGCATTTTATCAAACATTCTCACCAACATTCCTAATCTAGGGTTGGATAAAAAGAAATCCCGATGGGTATGCATAAACCTCCAAAACAGACCATCCCAAACAGCTTGCCACTCTCCTTTTTTATAGTTACTCATCTTCATAATATAGTTGCTACCACTTATATAAGGTTTAGTAGCCATCAATCCCCCATCTGCGAACTGACTCATTCCATAGATATTGGTTACCATAACCCAATCATATGAATCAATAAAAAGTTCCATAAACCATTGATAAACTTCATCTGGATCAAACTCGCAGAGCATCATAAAATTTCCCAATATCATTAGGCGTTCTATGTGATTACAATAACCGGTTTTTAATACTTTCTTAATCGTTTGATCAATGGGTTGAATCCCAGTAGTTCCGTCATAAAAAGAAGCGGGTATCTTCTTTTTAAATTTCCAGAAATTGGTCGTCCGTTCTTCACTTCCTCTACATTCATAAATACCTCTTATAAATTCTCTCCACCCTATTATCTGACGCACAAAACCTTCTGTAGAATTAATGGGTACATTATTCTTTTCAGCATATAATAAACATTCCTCAATAATTGTTTTAGGTGTTATTAAACCCACATTAAGCATAGGAGTTAAAACACTATGATTAAGTATTGAATTTTCTGCAACAATGGCATCTTCGTATACACCAAACTCCATAAAGCGTTGTTCAAAAAACTGATTGAGCCAATCTTTTGTTGCTTCAAAACTGGTTGGGTACAATAAATACTCTGTAAGACTTCCTAAGTGATTAGAGAAGTGCATTGACACATAAGCTTTAGCTTCTTCGTAATATTGGTTAACAGTTGGGTATTGAATAGATGGAGGTAGTTTTTTAGCAGGATATTTCTTTCGATTATCTGTATCAAAAGTCCATTTACCACCAGTAGGTTTTCCATCTTGTTCCATTAATATATTCCGCTTTTTACGTTGATCAGTATAAAAGGTGGTTTGATGATATTTCTTTTTATCACCTCTAAAAAATGGCGCGAGATCTTCTTTGGTATTTAAAAATAATGGAGAATCGAAAACCGAGGTTGAAATATTGTTTTCTAAACAGCCCTTATTTAATCTTTTTTGAAGCCAATTATCTACCGGATCAATATAATTGATCTTTTCAACTCCTTGCCGTTTTAACTCAGGAATAAGTAATCGGATATCAGAAATTGTTTCTATTGCTTCAACATAATGGACTTCAATATTTTCCTGTTTACGAAGATAATCAGCATAACACTTCATAGTTGCTCTATGAAAAGCTATTTTCTGTTTATGAAACTTATATTGTTTAAAGAATAAATATTCCTCAACAATATAAAAAGGTGCCTTGTTTTCAAAAAGTGGAGACTTTTCAAACAATTGATTCGGAAAAAGGATATTGATTTGTTTCATTTTTTTTTATTTCTTCTACAACGCTCACTGCAATATTTTACATCTGCCCAATTTTTCTCCCATTTTTTTCGCCAAGTAAAGTTCAACTTGCAAACCAAACAGCTCTTTATGGGAAGATTTACTTTTTTCATGTTGTAAAATCTGGCAACTCATTTATTTTAGCAAACGGATAATTGGCAATTTTTTTTAAAGAATAGTAACTATTTAACCCAGAAATACCAACACCATTTGTATATTCTAAATCAATATCTCCATTTATTAGTGCTTTATCGGGAAATATAATACTTTCTATTTCTCCAATAACCATCATTGTATCATTCAATTTAATGTCTACAGACTCTTTAAAGCGCATACCCATTTTAAATGTGCTTTCTTTTACAAAGGGTGCTTTAAAATTATTGATATATTCTTCAGAAAGCTTGCATTGTTCAAACTCAGAAATATCTTCAGCAAATTTGACTGAAGTATAATGAGCATTTTTAACAAATTCTGGTTGGATGTGATTAATCGTATAAAAACCATTTTCTTGAATGTTACGGAATGTGTGTCCTACCTCTGCAGTTTTAGGTCTAGATATAAAACCTAAAAGAGCAGGATTACTACCTAAGTGTACAATCGAGCTGAATATTGCCAAATTAGCATCTCCTTTATCTGAGATTGTACCAATAAGATTTGCAGGCTTAATGCCAGTAACCGAATTAATAAGCTTTAATCGAGTAATACGGTCAAGTTGTTCAATGTCATTTTTAGTGTAAACCATTATGAGTTCTATTTACATGAGTATTTAGCAGACGCATTTTTTCTTTTTGTACTGCAGGATGCTTTTTGTGACTCCAAATTTTATCTCTTGCAAGTCGTGCACTTTCTTGTAAATCTACAATTGGTAAGGGATAATCTTTACCAATAGTTACTTCACAAAATAGTTGATCCATTGCCGTCATTATCCAAGGTTCATGAATAAAAGCTTTTGGAACCTTATTGAGTTCTGGAATCCATTTTTTTATAAAAACGCCTTCAGGATCATGTTCCTGAGAATTTTTCACAGGATTATAAAGACGAACTGTATTAATACCAGTTGTACCTGCCTGCATTTGAAACTGCGGATAATGAATACCAGGTTCATAATCTAAAAACTGTTTGGCTAAATGGTAGGTTCCGTCTCTCCAATCTTGATCGAGATTTAATGCTAAAAAAGAAACTACCATAGCGCGCATTCGGAAGTTAATCCAGCCTGTTTCTGCAACAGCTCGCATACAAGCATCAATTAATGGGTAACCTGTTGTACCGTTTTTCCAAGCTTCTAAAAAATCAGTTTTTTTTTCATGGGATAAAAGTTCATAGCCACTATTAACACATTCGGTTTCATAACTGCATTCTACTTCAAACTTCTGAATAAAATGACAATGCCAATGCAATCGAGTCAACATTGCAGAAAAAGCCCTACTATTTTTTGTTCCATTAGGATGTGTTCCTATAAAGTGAAATACTTGCTTAATACTCAAGTTTCCCCAAGCTAAATAAGGAGATAGTCGACTACAACCAGTTCTACTTTCAGTAGGTTTTGAAATGTGCCTCTGATAGTTAAAACCTCTTTTATTAGCAAATGATTTTAAATAGCGCCAAGCATTCTGTTCACCAGCCGGTTGATATTGTTCTGGGTATGCATTAAGTTGAACAATTAATTTTTCAGGCAATAAAAAGGAATGTAAAATTGGTTCTTCTTGAGCGATAGAATAATTATTTTGAAGAACTGATCGGTGCATTGATTGATGCCATTGTTTACTCCAATCGTATCGATTTTTAATCCCTCTCAAAATTCCATCCCGTTGTGATTCTTGCCATTCTATATGATGTTGTTTACAAAACCGTTTTATTTGTTTATCCCGTTGCCAAGTTATTTGAGTTCCACTTTCACGAAAGCTAAAAATAGTTTTAACATCAAAGTCTGCTGCAAGGTATTGAAATACATCAATAGCTTCTCCATAAAAAATAGTAACACTTCTGTTAAAAGAAGCCAAAGTCTTATTTAAGGCTAAAATAGAATGGTAAACAAACTGTAAATGTCTCAAGCTTGTATCTGGATATTCAATTAAAGAAGGTTCAAATAAATAAACAATTCGATAGGGTATACCAGCTCGCTCTGCCCTTAATAAAGGCTCATGGTCCTGTGAACGAATATCGCGCTTCAACCAAACAATATTTATCGTTTGCTCTTTCAATAGTCCAACTCTTTTTTACATTTTTTCCAAAAAGAAAAGAAAGAGGAATAATAACCTTTCACCTCAAACATCCAATCTCTAGATTCTTCTATCCCTTTATAATGATTGTTTAAGGGGTGCTCTTTATAGTGAATAGTTGTAGAATTATAAACTTTATTAAAAGCACTAAATTCACCTATGTAAATCTGAATATTAGATATATTTTCTTCGGAAAATTGAAGCATAAAATCAATCGATTTTTGTGCTATAGGATATTGCTCAAAATGAGTCGGTTCTAATAATAGAATTCTATTTGCAACAATCTCTTCTCCCCAAATGGGGTCTAGGTTATAAAAATTATAGATATAGGTTGGAAGGGCTTCATCTATTATTATTTCTTTTTGGGTTGGCAAAGCGGTTTTTAATGCGAATGGAATAGTATTTTTTAAAACTTCAGGAATTTGCATAAAAGCAAACGCTTCATAAGGTACATCTAAGAACGTATGTTTTTGATTTGTAAAACAATACCTATTGATGTTATCTTGATTGGCCACATATTTCTTGTTGGCATTGGCTCCGGCTACCCACTGCCAACTTAATGCATTGCTTGCCCAGTCGGCATCTAACAAATAATAATACATCCATTGAGCAGGAGATTTCCAATGACTTTGTCCCATGTTACAAGTAATAGATGCAATATACATTCTCAAATGATTGTGCATATAACCTGTTTGATAAAATGCTTGAATAGCTTTATCAACCGCTTCAATACCTGTATTGGCTTTTACAATTGCTGTTGGAATAGCAATAGATGAAACAGGCTTTTGATCGTGTTTTAAATCTTGATTAATACCATCTCCTTTTGCAATCCAAACCTGTTGCCAGTAATCTCTCCAAGCTAATTCTTGAATAAACTTTTGAATTCGAGGAGGTTCATACCCCCTATTCATCATTTCAGAAAATATAAATTTTGTAGAAATAATGCCTCTTGAAATATAAGGCGATAGATAAGAAACAGAGCCATTTATATAATTTCGAGATGAGCCATACTTGATAGGATCAATCTTGCGAACGCGTTGAAGAACTTCAACATAAGAAGTAGGAAACATGGAGACTTTTTCAAATAACTCCATTTATCGTTTACTTATTTTATTTCCTGAAATTGCCCGTTGACGAGAGCACTTAAAACGAGTAATCTCTGCACTTCTTTTATTTAAATGCTTCTTACTTACGCCACTATTTACCCTTTTGCGCCATCGCTTAAAACTAGATTCTTTAATATTTGCACGCATCACCTTAATAACTTCCTTTTCGGGTAATCCAAATTGAAACAAAATAGCTTCAAATGGTGTTCGATCCTCCCAAGCCATTTCTATGATTCTGTCAAGTTCTCTTTCTGTAAACTGTTTTGTATCTGTCATTGAAATATTAGTAACTAAGTAATGTGAATCATAATTAGTTTCTAGCTTAAAATAGTTAGAAATAATATTATTTATATTACACTATAAAAATACATTTTGTTTAACGATTTATGATTATTATTAAACAATAAATATTTAATAAATTACACACCCTACTATAAATTATTGATAATCAGTAAATAATAGATTTATTTAAATTAATCTAACAATTACATTGGCAACCATTTCTAAATATATTCGTTTACATGATAAAATTGAACTATCAATTTTAAAAACGATTTAGTATGGTAATTAAATTAAAAAAGACTTATCTCGCGTTATTTTGTTTAATGGGATCATTAGTATTGCAGGCACAAATTTTAGATATTAATGGAGACGGAACTTTAAATGTTTTAGTAATTGGGACAAGTAATTCGATAGAGAATAATTTTGATGAGTTTTCACCAAACCAAATCACCAACGAATTACAGAATATTTTATCGGCAGATACTTCTTTATCTATCAATATAAATATTGTAGCAGAAGATATTTATAAAATCAAAAGTGTTACTACTGGAATTGCTGGCTCAATTACAGCAAACCGAAATTATTATTGCCATTCTCTTTCTCAATACTACTATTGGCCTGATGGAAATGACGCAAGGATGAACAATTTAACTGGAAACAATGGTATAGATTGGGACTATGTTATAATTGGTGCAGACCCTTTTATCGTATCTAAAATGCCTGGTTACTATTCTTTAGGTGTAAACAAAATTGCAGCAAAAGTTACAGAAGGTGGCGCTATACCACTATTATTAATGACATGGTCTAATGATGGAACATCTATAAATCATTTCGAAGAATTTACATATAGAACTTCAGACGGGGCAAAAGTTCAACTACAAACTATACCTGCTGGTCTTGCTTGGGATGCTTTGCCAACTAGTAAAAAAGATACTTCAAACTTGCATCCAACACCAAACGGGTCATACTTAGTTGCAGCATCAATTTACTCTTCTCTATTAAACAAAAGTGCTTCATCATCTTTGTATTCCTATGATGATTCAATTGCAGACATTACAGAATCTACCTTGATTAATCAAATTAGTCAGGTTCATTATATTGGAAATAGAACCTTCATTTCTCCATTCAAGAGTTGCGAGATTAGCGACCAAAATCTTATTTATAACCACGAAGGAACTAGCACCGAGAATGGGATCCTTAATGGTTTGCAATGGGTAGTTGCAGAGGATCAAAAAACACTTCAATATAGTAATAGTTCCCCTACACACTTTAATTACGGTAGGTCTAGTATGGGGTCTACCCACTTGTACAATATTGATTCTTTAATATTTGACTTTTCTTTTGGCTACCCGTTACAAGATGATAAAAGTACAGGGTTAGTTACAATGTTGTACGGCATAGATAAACGAAGAAATACAGGTGATGTTGAAACAGATTTAGGAACAGCCCGTCAGATGCTTAATCAGTTTGAATTACCTTACGCTCGAAATGTTCCCTTACGAACTTTGATAGCTCAGATGTTAGAAGAAATACCAGGAGTAGAAATTTATAGTGACAATTGGCATTTAAGTGGAGATGTTAACAAAGCTATAGCAACTTATATGTACACTATTCTTACTAGCGATTGTGCATTGGAAGGCGATCTTATGCCTTTAGATTCTGTTGGATGGAGAACTTGGATGGCTCATAAAATTGGCTACGAAACTGCATGGAATGTTATGCATATGAACGCTATTTCTCCTTGTTATAATTTGCCAGTGTCGATTGTGAAAAATGAGGGCTCAGACAATAAAAACTTGATATACCCTAATCCAACAAGAGGAAACTTTTCTATTGCCTTAGAAGAAAAATATAATTTAATAACTATTACTATTAGTGATTTGGTTGGCAAACAAATACTAACGGAAACATACAGGAATAGAAAATATTTGAAATTTACATTAAATGAACCACCCGGAGTTTATATCGTTACAATTGTATCAGGCAAAAAAAATAGTAAGGTTCGTTTAGTGAAAAAATAAAAAATACCAAATTTCAACTATAAATTATTGACCAAACCCTAATGACACAAGCTAATAAAATGACTAAAATTTTGATGAAAAATACGGATTAGAGCCAACATATGACACCTGTAAAATAGTAAATTATGATTGCTAATTATCAATATTCAAAAGCTTTTACACAAAAAAGGGACAGTTTTAAATTGATTAAAATGGAGCTTAGTTCCATAGCTTAAATTTATGTTATTATATAAATGGTTAGCTCATAATAAGTAAAATGTAGAATACATAAATTAAATATCCAAGACTATAATGGTAAGCTATTCATTTTTTTGTAAACTACTCTTTTACTAAACCTAGCTCAAGTAATCTTTCATGTAAAAAATCTCCAGCAGTAATATCATCAAACTGTTTAGGTTCTTCTTCAGAAATACAACTATCCAACACATCTAATTTCATATCTCCTATTGGATGCATAAAAAATGGTATAGAATAACGAGATGTTCCCCATGACTCTTTTGGTGGGTTAATTACTCTGTGTATTGTAGATTTAAGTTTGTTGTTGGTATGTCTAGAAAGCATATCTCCAACATTAATCATCAATTCATCTGGTTCAGCTATTGCATCTACCCAATCACCATCATTATTCATTACTTGCAAGCCTCTACCCTGAGCTCCCATTAACAAAGTAATTAAATTAATATCCCCATGTGCAGCAGCTCTTTCTGCCGCTTTGGGTTCTTTTGTTATTGGTGGATAATGTATTGGTCTTAAAATTGAATTTCCATTTAAAATATATTCATCAAAATATGTTTCTTCTAAATTTAAATGCAAAGCCAAAGCTCTAAGAACATATTTAGCTGTTTTTTCTAGCATTTTATAAGCTTCTTTACCAACCTTATTAAATTCTGGTAACTCAGCAACATCTACATTATCTGGATAAAAAAAAGTTAATTTATCTTTAGCTTCAACATACTGTCCGAAATGAAAAAATTCTTTTAAATCTCCTTCCTCTCTACCTTTAGCACTTTCCTTACCAAAAGAAACATAACCTCTTTGCCCCCCTATTCCAGGTATTTCATATTTCTGTTTTTTATCAGTAGACAGATCAAAAAAGTACTTTATTTCTTCATAAAGCTTCTCAACAAGTTCCTCATCTAAAAAATGTCCTTTTAAAGCAACAAAACCTATCTCTTCATAGGCTTTGCCAATATCATCTATAAACTGTTGTTTTTTTTCGGATGAATCTGAAATAAAATCTTTTAAATTTATGCTAGGTATGTGGCTCATTATTTAAATTTAATAGTGTCTATAGCAAAAATAAGCAACAATTAATAAATAGCAAAAGTGCTCATTTTCTTAATCTAGAAACGTATCAATTACTTCTACAGTTAGTCTTTTTTATAGAACTCCTTCCTTAATCAATTGAATAGAATCCATTCTAATTTGTGCATTACTAATAAGTTCTGTTAACACATTTTTCTCATCTAATGCTGTTCGAATTTCATCTGGTCTAATAGATTTATTTTGCTTGAATAATTTACCTAAACGATCAATTTCATGATCTAATGTTTGGTTCATACATTTTAAACCTTCTGCTATTTCATCTCCTTTTAGTTGCTCTGATATATCAGTAGCTGAACTAAGCATATCTGGTAGTATCGTTTCAAGGAATGTTTCATTATCAATGACATCTTCTATTCTTCCTGGTATTAATTGCTTGTTAAACATCTCTACCGGATAGTCTTTTGTAACATTATTACCCGAATGGTTAACTAAAATACGTAATGGTTTGTTTGGTAAAAAACGATCTATATGAATTCCTTTTCTATCTGCTGTCTCCAATACAAATGCCACTTCTAATAAAATACCTGTTTTTTTCGTTCCTCTTAAAACACCAAAACTTGCTCCACCAGTACCTAAACTAAGTACCATATCTAAAGCTCCAGTTACCATTGGATGATCCCAACTAATAAAGCTAACATCCTCTCTACTTAAAGCCCTTTTCCTATCAAAGGTTACTGATATTCCATCATCTGGAATGGAAGGAAAAGCTTCTCTATTTTCTCGTGCTGGATGCAATAAATACGTTCGTGGAGCTAAATCTTCAACCTCAATTCCAAAATATTCAAACACCTTGATCATATAAATTTCAAGCCCTAAATCTCGGTCTGCAGCTTTAATTTGCTTTACTAACTGTTCAGCCACTAATGGTCTGAAAGAATTCATTTCAAGCAATTTATCACGTCCATTTACTAATGTCAGCCTTAAGTCTTTTTGATATTTAGCTGTATCACTAATTAAAGCATCGAGTTTCATACTTATATCACTTGATGAGGCTGCCAATGTTATTTCAATTAAACGATTGTTAAACAATTGTCCTATTTGGTTCCCTCCTTCTATGTTTTCTTCAAAAGCATTTAAGCCTTCATGAAACCAACGAACCAATACTTCTTGTGGACTACCTTTTAGGTAAGGCACATGTATTTGAATATCTTCTGTCTGACCGATTCGGTCTAAACGACCAATACGTTGTTCTAATAATTCTGGATGCACAGGTAAATCGAATAATACCAAATGATGTGCAAATTGAAAATTTCGTCCTTCACTACCTATTTCAGAACACAATAAAATTCGTGCACCATCCGATTCAGCAAACCACGCTGCGTTTCTATCTCGCTGAACAATAGTAAGATCTTCATGAAATACAGCTACTTTTGCACTACTCAGCTTTTGCAAGGCTTTTTCTAAAGCCAATACTTTGGCTTTATTTCTACAGATCAATAATACTTTTGATGGTTTTAATTTTGTTAACAAAGCAACTAACCATGATACGCGAGGATCTTCAGTAAACCAAAATTGCTGACTTATAGTTTCATTAATTTGGACATCTTTATCTATAGCATATTCTTTAGATAAGCGTTTTATCCACTCCTCTTGTTTGGTTTTTGCAGCTATAGGAATTAGATGTGCTTTACGTTTTGGAAAACCACTTAATGCTGAACGTGTATTTCTAAATACCACTCGGCCAGGACCATGTTGATCTAATAAATCTTCTATAATTTGGTTTTTTGCTAGAGTCTCATTCCCCTCTATCTTAGCGATTCTTGCTGCACCAAATATAGAATCTAACACCGTTTTGTCTTTCTTTTTTAAAGGATTACCTAAAGATAGATCTTCTACAATATTTGCGATTGCTGAATGATCTTGCGATTCGTTAATAAATGTATCATAATCTGCATACCTTTCTGGGTCTAGTAATCTTAGTCGTGCAAAATGGCTTTCTACACCTAATTGCTCTGGTGTAGCTGTTAATAAAAGTAAGCCTTTTGCTACTTTACTCAACATTTCAACAATAGCATACTCTGGACTTACCTTATCTAAAGACCAT
The DNA here is from genome assembly GCA_913048175.1 of uncultured Flavobacteriales bacterium. Classification (GTDB taxonomy): domain Bacteria; phylum Bacteroidota; class Bacteroidia; order Flavobacteriales_E; family Vicingaceae. The sequence continues at coordinate 65,189 of CAJWVX010000001.1, read as the reverse complement.
TCTAAATGGTGTGCTTCATCCACAACTAACATATCCCAACCTGCAGAAATTGCTTGGCTTGCACGTTTTCGAGAGTTTGCTAAAAATGACGTGCTACAAATAATCAACTGATCATCTAAAAATGGATTTCCATCAGGTGCACTTTCATCTAGTGCAGCACATCTATCTTCATCAAAAATGTTGAACCATAAATTAAAACGTCTTAACATTTCAACAAACCACTGATGAACTAAAGAATCTGGAACTAATATTAATATTCGTGCTGCCTGACCACTCAACAACAATCTATGCAATATTAAACAAGCTTCAATAGTTTTACCCAATCCAACCTGATCGGAAAGTAATACACGAGGAGAATATCGAGAGCTGACCTCATGCGCTATATATAACTGATGAGGAATAAGATCTATTCGGCCACCTACAAATCCATTAACTGGCGAAATCCTTCGCATATGATCATACTCTAATGTATTTCTTCTTAAAGCAAATACCTCTGGTGTTTCTACATCACCTAAAAAAAGACGATCACTAACACCATGCGTTATTGATACATCACCCAAATCAGCCTCAGATAAAACTTCATCTTTACCTACATACAAGAATAATTCTCCATTATCTTGTACACGCTCAATAACTAATGGCCGTTTATTTGAATCTACAACTGTATCACCAGCCTTAAAAATAACTCTTCGTAATGGAGCATTGGCTAAAGCATACTGTCGAGTTTCATCTGCAGCTCCAAAATGTATTTCCACACGATTTTTAGTCGTTGCTACAACAATACCAACTCCCAACTCTGGTTCACCCTCACTTGTCCATCTTTGATCTGGATAGAAATCTTCCATATTATTTATTATTGTATTTTATATTATTAACAAACCTAAAAGAATGTTTCTAAAAAAAATGCAAGGTCTTCAATTTTTATTTTAAAACGTTAAAGAATATGAGGAAATAAAGACAACATTAAAGAGATAAAATAGTTGTGTATGACGCCTAAAAATTCACCCATTAAAAAAGCCCCTTACTTTGTAAGGGGCTCATCCGGTTTTGGCGGAGATGGAGGGATTCGAACCCCCGGTACCTTGCAGTACAGTAGTTTTCAAGACTACCGCAATCGACCACTCTGCCACATCTCCGCTGCAAAAGTAGCAATTGCTTTTTGATATAAAATTATTTTAGTGCTTTTTTATTTTTTATTTTTTTTAGACAAAAATAAGATTGAAATATAAGGAGTTACAGAACCGTTTATCAATTATATAGCACATTATAAAAGATAAATACTAACTTTACAAATAATATTTTAAAGATGAAAAAGCACTTACTTTCTATAATTATATTGGTTTTGTTTTGCCTAAATGCATTTGCGGGAAGCTTAAAAGCCAACTTTACATACTGTACATTTAATACTCCTGATAATGGCCCTTTTATAGAAACCTATTTATCTGTTGTTGGAAACTCAGCTATTTATAAAAAAACTATATCAAATACTTTTCAAAGCAAGATAGAAGTTACTTTAATATTTAAGCAAGGTGAAGAGATTAAAAAATTTAAAAAGTATAACTTGTCAAGTCCAGAAATTTCAGATTCTTTAGCTGAAAAAGTAAACTTTTTGGATCAACAAAGGATTTCTTTGCCAAATGGGAAGTATGAATTTGAAATTTCAATAAGAGATTTAGGTTCTGAAGAAAGGCCCTTCAAATCTACTCAGATTATAGATATTGATTATCCAGATAGTTTAATTAAAGTATCTGATATTGAATTAATACAATCTTTAAAAAAATCTACAGAGAAGAGCGTTCTTACAAAAAATGGTTACGATATTATACCATATACATCAGATTTCTACCCTGAAGATTTTGACAAAATGGCATTCTATTCAGAAATATACAATGCTGATAAAGTTATTGGAATGGATGAGCCTTTTTTAATAACTTATTATATAGAAACATCTGAAAACGAAAAAAAGGTTGGGAATTATAGCAGTTTTATACGTGAAACTGCCAAACCAGTAAATGTTTTATTAAAATACTTTTCTATAGACAAATTACCTTCAGGCAACTACAATTTAGTTATTGAAGCAAGAGATAAAAAAAATGAACTCTTAATAAACAAGAAAATATTCTTTCAACGAAGTAATCCTTCTGCAACGCCTCTTTTAATATTTGATGATTATTATAACACATTTGCGGATAATATGGATAAAAAACAATTAGTAGAAAATATTAAATCAATAGAACCTATTTCTACAACCGTAGAAATAAACTTCGCAGAAAATCAATTGAAAGGAGAAGAAGAAGATTTGATGAAACAATATTTATATAATTTTTGGATTAATAGAAGTGATACTGATCCAGAAAAAGAGTGGATTGAATATAGTAAACAAGTTAATCTAGTAAATAAGCTATTCTCTACAGGAATTAAACAAGGTTACACTTCAGATAGAGGTAGAGTATTCTTAAAATATGGAAAGCCAAATACTAGAACTGAAATTAAAAGTGAACCAAGTTCATATCCTTATGAAATATGGCACTATCACAAAATTAAAGGGTTTAGTAATAAGAGATTTGTATTTTATAGTAGAGATTTAGTAACGAATGAATACCCTTTAATACACTCAGATATGCCAGGACATATTTTTAATGCGCAATGGAAGGTTCAATTACACAAAAGAACTAACCAGCCTTTAGATATGGATACTGAAGATAACGATGGGCATTATGGAGGAAGAGCAAATGATTACTACAATAACCCAAGATAATTTAGCTTTGAGCAAAAACGTAGCTGTTGTTATTCTTAATTGGAATGGAAAATCATTTTTACAAAAATTTCTTCCATCAGTTTTAAAAAATTCTAACAAAGCAAAAATAATAGTTGCTGACAATGCTTCTACAGATGATTCTATTCTATTTTTAGAGAAAACCTACCCCTCTATAGATATTATTAAATTTAAGCAGAACTTAGGGTTTGCTGGTGGTTATAATAAAGCCTTACAACAAGTAGATTTTGAGTATTATATTCTTTTAAACTCAGATGTAGAAGTTACAGAAAATTGGTTAATGCCAATGTTAAAAATGCTTAACAACGATAAAAGCATAGTGGCCTGCCAACCGAAAATTAAAGATTACAATAATAAAAACAAATTTGAATATGCTGGTGCTAGCGGTGGTTTTATAGATAAATATGGTTACCCTTTTTGCAGAGGTCGATTTTTTGATCATTTAGAAAAGGATGTAAATCAATATGATGATCCAATAGAAATATTTTGGGCATCTGGAGCTGCATTATTTATTAGAGCCAAAGAATATCACCAAATTGGAGGATTAGATGAATTTTATTTCGCTCACATGGAAGAAATTGATTTGTGTTGGCGCTTAAAAAATCAAGGTCATAAAGTTATGGTTTGCCCCTCTTCTACTGTTTATCATGTTGGTGGTGGAACGTTAAATAAAATTAATCCTCGAAAGACATTTTTAAATTTCAGAAACAGTTTACTTACACTTTATAAAAATCTGCCAAAAAATCAAAGATTTGTAAAAATATTTTTTCGATTGAATTTAGATGCAATTGCTAGCATTAAGTTTATTTTAGATGGAAAACCTAATCATGCTTTAGCAATAATTCGATCGCATTTTGCATTCTATTCAGCAATTTTTCAAAACAAAATTAAAAGAAATGAGGTTGTTAATCCTAATTTAAATGGAATGATCAATTTAAGTATTGTTGAGAAACACTTTATTAATAAATGTAAAACTTTTAACGAATTGTTAAAATAATTGATTTTAGGCTTGTTAAACTTGCAATAAAGTGTAAATTAGCGGCAATATAAAATATTTGATATAGATGGGAAGACCAGCAACAAAACCAACAAAGCTTAAAGATGGATATTATTTAGAAATTAGAAATAAAGGAAGTAAGTCTGGGATAAAGATTATGAGAGAGACTGAAAAAGCAATGAACATTGCGATCAAAGAATATGACAAAGTAAAAGATGTTGTGATTTTGGGAGAATTTAAAAATGGAAAACCTGTTTCTAAGCCTAAAAAAGCGAAGTAATGCTATCGCTCAATTTCAGCGATTTTAATCATTATTTTCTCGATCTTCTTTTTCATTTCAAAAGAAGTACAATTAAAATTGTTTACAATTAAGGCAAAAGCTATATTGCTTTTGTTCTTGGTTGTAATGTAACCTGCGTAACTTTTTATTCGGGTCATTGTTCCACTTTTCGCTCTAACTTTTCCTGAAGCAGCAGTCCCTTTCCCTATATTCCTCATAGTACCAGATTTACCAGCAACGGGTAAAGACTTTATAAATAATTTCTTATTCTTGCTTTGATTCATATGCTTCAAAACACCAACAAGATGTTTTGCTGTAATTGAATTAAACCTAGACAAACCGCTACCGTCATAAACATACATTCCATTTACATCAAGATCATTTCCTTTCCAAAAAAGTGTTGTAGCCTGGCTACCAGAACCTGTATCCCCACTTTTATATTTAAACCTACCTATTTGATTAGTTAAATGTTCTGCGTATAAATTTATACTATAAAAATTGGTTAACTTAATAATATCAATGAGCTTAGGAGAGTATTTTGTTGTAACTGTATGTTTTTTAATTTTCTGACTACCTTTGTTATCTATTTTTAACTTACGAATTGTTGTTGATGGTTTTGATAATATAATTCCTAAGCCTCTTAATTCCATTTCTAATTGAAACGCTGCTAAATATGAAGGATCAGGAATTGAACCTTTAACCATAAATTTTTCTGAATTAACAGGAATTCCTCCTTCAATTGAACGATTCTCCTGATAAGGCCCACCAAAAATATAAGATTGGTCTTTATGCGTAATCATTCCTTTTACATGGTTATTAAAATCAAGATTTGGAATGTAAGGGTAAACGCATGTAATTTCTGTTGAATCCCCTCTTTTTCCAGATTTTAGTTCAAGCTTGCATTTGTTTTCATAAATAGAAAGACCACAAGGACCAGCACCATAGTAATTGCCTAAATCTGACCAGATCCATGTTGATGGAATCATCTGCTCGCTAAAAACAGAAGCATCTCCTATTACTCTTCCATTTATAGAATCAATGCCCAATTTAATAATCTCAATTGCCCATTTATTAATGAAATTTCCATAATGTTCAGAAAATCTTTCAGATCCTAAACATGGATCTCCACCTCCAACAATATAAATATCTCCATTTAGAACACAATTAGAATCTATTTCACCAGAATACTTTATGGAAGTGGAGAATCGCTTTTCTGGGCCAAGCAACTCCAATGCAGTAGCTGTTGTAATTAATTTCATTGTAGAAGCCGGAACTAAACTTTTATTTGCTCCTAAACCAGCAACAACACTATTTGAATCTAAATCATAGGCATAAAAACTGATTGAAGCATTTTTTAGATCTTTTTCAGCTGCCATTTTTTGAATAGCCAAACGAACTTCTTTTGACGTTTGAGCATTTAAAACTACCCCAAATAAAATACTAATTATGAAGAGAGTTAATCGCACTAGTTTTTCATTGGTTTAGAAGAATAATTATATGCCATTTCTAATTTATTAAAACGTTCCTCATTAATAATTGAACATCCTGAGTTTAACAATTCAAACACTTCCAACTCTCTATCTTTATAGAAGGGTTTAGTCATTCTGAAAATATCCAAATCATCAGCAAAATCAGATAAAATATCTTTAGTGAAATCAATATTTTTATTTTTTGATGCTATTCCAATTAAAATCATTTGTTCATCTTCACACTTAAAAGACTTAATATCTAAAGGAGTAATGTGTTCTAAGTATTTAATGTTTTTCAAAGCTTTTTCTATCACGATATCACTAAACATTTCAACTAGCTCTAAAACTTTTTTATCCTTCTTCTTATTTAGCTCCTCCCACTCTTCAGTGTAAACATTATTAGTAATTAAAAAATGTTTGAATTCACCTTCCAACTCCTTTAATTCATTATCCGACAAGATTCTGTATTTCATTTATTTCTAGTTTTTTTATTAAAAATATGGAATATGAAGCAAAGTTACATCAATTGAATAAATAATCTGTTATAGCCCCCAATAAGATAGAAGTGATATTTTAAATTTCAAATAATACCTTTGAGATCTAAAATATAAACGATGGAGTTTATAAGAAAACTTGTTAAAGTAATATAAACTAGATTTTTATGCAGCAAAGAAAGAAAAACTCTTAGATGAAGATGTTGTTAAATACCTTCCTAATGAATTATCTCTTAAAAATAATAGATCTAATGATGTATATATAATTATTGAGAAGCATGTTCCTCTTCCTCAACTTGAAGAAATAAAACTAATTTTACTTTTGTCAAGGACAATTTATGCAAAAAAAGATTGAATTTAAATATTAAGTTGAACATAAAAAGATAAACCTTTAGCACTAAAGTAAAATATTATTAAATATTCTAAACCAGATTTAACGTGATTTAACAATTCTTATCAATTCGGCTTTTTTATTCTGAAAAATCCAATGTACTTTTAACAAAAAAATTCGTTAAGGTTGTTTATGGTTTTAAGAGTGAAATTTTATTCATTATTGATATTAGGTTTATTTGCATTCAATCTAAATGCTCAGGAAAATTCAATCATAAAAGGGTTACTATTGGATGAGAAAATGAAATCTCCTCTCCCCTATGCTAACGTAGCAATTCTTAACAGAAGTGGAGGTACAATAACGAATGAAATTGGCAATTTTTCTATCGATTTTTCTAATCTTAATAAAGAGGATTCTCTTACTTTTTTATTTATTGGATACAAAACTAAAAACATTTCAATTTCTGATTTTAAAGCTAATCCGACTATCTATTTAGAAGAAGAAATTTTTAATCTAGCAGAAACTTTCGTTTTTGCAGAGGAAAAAAATCCGGAACAAATTATAAAGAAAGTACTCCAAAATGAAGATAAGAACTATCAAAAAATAAATAAGAAAAATCAGGTTTTTATTAGGAGTAAATACGTTTCAGATATCCAATATTTTAAAATAAAATTTAAAAAAAGTTCATTTGCAAAATTGGATGAAAAAGTCACTAAACTTATTGAAAGTAAGATTCCTAATCATTCTGTTTCTTACTCAGATTTTCTGGGTGACCTCTATTTTTCTAACAAAAGCTCGGACACCTTAAAAGTATTGCCCATAAAAATGGTTTCTTTAAAAGAAAAAGATCTTGCCGATTTCAAACAATTAGAATCGATGTTTGAAAAAATGTTTAAAAATACCAGAGAAAAGGAATATTGGAAAGTGAAAAGTGGAATTATAGGTAGTAAAATTGATATTGAAGAAGAAACTTCAGACTCTCTAAGAAAGGATAAAACTCCAAAATTTCATTCAAAATATTACAGAAACGGAATTCAAAAAAGGCTAAATAAATTAATAACTGACAAGAAAGATTGGGAGTTTTTACATGCTACAAATAAATATAAATACTCTCTTATTGGTGGAACTAGATTTAATGGTGAAAATGTATATATAATAGATTTTGAGCCTGATAAAAATGGCAAATATATTGGAAGAGCTTATATATCTATGGAAACTTATGCATTAGTTAAAGCTGATTACGAATATGCTCCAGGAAAAACTGGAACTAACATAAATATGTTAGGTATTGGTTACACCAAAAATATGTTTTCAAATTCAGTAAGTTATGAGAAGGAAAATGGTAAGTATAAACTGAAATATTATTCTCAAAAAAATGGAGAGAAATCAAGTATAGACAGAAATGTATCTTTATTAAAAAAGAAGACAAGGTTTTTCTTCGATAAAAAATTGAACGAAATTAAAATTAGACTGAATGTATCTGTAAACTCAACCTCCTCAAAAGAATATTTAGTCCTTTCAGAAAAAGAGATTTCATCTAAGACCTATCAAAACAAAAAACAACCTAAATATATTAAGGTTATTTATGTTGATCAATTTGATGATAAACTATGGAAAGGTTATTCAACAATAGAACCAACCAAACAAATGAGAGAATACAAGAAACAAGATTTATAATGGTATTACCCTTTTATCTTTGAAATTAAGTCTTTTACTTCAGCTTCAATAATATCTCTAATCTTATTAAATTCTGCAGCCTCCATATGTTTTGGATCTGGTAATGCCCAATCCTCTCTATTTTCTGCATTAATCATGGGGCATTCATCTCCACAGCCCATTGTTATAGCATATTCATAAGTCTCTTGAGGAACTTCATCTAAACCAACAGAAATATGTTGGTTTAAATTATAACCAACATCGCTCATCGATGAAATAGCTTTAGGATTAATAATACCTGAAGGTTTTGATCCAGAACTGTAAACATCAATAATTCCTTTTCCATGCATTTTACCAAAAGCCTCAGCCATTTGACTTCTACAAGAATTTTCTACACAAACAAATAATACTTTTTTCATAGTTCTTCTATTAACTTTTTAATTTTAATTACTTTTTTAAAACGGTCTAATTTATTCGTCTTAACACACTATTCAGTCATTACCATTAATAATTCAGGATTGTTATTTTTATTTACAAAAAAAGCATGAAAATAAGCCAAAATTTATTCATTTCTTATTTCAATTTTCTCATTACAAACCATTCTGGCTTTATCTATTAATTTTTTATTCCTAATTAAGCTGACTCCTTCCTTGTTAATTTAAATACAAAAACCGCTAAAATTGCTCCTAATAAAGTAGAAACTACATATGCCCATAAATATTCTGTGTGCCCAGAAACTAATGCTGGAGCAATTGATCGAATTGGATTCATTGATGCTCCACAAACAGGCCCAGCAAACATAGCTTCTAAACCTACTGTTGCTCCAATTGCTGTTCCTGCCATTATGCCTTTTTCTTTTGCTCCGCTAGAAACATTTAGGATTACATACATTAATAAGAATGTTAGAATTAACTCCATAACAAAGGATTGTTCCCAAGTACTTGAAGGTAAAGATGCACCTAAAGTTTCATCTAAAGGAAACATTAATTTTAGTGTAAAACTTGCTAAAAATGCTCCAATTGATTGCGCTATTATATAAGGTAAAACTTCCTTTCCCTTAAAACGTTTAGCTACCCAAAAACCTAAAGTAACTGCAGGGTTTAAATGTGCTCCAGAAATATCACCAATAGTATAAATAAGAACCATTACAATTAATCCCCAACTCATAGCTACTCCTACGTGACCTAATGCTCCTCCGCTGTAAGTATTTACTACCATAGCACCACATCCTGCAAATATTAAAAAGAAAGTTCCTATAACTTCCGAAATATAATTTCTCATATACTTATTTATTTAAATCGAAATCCGAAAAAAAACTTTAGGTTAAATAACGAATAATTCATATTTCCTCTATCTTGTATGTCCGAAATTGTTTGATTATATTTTCCTACAACTCCATAATATATTTTATCACCGTTATAACCAAATGGTAAATTTAAATTTAAAGTAGTTGCTTTTCTAAATCCTTTAAAATTTCCTTTGCTTTTAGAAATATAACTTTGATACTGAACCCCATAACCAACTGATGCAAAAGGAGATAAATGAATTTTATCTTTAATGAAATTATATTGGTAGCCAACTACTGGAATTATTGTAAAAAAACTTCCTTGATTTTCTGCATCTACGATATCTACTATCCTAGAATCTGTTAATATTTCTTCAGGAAAAATAGTACTACTATAACTTAATTCTGCGAAATTTTGTTTTAAACCAACAATAATAGATCCTGAACTTTTTAATTGACGCTCATTATACTTATAAATAGACTGGATTGACATTTTTTTATTTAATCCATAGTAAAAGTCAATTCCATAATTTACCAAATCTAAATTAGGTTGAATAAATTCTTTTAAAGAGTCAGATATATTGTTAGATAAGTCAGATACAGAAAAACCAATAAACCACTGAAAATCTATATCTACAGCAACTCTTCTTCCAGAAAAATTGAGCCTTAAGTCAAAATACTCTGATTTTTCTTTAAGCTCTCCCACCTTCTCATTAAAAACACTTTTACCAAAGCTAACACCTAAAAATTTGTAAGAAACACTGAGACCAACAGACCCTGTAAGTCCTGGCTCATAAGTCGCAAGACTATTATTCCCTTGTAGTTTTAAACTTAATTTTTGTGTTACATAATATGGCTTTAACTCAATTTTACTTTTATGTTTTATAAAAGAAGTAGAATCAGTGTTTCCAAAAATTAGCACTGGAAAAAAAAGAATTATTATAATTATGTATTTTAAAAAAGTCAATCGATTAACAACAGCCAGAATTTGGAGCACAACTTCCTCCATTTTCAATTTCAGAAATACTTACTTTTTGCTTAACAACTGGTATCCCACAATTATCTTCAGCCAAGCAAGCTGTTAATTTATTGGTTAAAACAAATTCAAATCCATTAAATTCAACACCATATTTCCCTATTGTTTCTGTTTGATATTCAACCTCAATTTCTTCATCTAAAATAGATAACTTTTTTTCAGAAATATCAATAATATTATTAAGCTTATCAGGAAACAATCTATGATCCAAATCACTATCATCTTTCCATAATTGAAATCCAACTTTTGTTTCATTTCTAACTACTCCTCCACAATCAATAAATTGTTTATTTACCATACCAACTTCTGTAATATGAGTATGAGACTCAACAAATTCTCCATTGGGCATTCTAAAACTTACTTTCTCTAACGTTTTTAAAACATTTTTAAATTCAGATAATTTCATAGCTTAATATTTTAACAGCATCCATTTTTATTGGAATAGCTTTCAGTTAATTTTATATTTATTTCTTCTAATTCTATCCAAACTTTATTATCAATACAATAACAGGTTTTAGATCCTTCTATTTCTCCTTTAATAATCCCTACACTTTTTAATTCCTTTAAATGCTGAGAAATGGTTGATTGTGATAATGGTAGGTTTTCTACAATATCTCCACAAACACAAGAATCTTTTTCAATTAAAAATTCGATTATTGCAATACGAGCTGGGTGACCTAAAGCTTTGTATAATTCTGCTTTACGATTTTGTTTTTCTGTAAATTGAGTTGATTTAGAAATTCCCATGACAAATATTATATCGCAATATTACGATAACATATTTAAATCATAAAAATTAATTAAAATGTTTTTCAATTTCAGCAATAAACTCTTTGGGAGCTTGGCATGGTTTCATAGTATTCTTATCAATAAATACCAATGAAGTTTTAGCTTCATTTAACTGAATACCTTCTGCATTAAAAGTTTTGTAAGTAAAATGAATTCTAACTTTAGGTATTTCAATAACAGTTGTTTCAATAGTTAGCTCATCATCATAAAACGCAGGCTTAAAGTATTTAATAGAAAACTCTAAAACAGGTAGAGCAATTCCATCATCTTCCATTTGCTTATAACTAAATCCTAATTGCCTTATAGCTTCTACTCTTGCAACTTCAAAATAAGTAGCGTAATTGCCATAATAGCAATAACCCATCATATCCGTTTCAGAATATCTAACTCTAACTTTTGTTTTGGAAACGTACATATCTATTTCTTATTTAGTCTTAATTTAGTCAGCAAAATAACATTATTATTTTGAGAATCAGCATCAAATACATTTTCGTTTTCAGCATAGTTTTCAACTTAATAAGTTGTAAACCTTCTAGTTATTTTAAAACTAAAAACAGTTCAACACCTATTAGTTCAGCTATAGCAAACCAAGAACAAGTTGATTCATTAATTAAGCCCTATAAAGATAAATTAGACGCTATAATGAATGATGTTTTAGTTGTTTCTGCTGAAGAATTTCCGAAAGAAAGAGGAAGATCAGAAACAAAGCTCGGAAACTTAGTTGCAGATTTAAGCCTAAAAGTTGCTAATAAATTGTATAGGCCATCTGATAATGATAGTATTGATTTTTGCTTATTAAACTTTGGCGGATTAAGAACTTCTCTCCCTAAAGGAGAAATAACCAGAGGTAAAGTCTTTGAATTAATGCCCTTTGAAAATGAATTGGTTGTTTTAACTATTACAAACGACAGCGTAAATGCACTAATTAATTATTTAATAAGAACTGGAGGCCAGCCAGTTTCTGGAGTCAAAATGGGAATAGATGAATTCGGTGATACCGAAACTCAATTAGGTAATCCTCATAAATCAAAAAAAAAATATAAAATACTCACCTCAGATTACTTAGCCAATGGTGGTGATAAAATGAATTTCTTTTTAGATCCTATGAATACTGAATCAGTTGGTATTAAATTAAGAGATGCTATTATTCAGTATTGCATATCAGAAAATAAAAAAGGAAACAAATTGGTTAGTAATTTAAATGGGAGGATAACTTTTGAGTAGAAGAAAATTCATAAAGCAAGCTTTATTTAGTGGTTTTGGATTAGCTGGTATTAATCTAATTCCATTTTCATCCTTTGCATCAAAAAAAAGGAAACATATTAAAATTGTTATTCTTCACACCAATGATGTTCACAGTCATATTGATCCTTTTCCTGATAATGACCCAAAATATCCAGGCTTAGGTGGAGCTGCTCGAAGAGCATCATTAATTCAGCAAATAAGAAATGAAGAAGAAAATGTTCTTTTATTAGATGCTGGAGATGTTTTTCAGGGAACTCCATACTTTAATTTATATGAAGGTGAAATTGATTTTAAACTAATGAGTTTGATGAAATATGATGCTTGCACAATAGGTAATCATGATTTTGACAATGGAATTGATGGATTAAATAAAATGTTACCTCATGCTAATTTTCCATTCCTAAATGCCAATTATGATTTTTTAGAGACTATCTTAAAAGGAAAGATAAAAACGTATAAAGTTTTCAATAAAAATGGTGTTAAAATTGGAGTTTTTGGAGTTGGAGTTGAATTGGATGGATTAGTTGATAAAAAACTATATAAAAAAACAAAATATTCTGATCCTGTTATTGCAGCAAATAAAACTGCTGACATTTTAAAAAATAAAGAACAATGTGAGTTAATTATTTGTCTTTCACATTTAGGATATAAATATAAAACAGATAAAATTTCTGACCTAAAATTAGCTTCATTAACAAAAAATATTGACTTAATTATTGGTGGTCACACCCATACATCTCTTGATAAACCTACGAAAATCAAGAACTTAGATGGAGAGATTACTCTAATAAATCAAGTTGGCTGGGCTGGGGTCAATCTCGGCCGATTAAATTACTTTGTTAATAACTCTAAAAATTATACCGTTAGTTCTCAGAACATTACCATAACGGGTAAAAAAATACCTTAAAAACAATACCCTAAAAGTTTTTTTTTTCACTTTTTTATGCAAATATTTGTTAGAGTAAAACAACGGCACTGCTTTTAAATAGAAAGTATTGATTTTTAAAGAGTTATAGTTTGATAAAATGGCAAATTACTTTTCAACAATCACCTACTAAGATCATACGCTAAGCTTTACTAATTAACAACTATTTTTAACTTAAAAAGAAGGAACTTAAAAATGCAAAAAGATTTTAATTCAGTTTGGGAGAATTGCCTACAGGTAATCAAGGATAATGTTAGCTTACAAAGCTATAAGACTTGGTTTGAACCTATAAAACCCATTAAATTGAAAAGTAAAGTATTGACTATTCAAGTTCCTAGTCAATTCTTTTACGAATGGTTAGAAGAACATTATGTTGATATCCTTAAAAAGACAATTAGAAAAGAATTAGGTGCTGAAGGAAGATTAGAGTACAGTATTGTGATGGAAAACAGTCAAAACGGAACTAAACCGTACACTGTTAAAATTCCTGGAACAAATAGACAAGCAATTAAGAACTCGCCTGTTTCTATGCCTATCGATTTAAACAAAGATAAATCTATAAGAAATCCGTTTATAATCCCTGGTCTTAAAAAAATAAATGTAGATTCTCAATTAAATCCTAACTACTCTTTTTCAAATTTTGTAGAAGGAGATTGTAACAGATTAGCTCGTTCTGCAGGTTTTGCAGTTGCAAAAAACCCTGGAGGAACAGCTTTTAATCCATTGTTAATTTATGGTGGAGTTGGTTTAGGAAAAACACATTTAGCACATTCTATTGGAATTGATGTTAAAAACAGGTTTCCTAACAAAACAGTATTGTATGTTTCTTCAGAAAAATTTACAACCCAGTTTATTGATGCAGTAAGAAACAACGAACAAAACGATTTTATTCACTTCTACCAAATGATAGATGTGTTAATTATTGATGATGTTCAGTTCTTTGGTGGTAAGCCAAAAACACAAGATGTTTTCTTTCATATTTTTAATCACTTACACCAATCTGGAAAACAAATAATCTTAACTGCTGATAAAGCTCCTGTTGAAATAATTGGAATGGAACAACGTTTACTTTCTCGTTTTAAATGGGGATTAGCAGCTGATTTACAGGCTCCTGCATTAGAAACAAGAATTGCTATTCTTGAAAAGAAAATGTATCAAGAAGGTTTAGAATTACCTAAGGATGTTGTTGAGTATATTGGTTACAGTATTACTACTAACGTAAGAGAATTAGAGGGTGCCTTAATTTCTATTTTAGCACAATCTTCATTAAATAAAAAAGCAGTTAACCTAGATCTTGCTCGTCAGATGGTTGACAAGTTTGTTAAAAACACTGCTAAAGAAGTTTCTATTGATTACATACAAAAGGTTGTTTGCGACTATTTTGATATGGCTATTGATACGTTGAAATCTAAAACAAGAAAAAGAGAAGTTGTACAAGCAAGACAAATTGCGATGTACTTCTCTAAACAAATGACTAAATCTAGTTTAGCAACAATTGGAATGCATTGTGGTGGCAAAGATCATGCAACGGTATTACATGCTTGTAAAACAGTAAACAACTTAATGGATACTGACAAGAGATTTAGAGGTTATATTGATGATTTAAAGAAAAAAATTAGCTTACAATAAGCTATACAGAAGCAACATTTAATGACTCTCATTATATTGCACTAACTAAACAGGAACATTAATTTGTTCCTGTTTTTTTATGGAGCTCTATTTTGGCTTTCAAAATATCAAGTTGAATAAACTACCTTGAAGAACGGGGTGATTATTTTATTACCTTTACTTTAGATGAGCTTTTTAAAC
Organism: uncultured Flavobacteriales bacterium; assembly: GCA_913048175.1. GTDB lineage: Bacteria > Bacteroidota > Bacteroidia > Flavobacteriales_E > Vicingaceae. Next base: position 50,097 of record CAJWVX010000001.1, on the reverse strand, counting down.
AGAAAATACGAAACACCATCACATTACAAGCCAATTAATAAAAGAGGCCAAAACATGTTGTTTTATACAATTATTGGATTAATTGTAGCTACTCTACTTTACGTTTTATCATTTTATGTTTTATGAAAAAGGTCCTATTTGTTTGCCTAGGAAATATTTGTCGTTCAGCTATGGCTGAAGGAATTCTAATTGACAAAGTGAAAACTGAAGGATTAAATATTCTAGTTGATTCTGCAGGAACATCAAACTATCACATTGGTGAAGCTCCTGACAAAAGAATGCAACAAAAAGCTATTGAACATGGTTTAGATATTTCTTACCAAAGAGGAAGACAATTTATTGTAGCTGATTTTGATGAATTTGATTATATCTTTGCAATGGATGAATCTAACAAAGAAAACATATTAAGATTATCAAGAACTGAAGAAGATATAAATAAGGTAGTTCTGTTTTTAGAAGAAAATCATCCTAATGAGAATTTAAATGTTCCAGATCCATATTATGGAGGTGAACAAGGTTTTGAGGATGTATATCAAATGTTAGATATTGCTTGCGATAATTTTATAAAAAACTTAAGAAAATGATTAAAAAAGGTATTCTATATATGATTCCAATTACATTGGGAGACACTGCAGTAAACAAAGTTATTCCTGAGTTAAATAACGAGCTCATTAATGAAATTGATGTTTATGTTGTTGAGAATATTAAAACGGCTCGTAGATTCCTTAAAAAAGCGGGTATTCTTAAACCAATTAATGAACTAACATTTTTTGAGTTAAATAAACGAACTCAAGATACTGAATTACCTACCTTTTTAAAACCAATTTTTGAAGGACAAAATGTTGGCGTTCTATCTGAAGCTGGTTGCCCTGGTGTGGCAGATCCAGGAGCAGACATTGTTGCCTTAGCACAAGAACAAAAAATAAAAGTAGTTCCCTTAGTTGGACCATCTTCTATCTTATTAGCATTGATGGCAAGTGGATTTAACGGTCAAAGTTTTTGTTTTAATGGCTATTTACCAAAAGACCAAAAGGATAGAACAAGAAAGATTAAAGAGTTAGAGAAAGCAGCTAAAAACAAACAACAGACACAATTATTTATTGAAACTCCCTTTAGAAACTCACACGTAATAGAGGATATTATTAAAAACTGTTTTAGTACTACAAAACTTTGTATAGCAGTTGATATTACTTTACAAACGGAACAGATTTATACCAAAACTGTTGAAGAATGGAAAACAACCAAAATTAACTTACAAAAAAGACCTTGCATCTTTTTGATTGGATAAAAGCTTAATATCCTTCAAACTTTTTGATACTATCTAATTGTTTTTGTTTGGATGATTTTTTCTTTTTTCGAGGCTCTGCATTTTCTATTATTTGTTTTCCTAAATAAATTAAACCTACACCTACAGCTCCGATAACAAGTCCTCCTGCAATAATTCTAACTATTCCTTTTTCCGAATCTGGTTTTAAAGGACCTGCGATCAAACTTAACCCGACAACATCAACTATAATTAGTCCAGTACCAGTAGCTACAGTTACAACTCCAAGAGGAATTCCTACACCTCTGTCTATTGATTTTTTTAATTGAATAATAGTGAATTCTTTTTTGAATTTATCAAAACTAATAGTTTCATCTTCAGAAAATGAAGTAAAAAAAGTAGGTTCTTCAATATCCTTTTTTAAAAGTTGAAGAGTTATTCCCTTAGCGTTATCAGTTAGAGTAGAAGATTGGAGAACTAACGAATAAAGCAAAAAAGATATTATCAATATTAAAAATTTCATTACTCTAAAATAGCTTAAATTTTTCGCAAATAAATTGTCATTTAATAAACGGTACTCTATTACAATTACCCAATCTTACTCTTCAACCCCTCAAAAATAGAAGCCACAGCAGGGCAAATCTCTGTATTCGTTAAAGATAAATCCAATACTTGGTAAAAACGTTTACGGTTGGTGTGAGGGTATTCTCTACAAGCTAAAGGTCTACTGTCATAAACCATACAATAGTTTTCATGATCTAAAAACGGACAAGGTGCTCCTTTAAATACATAATCATCATCAGAGTCTTTTACCATGTATTGCTCAATCAATTTATGAGGCTTCATTTTAAGATGCTTTGCCAAACGATCTATATCACGCTCATATATAGCAGGACTAGTAGTCTTACAACAATTAGCACAATCTAAACAATCAATCTTTTCAAAAGCCTCATCATGTAATTGATGTACAGTATCATCCAAACTTTTTGGTTTAGATTTCTTTAGCTTTTTAACCAAAGCCTTATTCTCTTTAAGATTGGTCTGGGCTAATTCTAAATGCTGTTTTAATTCGTTATTCATTTTTTTAAAATAGATTCTTCAATTCATTTTTCTACGAAAAAAAAATCGGAAAAATATCGTTCAGAATGACAGATGATTTATATTCATCATTGAACATTTAAAATTCATAATTTCTTGGCTCTTGTCATTTCTCTTTTACCAGGAGGCCCAGGTAAAGGTTCAACTTCAAAACCAACTTCTTTTAAAGTTCTTTTTACACTTCCTTTTGCACAATAAGTAACAAGTATACCTTTATCTGCTAAAATGTCATACATATTTTCAAAAATAGCTTTACCCCACATTTCGGGTTGCACATTTGGACCGAATGCATCAAAATAAATAATATCAAATTTTTCAGTTGTCTTGTAATTAATCAATTCAACGTTCTCTTTATTTAAATTAAATATTGGAGTAATCTCTTGATAAGTCCCCCATTCTACTTTATGTAGTTTATTAAAATGCTCAATTCCTTCCGTATCTAAACTTAATTCTTTCTTATAATTCAATTGAGATATAATTTCATTGCTCAAAGGAAAAGCTTCTAATGAAGTATAATTAATTATTGTATTATTTGATTCTTGTAGCGTTAAAAATGTATTTAAACCAGTTCCAAAACCTATTTCTAAAATATTAAGATTGGTCTGATTACAAAATTTTAAACCTGCATCAATAAAAACATGCAATGCTTCCTGAATTGCTCCATGTTTAGAATGATAGGTTTCATCTAAATCTTCTAAATAAAGTGTATGCGATCCATCTTCTGTTATTCTAAAAGAAATTTTGTCCATTATTTTACAATTCTGATTATTATCATATCTAGCTCTCTATATCTGTAGTATTTTTGTTCAAAATTAAAACTATGATCACAGAAAACGATATCAGTAAAAGTACTTCATTTGAAGAATACTACCAACTGTCAGAGCATTTAGCTAAAGAAGGAAAAACAACCGGTAACAATCAAAGTAAAGAATTGATTGATTATTCTAAATTAAACTTCTCTAGAATGAAGCGTATTTTAAAGACTACGCCAATTGCACCCGATGTTTCTGAAACAGTAGATTGTTTAAGCGATAAACTGACTTGGATAGTTTTAACAGAAAGCTGGTGTGGAGATGCAGCACAAAACATTCCAGTTTTCACCAAAATTGCTGAAGCTAATCCTAATATCAACTTAAGAATATTATTAAGAGATGAAAATCCAGAATTAATGGATCAATATCTTACTAATGGAGCAAAGTCAATCCCTAAATTAATTTGTGTAGATGAAAATTTTAACGAATTAGGAACTTGGGGTCCAAGACCAAAGTTTTTACAGGATTGGTTATACGAAAATAAAGCCAACCCTAAAATGAGTATAGCAGAATTAAAAAAAGAATTTCAGATTTGGTACACTAAAGATAAAGGACAAACATTACAAAAAGAAATGGTTTTATTAATGAAATCATGGACTAAAAAAGAATGTTTAAGTATTTAATTATTCTTTTTTCTTTTTTGGCTTAAAAATGTAGTTTACTTTTTGATCTTGATTAATATTGAATCCCTCTTTCCAGTATGGGTATTCATCATCTAACTCCTCTTCCTCTGGCCAATATGGAGGAGGTTTTTGAGTGCCTTGTTTTCTATAATAGATAGCTAATATTGTACCAGCAACAAATCCCCATAAATGCCCTTCAAAAGAAATTTTGACATCTATCGGAAATATCCCCCAAACTAAACTGCCATAAAGAAATACTACAGCAAATGATAGCGATATTAAATTCTTGTTTTTTCTGATAAAACCACTCATTAATAAAAAAGAAAATAAACCATAAAGCAAACCACTTGCTCCAATATGGTATGCTTCCCTAGCATAAACCCAAGTCCAAAAACCAACCATCAAATAGATCCAAGTACTTACTTTAAAAGCTACTTCTTTATAAAAGTAAAAAAGTAATGATCCCATTATGAGTATTGGAATTGAATTGTTAATTAAATGGCTTAAGCTACCATGTATTAATGGTGAAGCAATTATGCCAATAAGTCCTTTTGAACTTCTAGGATAAACACCATAGCTTACAAAGTTTATTTCAAATACCAGTTGAATTAAATGAACCAACACTATTACCATAACGAATAGTAAAGGATGAATGATTGCGTTTATTATTCTATTTCTTTCTGATTTTTCCATTTTAAATACAATGTCATCGATAATTGTACCATTGTAATTTTGTCAGTTATTTACAATTGGTTAATTATAAATTAGATATTATTATAATAAAATGAATTTGTATATTTGAAAAACATTTTAGCTTATGAAATCACAACTTATCATCTTATTCTTATTAGTTAGCGTTTTAAGTACGGAAGCTTTTGCTACGGAAAACGAACTTAAACAAGATGCAAAAAAGACTCAAAAATCAAAATACGATTTTAATATCTTCAAGTTATATTCAATTGCTACTTCGCCTCAAATGGTAGATTCTTTAAAAATTAAAGTTGTAGTTCAAACTAACTTCATAAAAGAAGATTAAATTATTTCATTCCCCTTTGCTTTTTAATATTATCGTAAGCATCTTTCATTTTTTGAAATTTCTCTTTAGCCGAATCTTTGTATTCATCTCCCATATGACTTACTTTATCAGGATGATATTTTACAGCCATTTTTCGATAAGCCTTTTTTAATTCATCATCAGTAGCATTTTTATCAATTTCTAATATTTTGTAATCCCCGTCAACCTCTTTTAAAAACATCGCCTTTATTGATGCGTAATCAGCTTGTCTAATTCCTAAATAAGATGCTATTTGCTCTATAATTCTAATCTCAGACTCATCTATGTGATCATCTACAGCTGCAACACCAAACAATAAATGCATTAATTGCAAACGTGCAGGGTACTTGGTATATGTTTTAATCTGTAAACAAACATCTTGGAGTGGAATTTCCTTTTTTAACAGCTCTCTTAAAACCAACATATGCTGCTTTGTCTTTTCTGAACCAAATTGTTTATTAAAAAACCTTCTAACATATTCTAGCTCTGATTTTAGAATTTTACCATCAGCTTTCATTACTGAAGCTACTAAAACCAATAAACTTGCCCCAAAATCATTTGGCGTTGATTGATACCTGCCTCTTGTTGATGTTGATGTTTTAAATGATTCTTCTCCTGCTGATTTATCAAATACAGTACCTAATGCAAAACCAAATAATGCTCCTATGGGTCCACCAACTGCCCAGCCTAATCCTCCTCCAATCCACTTTCCAAATTTTGCCATATATCCTTTATTTTAACCTTAAATGTAATAATACTAAAATGGTTCAAATTTTATTTTTTTTATTGAGTTTTTTTTTTGAATATTCGCGGTTTGAAACTATTGCTAGAAAACTTAGAACCATATCAAATTATATTGCCAGCTATTAAGAGCGGAACCGTATACTCTTTTATCACCGATAGTGATGTAAACTATGAGGTTCGTTTTGGAAGAAAGCAAAAGAATATATTAAATGCAACCATTGTTTTTGGTGTTACAAACGAAGAATATGATGGTGAAGAATACAGCGTTACTAATAAGGGAGAAGTTTACAAAGTAATGGCAACCATTGTTGTTATTGTTCGTAAGTATAGGGAAGAACATCCAAATGTAAATTTATTTGAATATACGGGAGAACAAAGTGAAAAAGAAAAACTCAAAAATAGAAATGTTAGATTAGCACTTTATGGCAGATATATAAGGAAGGTTTTCGATAAAAAATGGATAGTAGAGAATATAGACAATAAAGTGATTATTAAAAAAATAAAGTAAACATGAGGCGCAATTGTCAATAGAATGACATATTGTCTTTAATGAAATGTTAAATCAAGTTAAATTTTATGAATTAAGAAACATTTGTTATTTATTTACGTTAAGTATAAAGAAAAGAAATAGTAAAGATGTCAGATAAAAACTAGCACAGTTTTTGCTGACCTAAAGGAAAAATTGAGAAAGAGATTATGAGACAATTAAAAATTACACAACAAATTACAAAAAGAGAGAGTAAATCTCTTGAAAAGTATTTGCAAGAAGTTTCACGAGAGGGAATGATTACTGCTGACGAAGAAGTAGAATTAGCTCAACAAATTAAAGATGGTGACGAATATGCTTTAAACAAATTGGTTAGAGCAAACCTTAGATTCGTTATTAGTGTTGCTAAGCAATATCAAAATACAGGATTAACATTAGAGGATTTAATTAACGAAGGAAACTTAGGACTTATTGAAGCTGCTAAGAGATACGATCATACAAAAGGTTTTAAGTTTATTTCTTATGCTGTTTGGTGGATTAGACAAAGTATTCTTAAAGCTGCTGCTGATAACTCTAGAACGATTCGTTTACCACATAATCGTTTAGGTGAAATTCAAAAGATTAATAGAGCATCAAGTGAATTTGAGCAACAAATGGAAAGAGAGCCGACTGATGAAGAGCTTTCTGAAATTTTAGAAATGGATTTAGAGAAAGTTCAGAATTCCAGAAAGATGTCTAAGAAACAAACTTCATTAGATGCTCCAATGGCAAATGATGATGATAATAACAGTTTAATTAGTGTTATTCAATCAGACTCTACTCCTGCACCAAATGATACTTTAATTCACGAATCTTTATCTACAGATATTGAAAGAACATTATCTTACTTAAAAGGAATGGAAGCCGAAGTTATCCGTTTGTTTTATGGATTAAGCGGAAGAAAAGAAATGACTCTTGAAGAGATTGGAAATCACTTTGGCTTAACTAGAGAAAGAATAAGACAAATAAAAGAGCGTGGTTTAAGAAGATTGAGAAGATTATCAAGAACCAACAGTTTACAGACTTACTTATAGTTTTTAAAAAATTAATTAAAAAACACCTTGAGCAATCAAGGTGTTTTTTTTATCTTTAATTTTCGTTGAAATTGAATAATGAAACTCGATAAAAAATTCTGGGATAGTCGATACCTGAATAGTGATATTGGTTGGGATTTAGGAGGAGTTTCAACTCCCTTAAAAAAATATATTGACCAGTTAACCAACAAGGATTTGAAAATAATTATACCTGGTTGTGGAAATGCACATGAAGCTGAATACTTATTTAATAATGGTTTTAAAAATTTAATTCTAATAGATTTATCACCAACAGCTTTAAATTTATTTTCAAAAAGAGTACCTGAATTCCCTGAAGATCAACTTATTTGTGAAGATTTTTTTAAACATACTGAAAAATATGATTTAATGATTGAGCAAACTTTTTTTTGTGCAATTAATCCTGAGTTAAGAAGTAAGTATGCTAAACATACTTCAAATATATTAAACTTTAGAGGTAAACTAATTGGACTATTATTTGGAGCTGAACTCAATAATAACAAGCCACCCTTTGGAGGAAATCAGAAAGAATATTTAAATTATTTTAAACCTTATTTCAACATCAACATAATGGAAATAGCATACAACTCTATAGAAACAAGAAAAGGACGAGAATTATTTATCAATCTAACTAAAAAGTAATGCTAGAAGGTTTAAAAATTATAGAGCTAGCTAGTGTCTTAGCTGGTCCAGATGTTGGCATGTTTTTCGCGGAACTAGGATCAGAAGTAATAAAGATTGAAAACAAATTAGTAAATGGTGACGTTACTAGAAAATGGAAAAGTAGTTCCGAAGACAAAAACACAAATATTTCAGCTTATTTTTCTTCTGTAAATTATAATAAAACTTATCTCATGTTAGACTTTACTGATCTAACTGACCAAAAAAAAGTATACGATTTAATAGCTTCTGCAGATATTCTTATTACAAATTTTAAACCTGGAGATGATATTAAATTGGGTATGGATTATAAAACCCTTAAGCTATTAAATTCAACATTAATATACGGTGTAATAAATGGGTATGGCTCAGGTAGTAAAAGAGTAGCATATGATCTTATTTTACAGGCAGAGACCGGATTTATGTCTATAAATGGAACAAAAGAAAGTGGCCCGATAAAAATGCCAGTTGCTTTAATTGATGTGTTAGCTGCCCACCAACTTAAAGAAGGGTTATTGTTAGCTTTATTAAAAAAAGAAAAGACAAAAAAAGGATCTTTAGTTGAAGTATCATTATATGACACAGCTCTTGCATCTTTAAAAAATCAAGCAACTAATTGGTTAATGAACAATTTTATTCCTGAACGAATTGGATCTTTACATCCTAATATTGCCCCTTATGGAGAAACTTTTAAGACAAAGGATGGGTTTTTATTAGTTTTAGCTATTGGCACTGATAAACACTTTAAAATGCTATTAAGTATTCTTAAAGCTGACAAAATAGGATTAAAAAAGAAATTTTATAACAACCAATTAAGAGTTTCAAATCGAATTGAATTAGCTAAAGAATTACAACCTTTATTTGAATCAAAAACGAAAGATGAACTAATGCCTTCTTTTTTAAAACAGAATATTCCTGTAGGAGTGATTAGAAATATAAAGGAAGTATTTGAAAAAAATATAGCTAAAAATCTCATTTTAAATGAAAAAATAGAGGAAATAGATACAAAAAGAGTGAAAACTGCAATATTCAAAATTTCTGATTAAATGTAGTTAATTATTCCAAATTTTGACAAGAGTTTATTTTACTAATTTTCACTATCTCACCTACTGCTTCTAATGGATTTTAAGAATCAGTTTAATTTATGTGCTGGCTAAATAATTCCGAATCACTTTTATTATAATACAATTACTTATCACTAAAATAATGCCTCTTGTCTTGATTAATAATAAGTTCATAGAAAAACAAAATCGTTTGGTTGAATAAAAATAGTGTTTGGTTGAAAAACTAATCTATTTAATATGTTATTGCGTAACAGAAAACAATTAACACTTAAACTTAGCCATATGAAAGAAATATTAATAATAGAGGACGATATAGTTATGCAATTTCTATTAAGAAATCTCTTTACAGAAGCTGGATACAAAGTAAATTCAATAATGGATGGGAAAGATTTAGAAGATCATAAAGATATTAAGACAGCTGATATAATTATTTTAGACATGATGATTCCTCATGTTTATGATAGTTCCCATTTAATTGATTTATACAAAGACCATGAATCTCCTATCATTGTAGTTTCGTCAATAGATAAAGAAGATGGACTTTATTTTTGTAAAAAAATTGATGCTCAAGCATTTTTCAGTAAACCTTTTAATTCCTCTGAATTATTAAAAAAGGTAGAATTATTATTAGAAGCTTCTCCTAAAAAAAATGAAATAATTAATCGTCTATAAAATAATTGAAATGGATGACACAAAAAAAGATAGGTTTCGAAAAGATTCTAATTTTCAATTGTTTGAGCAGTTACTAACAACTAATAATAAGCTAAAAGAAGAAATTCTTATTCGTAAAAACACTGAAATAAACCTAATACATAGTGAAGAAAAGTACCGAAGTATAATTAGTAACATGGAAATTGGATTAGTTGAAGTTGATAATAATGATGTAATTGTTAGTGCAAATAATAGGATCACCTTAATGACTGGCCATTCCGAAAATGAGATAATCGGAAAAGAATACATAGAAATATTTCTTGATAAGGGATCAAGAAAAGTCATGGAAGAAGAAAATAGAAAAAGAAGAAATGGAATAACAGGGGTATATGAAGTTAAATTGAAAAAGAAAAATGGAGATTGGCTATGGATTCTAATCAGCGGAGCACCACTATATGACGAAGCAAAAAACATTATAGGAACTGTAGGTGCTCACTTAGATATCACTGAAAGAAAGTTAATAGAACAAGAACTTTTAAAGGCAAAAGAAATTGCAGAAGAAGTTGCAGATGTTAAAAGTCATTTTTTAGCAAACATGAGTCATGAAGTTAGAACACCTATGAATGGAATAATAGGATTGACAAAGCTTTTATTAAATACAGAGCTTACAACTAAACAGAAAGAATATTTAAATGCTATTGATATCTCTTCAAATACACTCTTAGTTGTTGTAAATGATGTTTTAGATATCTCTAAAATGGAAGCAGGTAAAATGACTTTTGAAAATAAAAAGTTTAAATTAAGAGACTTAATTTCATCAGTTGTTGATGTTTTTGAAGGAAAGGTAGCAGAAAAAAAGATTGAATTAGAATTCTTTATAGATAAAAATATTCCAGAATTTTTAATTGGAGACAGTATTAGATTAAACCAGATTTTATATAACTTAATTAATAATGCAATCAAGTTTACCCCAGAGGGTAATGTAACTGTTCGGGTAAATGAAATTGAGCACTCTAAAAAAAGTATCTATTTAGATATTTCAATTATTGATACAGGAATTGGAATTACAGGAGAGAGTCAGCAAAAAATATTTGATGTATTTACTCAAGCCAAAGAAAATACTACTCGAAAATTTGGAGGAACAGGATTAGGATTAACTATCGTGAAGAAATTGGTAGAATTACAAGGTGGCACTATTGAAGTTGATAGTGTCGAAAATAAAGGGTCTACATTTTCTGTCAAATTAAAGTTTCAAACACCAAATGAAGAAAATGACGTTATTGAAAAACACTCCCGAAAATTAAATGACTATTCTAGTTTGTCGGGATTAAATATTTTATTAGCTGAAGATAATTCAATTAATCAATTGTTAATTAATGATCTGTTAATAGAAAAAAAAATTAATGTTAAAATTGTTTCAGATGGTCAACAAGCTGTTGATTTCTGGTTAGAAAATAATTACGACTTAATTTTAATGGATATACAAATGCCAATAAAAGATGGTTACCACGCTATTCAGGAAATCAGAGAACATTGCGACTTTGATAAAAGAAATATAGCTATTCTCGCTCTAACTGCTAATGCTACAGAAGGAGAGCGTGAAAAGTGTATTGATGCTGGTGCAGATAATTATCTCTCAAAACCATTTCAGTCAGATCAATTATTAGATATGATTGAAAGGATGACGATAAAAAAAGAAGAAACTACAAAAATAGAAGTTCATTTCTTGGAAAATTTTAATATTAAAACTCTAAGAGAATTTACTAATAATAAACAAAAACTAATCATATCCACACTTCATCTACTAACCGAAACATTAACAGATGATGAAAATAGCTTATTTGCAGCCTATAAAAATAATGATGAAAAGGTAATAAGATCACTTGCTCATCGTATGAAACCCAATCTCTACCTCCTAGGATTAAGTGGATTAGGCCAGTTATGTGATGAAATTTGTGCAAATGATAAAACTTTAGAAGAAGTAAAAGAATTATCATCTTTAGTTATAAAGACTATTCCAACTATTTTAAATGACATAAAAATTGAATTAAAGAATCTGGAGAAATCTTCACATTAAAGAAATAAAATAGCTCCTAAGATAAATACAAATAGAATAACCAAATACTGCCAAAAATCAAGAAAGTATGGATAATATTTATTCCAAAATTTTTTCATTTTTGAAACTTCAATAATTCATTTATTATTTTCTTAGCATCTTTATTACCTATATCTATAGCAAAGGGAATAACTGCATTTTCAAGATGTAATGCTAAGTGATATTTATTAATATTCCAATACGATGTATTCATCGATTTAATAAAGCTGACTCCATGATCTTTAAAAAAATCGATTTTCTTAATTTCATTTAAACTATATGCTTGTGTAACTTCTCTTTTACCTATTTTTTTGATTAATGTTAACTTGTTATCTTCAATAATAATTTTTTCCTCACCATACTTCCTCCAACGGTAAGCATAAATAACCTTAAACTCAAAAAACAACCAAAAAGCTACATACACCCCAAACACAATCTTTAAACTTTGCTCATAATCTTCAAAGAACTGTGTTACTATAGATAATCCACAAATAGAAAATAGAAAAATCCAAACTAACAACATTTTTTGTTTCTTTTCATCATAAAAAGCTTTTATTAAAACCTCTATTCTATTTTCCTTTTTTTCTATTTTAATTCGACTATCCATATCTATAATTTATAGCAAAATTAGAATAGTTTGATTAATTAGGCATTATCTTTGTAAAGATTAAAGTAATTTTTTACTTTTAAAATCTAAACCTTGTAAATATGAAACCATTCAAATTACTCTTTCTATTGTTAATAATCGCCTCATCAAGCTTATACGCTCAAAAAGAGGGTAAAAAAATTGATGACTTAAACTTTTTATTGATTGAGGAAAAATATGAAGATGTAATCCATAAAGCTGAAGGGTTAATGCAAAACGATTCTTACAAAAAACATCCTTTAATTTATGTTTATGCTTCAATGGCTTATTATGAAATGTCTCGTAGACCAGGAAAGTTTGATGTTGGAGAAAAAGACTCTAAATACCCAAAACCTTTAAAAATGGCTCAAAAGTACCTATACAAATTTACTAAAACAGATGCTAAAGCCAAAAAATATTATGACAATCAATGGTCTGATGATTTTAAAGATTATTATGTGCAATTATCAGATACCTCTAATAAGCTAGCTCAAATGCTTTATTTAAATGATAAATATAGAAAGTCCGCTTCTTTGTACAAAGCAGCTTACAGAGGTATTCCTAGTGACCCTGTTTTATTATTATGGCAAGGAGTTGCAGAGATGAAATCTAAAAACTCTGTAGAAGGAAAAAAATCTTTAGCTGCAGCAATGAAACTTATTGATGAAAATTTTCTTCCTACAAAAGCTACTTCGGCAGTTTTAGCTCATGGTATGTTACTCGCAGAAGAATTATTTAGAGGATCTATTGGTGATGCCGTAAATGCAGATAAAGCAAAAAAATTAATTGAAGTATTTAAAAAGTATGATCCTGATGTGTTAAACAAGGAAGCTTTAGCTGCAAAAAAGGCTGCTGCAAAAAAAGCTGCAATGGAAGATAGAGTTATGAGAAAATTTGTTAGTGATGCTGATGATGAAGACAATCAAGATCGAAAAGGAAAAGTTATAATTGACGGAAAATCTACTGGTTCTTCTGAAGAAGGTAAATCAGGTGATGCTGATGATGAATTAGATAAATTAGAAAAGGAAGCTGAAGGCGGAAAATAGATTACTATATTAATAGCATCTAACTTATAGTTAGATGCTATTTTTTTATTCTATATTTTTTAATTCCTTTACTGCTATCCAAGCCATTAAACCAATGGATGTTTCAATAGCATCTTCATCAATATTAAATTGTGAAGTATGTAAACCTGAAGTAATATTTTTAGCCTCATTTTTAATACCTAAACGGTAAAAGCAAGAGGGCTTTTCTTGCGAGAAATATGCGAAATCTTCAGCCGTCATTCTTAAATCCAAATCTATTACATTTTTTTCACCTAAAAACTCAATAGCAGATTGCTTTGCATTTCCGGTTACAACTTCATCATTAATCAAAAATGGATAGCCCTTATCAATTCTAAAAACACATTGACCTCCCATACTTTCGGCTATTGATTCGGCCATTTTTTTCATTTTAATATGCGCTTCAGCTCTCCACTCCTCATTCATTGCTCTAAAGGTTCCTTCTAGTTCAACTTTATCTGGAATTATATTTGTTGCACCATTAGCTATCATTTTGCCAAAAGATAAAACAGTTGGTGATGTTGGATGAGACATTCTACTTACAACTTGTTGCAAAGCAGTTAAAATATGAGCTGTTATTAATACAGGATCAATATTTAAGTGGGGTAAAGCTGCATGCCCTCCTTTCCCATTAACAGTCATAAATAATTCATCTGTAGATGCCATGTACATTCCACTCTTAAAACCGACCTTTCCAGATTCTAATTGAGGATAAACGTGTTGTCCGACTATTGAGTTTGGTACTGGATTTTCTAAAACTCCTTCTTTAATCATTAAAGAAGCTCCACCCGGTAATCTTTCTTCTCCTGGCTGAAAAATTAACTTAATTGTTCCTTCAAATTGATTTTTAATTTCATTCAAAATTTTTGCAGCACCTAATAATGAAGAAGTATGAACATCATGACCACAAGCATGCATTACACCTTCATTTATTGATTTATAAGGCACCTCATTTTCTTCAACAATTGGTAATGCATCCAAATCAGCCCTAAGTGCTACTACTCTACTATCTGGATTTATACCTTTAATTAAACCTATAACTCCAGTCTCTACAATTCCAGATTCATATTCAATTCCAAATTCTTCTAATTTTGAACATACATACTTAGATGTGTTATATTCCTTGAATGATAATTCAGGATTTTGATGTAAATACCTGCGAATTTCAATAACTTCTTGTTTGTATGAACTTGCTTTTTCTTTTATTAATTGTATAATTTCTTCCATATTATTTTGAGAAAAATATCATTTTAATCGCTCCAATAAGCATTATAACACCAAACATTTTTTTTACAGTGGATTCACTTAAAAAACTGAGTGTTAATTTAGAACCTATATAACCTCCAACAATAAAGGTTAATGCTATAATTAGGGCATATTTCCAATTAATTACCTCTGCTTGATTATAGTTGTAAGCAGCTAAAACGCCTATGGGAAGAAGTAAAGTAGCAACACTTGTTCCTTGCGCTTCAAATTGTGATAGTCCTAAAAAGTAAACCAGACAAGGTACAATAACTAAACCTCCACCTATACCTATCATGCCTCCTGCAATTCCAGCAAAAAGACCAATTGCAACTAATATTACTAAAGTGGTGATACTCATAATTATATATCTAAACTTAATGATAAATAAAATATTGGTTTTTCTTTCGTGTATCCATCCTCAACTCCCCAGGCCCAATCTAATCTTAAAAAATAACCCAACAATGTTGTTCTTAACCCCAATCCATAACCGGCAACTATTGGATCTATTTTTTGAGAAACAGTCACAACAACAGATGGGTTTTGAGATGGACCTTCGGCATAAACAGTTTCATCTATTGTGTTCTCTTTACCCCAAGGATCAAAACCGTTCCAAGCAGAACCAACATCGCCAAAGACAATAATTTGGAAGTTTCTAATAAATTTAGAACGAATTGGCCTTTTAATAAAATACTTAAACACAGGAAATCTAATTTCACTATTAAGTACTGCAAAATTTGTCCCTCTTCTAACATTTTGAGGGAAGCCTCTCATGTTTGCTGCCAACGCATGGTATCGGTAATTTAAACCTTTGGGATTTACATCATCCTCATTAATAAACTGCTCTTGCCCTATTGGAATCCAATCATCAGTACTACCTAAGTAATAAATCAATTTTTCAAATCCAAAAGAAGAACTTGCCGCAATTCTATTTACCCAAACCAACTCTCTACTTAATTTCTGCGAATGTCTAAAATCAAAACCAACTACTTGCATATTTCCATTAGTTCCATTTCCTCGACCTCTTTCATCACCATCCTTATTAAATTTATTTTTTGTAGAAGCAAAAGAACCATCACCAAATTCTTGATAATACTCACCAAATAATTTAAACTTAGTTCCATAGTATATATTAGTCATTTTATTTCTTGAATTATCAAAAACATATGCAACTTTGCCAATTGCCCTATACTCTGCTAGATTAGGTGCCGTTAGTGAAAAATCATCTGTAGATTTGATAACAATATTGTCATTTCTACCGGTAATTGTAGTTCTGATACTTGATACCTCACTAAAAGGGTACTTAATAGAATACTTTAATGAATTAGTTGAAAGACCTGCTTCAAAAAATCCATTTGTAGCATTACTAGTTGTTCGAGAAAATGTATATTCTTTATCTGTTCTTCTTAGTAAGTTTTGGTAAGTCATAAAGTATTCTCTTGTAGATGATGACAATCTGACCCCACCATAAATTTTATGATCTTCAAATAAATCTATTGTTGCAAACTTTATTAATGCCCCTAACCCTGGGCTAATATATGGTCCACCGGTAAACTGCTGATACTCTCCATTAACAAAAGAATTACTCATTTTTAGTGCTGAATTATCGTTAAAGAATGAAATATTATAATTCCTTTGATTTGGAATTTTAAAGACTTCCCAAACACTATCTTGTTTTGTATCTCTATTAATAATTATTGTATTTTTCTGAATTTCATCTTTTTCATCCTCAAAAACATAATCATTGATATTTATTAAGTCTTTATAAGAAGTATCTTTTACAATTGAAAAGGGTTTTAGTCTTATTGGTACATTAACATTTACTATAACTTGATTTTCAAAGACACTGTCCTTAATTATAGATGAATCTTTAGGTGTAGATATTGTTATATTTTTATCTGGTTTTTCACTGAGGTTTCTTACCATAAGGTGGTATTTAAAGTTATCCTTTAATATCTCAGTATAATCTCCTTCTTTATTTATATTATGTTCTAATAGCCCTCTATTATAAAAACTTACTGCAGGCTTAGCATCATAAAAATGATAATAATGAATAGATGTATCAATATGAGTTATAAAACTATCTTTTACAGCACTATACCTAGCTAATATTCTACCTTCTTCTCCTAAATAATATAACATTGAATCAATACCTACAGGCTGCGTCTCTGAAAAATTAGGTGTTTTTGTAACCTGAGTCAATGTTTTGTTTTTGGATAAATGATCAATAATCCAAACATCTTTTTGGTTGTTAAACAACTCATTATCTAAAGGTTTATAACTTAATGAATCCACAGTTCTATTGGATGTAAATGCAATTTTTGTTGAATTTTCAATAAATCGAGGTTCTAAATCATCATATATATCATTCGTAATTTGCTTTTGAGAGTTTGGTCCAATGTAGTATAAGTATAAATCTGACTGACCTTTATAAATTCCAGATAAAACCATTTCTTTACCACTATCAGAATAATCCATTGCTGTTACCTTTTCTAATTTAAAAAGAGCTTTAACCTGAATACCCCCAGAATTAATATCAAAATAATGCATCAATAAAGCTCCTTTTTCTTCAGTAATAAAAGCCAACACTTCACTTGTAGGATTCCATTCTAAAATTGGATAAGACTCATCATTTATCCTATCTATTTTAAACTCTTTTTTATATATTTTATATCTCTTATCTGCATCTTTATAATAAATGTAAATCTTGTATTGACCTAATTTATTGGTTACATAAGCAAAATTATTTCCATCAGGACTCATCTTAAACTGAGAATAATCTCTACGTTTTTTAATTTTAAAAAGCTCCTTCTCTAAATAATCTTGTTCATCAGTTTTAACCAATTGACTATATTCTTTTTCATAATAGCTTCTCCAATCTTTAGTTAGGTTTTTTGCAGAAATACCCAAAACATATAAAAAGCCTCTATCAACACTTTGGGTTATGCGTGTCATATAAAGAATGTTAGGAATTACAGCTTCTCCATAAGTATCAATAATAAATGCCCATAATGAATGTCCTGCAATTATGGCATCCTTATCAGATAAACGATTAAATTTTTTATACTTCCCAGAAGTAACACCATCTCTAACACTATTCTCTATAGATGGATTCCACTTGTCAGAGACAAAAGATGTTAAACCTTTATGATACCATTCAGGTACTGAAAGCAAACTAGAATTCCGAAGAACCTGCCTCCAATTAGAACCATAAATTTGTTGATTAACTAATATCTGAGCAATACCTTCTTTAATTTGTCTATTAAAATCTTCATGATTTCCATTGAAGTATATATAGACTTTGGATCCCATAATATTAGTAATACCACCTATCTCTCCATTGTCTAAACTTAATCCAACATTACTTTGTTTAAAATGAGATTGTTTATTGTAAATAATAAATTGAATCTTATCTTTTAATTCGTACTCAAAAAACTCTTCTTGATCTTGAATGTGTTTTCGTGCAACCTTAGCAGTGTACAATGCCAACTCTTTACCACCTGTATAAAAATAAGTTTCGTATTGCGTGTAACGATAATATTTCCATTCAAAATAATCATACTGTACCCTATTCTTTCCAAACCCCACATGAGTTCCATTATAAAATTGAGCATTAGAATTGCTAGTGAAAAGAATTGCTCCTAACACCAATAAAATCAGAACGATATAATTTAATTTTGTTTTAATTTTTTGAAATAAATTTTACCAGTAAAATTAGTGATTTTATAAGGATTGTAAATACTTTTACAACCATAAAACCAACAAAAAAAACAATGATTAACGTACACTATTTTGCATTTAACGGATTTCAAGAAAATACTTACATTTTATTTGATGATACTAAAGAATGTGTAATAATTGATCCTGGTTGTTATAGTAACGAAGAGCAACAAGTTTTAACAAACTATATATCTGAAAACGGATTAACCCCTATTAAATTACTTAATACACACTGCCATATTGATCATATATTAGGTAATAACTTTGTAGCTACAAAATATAATGTTGGTTTAGAAATGCATGAAAAAGATTTGCCAACATTGCATGCTACACCTGAATATGGTCATACATTTGGTTTTAATGTTGATAAATCGCCTGAACCAACTACACTTCTAGATGAAGGTGATATCGTGAAATTTGGAAACTCAGAATTAAGTGTATTATTTACTCCTGGACATAGCGCTGGACATATTGTATTTGTTAGTCATCAAGATAAATTTGTGGTTAATGGAGACGTTCTGTTTTATGGTAGTATTGGCAGAACAGACTTACCTGGAGGAGATCATGCAACATTGATAGAAAGTATCAACACTAAATTAATGACTCTACCTTTGGATTATAAAGTTTATACTGGTCATGGTCAAAGTACAACTATTGGTTTTGAAAAAATTAACAATCCTTTTTTAAATCAGTAATAGCTTTTGAAACCAGTTAAAAATAATATTGATAATTATAAAGAGACAAAGGATAATAGTTTACTCTTTTTAATTATTTCTGTTTTAGCTCTTTTTATCGGGGTTTGCTCTACTCTTGTTTTCTTTGCTTATACACTAATTGACTTTTATTCTCTTTCTAAATTTATTATTGGTTTTACCGTTATTGGATTTATAATTCCTTTAAAAATCTATCAAAAATGGTTCAATTTTATAAAGTATGAAATGATAATTTTTAATATTATCGGTGTGGGTCCATTTTTAACAGGTTTATTTCTTTGCATAAACTTTTTAATAAGTTTTAATCCAACAACTCATAAATATAGAATAGAACAGCTTTATGTTGAAGGCGAAAATAACACTCAATATTTAGGCTTAATTTTAGAAGGAAATACTTTTTCTGGAGAGAAAAAAATTACAGAAATAAATGATATTAACACTAATGAAATATTAGGAAAACCATTTTTAAAACTAACAATTGCCGAGGGTTTTTTTGGCTATGATGTTATTAAAGAGAAAAAATTTGTGAAGTAGAATTATTTATCTTCTATTCATAACTTATTCAACTCTTTTACAACTAAATCTGATTCATAACCTTTAGAAAGCATATAACGATAGAGCTTGTCTCTCTTCATAAAATCATCTGGTTCATTAATCAAATAATTCTTTTTTTTTACAAGTTCAGTTATTGTTTTTAAATATTCCTCCTCTTCTATTTCAGCTTCAAAAACTTTATTAAATTGAGATTCATTAAAAACACGCTTAGTAATTAAACCCATTTTAATTTTATTAATTCCCCACTTCTTTATTTTAAATTTACCTCTAACAAAAGCTTCTACGTAACGTTTTTCGTTCAAAAAATTCTCATCAATTAAATAATCTAAAATTTTATCCCAGTTTTTTTCTTCTACATTCCATGCCCTAAAACGATTAGTCAAATCTAACTGACAGCGTTCTTGAAAAGAGCAATATCTCATTGCTTTTTCTCTTGCCCTATCAAAAGTCATATTTCTGGAGTATTGTTTCATTTTCTATTTCATCCCTTCAAAAGAAAGGGGTTTATTGACTAACAGATTGATAATTAAAAATATTTCTCGATAAAACCTTCGCTTTACATGTTTCACTCCAACCGGAATGACATCAGTTTTGTTACTTTTACCGTTTCAAAAATAATCAATGCAAAACAAAAGTGCCTTATATTTATTACTAACTGCAAATGCTGTTTCAGGTTTTGCCCAAGGCATAAGCATGCTGGCAATACCATGGTACTTTTCTGATATTTTAGATGCAAGTTCTACCTTTGGAACAATTTACGGAATAGCAACATTTCTAACTCTTTTTTGGGGATTGTATGTTGGAACTTTAATTGATCGATATCCCAGAAAAAAAATTTTCCTTTTAATCACTCTTATTGGTGCTTTAATTATTGGTTCAATTGCTTTATCTGGTTTTTTACTAGGCGAGGTTCCTATGGTTTTAATCGGAGTTGTTTTTTGTACGACACTTTTTATATACAATGTTCATTACCCAACTCTTTACGCTTTTGGCCAAGAGATTAGTGAAAAGAAAAATTACGGAAAAATGAACTCCTTTATTGAAGTTCAAGGTCAAGCTACCAGTGTTATATCTGGAGCTTTTGCAGCAATTCTAATTACTGGAATTGATGAGCAATTTTTATCTGATATTGGTTTAAATGGAATCGTTAATTTCAAATTGGAAGCTTGGTCAATTCATGAGATATTTTTAATGGATGCTTTTACTTATGCTATAGCTTTTATTCTTATCCTTTTCATCAAATACAAACCAGTAGCAAAAGAAGCTGTTCATCTTGGCTCTGTTTACTCTAGATTAAAACAAGGAGCTTTATTCCTAAAAAAACACCCTTTATTATTCCATTTTGGATTAGGATCTTATGCAATTTTTGCAATGTTTTTGATTCATATACATCAGTTGGTGCCAGTTTATATTAGTAATCATTTAGAAGCCAATTCTGCAGTTTATGCAGGCGCAAAAATGATGTATGCTTTGGGTGCTATGTTATCAGGCATAGGTATTAGATGGGTATTTAAAAGAACAAATACCATAAAGGCAATTATAATTATGATGGTTTTAAGTTTTATAGTCTTTGAACTACTTTCATTCTCAGAAAGCTCTGCGGTTCTTGTATTTGTATGTTTTGTTTTAGGCTTAACCAATGCAGGAACAAGAGTTTTAAGAATTACTTATCTATTTAATCATATACCTAATAATCTAATTGGGCGAACAGGAAGTGTGTTTCAAACACTAAATGTTTTAATTCGTTTCTCCTTTATTACACTATTCTCATTAACTTTTTTTACTACAGAAGATAATATTACATGGTCATACTTTATAATTGGATTGTTCATTTTTATATCTATTTTACCATTACTAATTTATTATAAAGGCTTGATTAAAATGAAGATAAATGAGTAGCTTAAACTTCTTAAAAAGTAAATGGATATATGGGGTATTAGCTGTTTTATTGGCTATTATTGGTTATTCTTTAGTTCCATCAGAACAATATACTCAAGCTCCAATAATGGCTGCAATTGTTATTATAATGGCTGTTTTTTGGATTTTTGAAGTCGTTCCAATCGCCATAACTTCACTATTTCCAATCTTCTTATTCCCTTTATTTGGAATATTAGATACAAAATCTACTGCTCTATTTTTTGGTAAAGAAATCATTTTCTTATTCTTAGGAGGACTTATGTTAGCTCAAGGAATTCAGAACTCAAACCTTCATAAACGAATTGCATTACATATTGTTAATTTAATTGGGAGTAAACCTGCTAATCTGGTTTTAGGGTTTATGGTAGCAACTGCGGGCTTAAGCATGTGGATTTCTAATACCGCATCAGTAATGGTTATGATGCCAATTGGTCTTTCTATAATTCAAGAAATTAAAGAAGTAAAAAATTCCGAAAGCTTTTTATCAAAATTTGCTGTTGCTCTAATGCTAGGCATTGCATACTCTGCAGATATTGGAGGTATGGCAACATTAATTGGAACTCCTCCCAACATGGTATTTATGGAATTATACCATGAGCTATTCCCTAACTTACGTAAAGTTGGCTTTACCCAATGGATGATGATGGGACTACCTGTTGCTGTTACTTTTTTATTTACAGGCTGGCTATTAATGACTAAAGTTATATTTAGAATGCCTAAAGGGAATATTTTTGATGGAAATGATATCATCAAAAATCTCTTATCCCAATTAGGAAAAGTAAGAAGAGATGAAATTGCTTCTGGATTGATATTCTTATCTGCAGCAATTCTTTGGGTTACTGGTTCTGATATAACTTTAAGTGAATCATTTACAATACACGGATGGAGAACTTCTTTTGGATTAGAAATGGTGAGCGATGCATCTATTGCTGTAGCAACATCACTTTTACTATTCTTAATTCCTTCTAATGATAGACCAACCGAAAAACTATTAACATGGAATAAAGCACGTGAATTACCATGGGGAATTCTGCTACTTTTTGGTGGTGGTTTTGCAATTGCAGGTGGTTTTAATAGTAGCGGTTTATCTAGTTTAATCGGAAACCTATTTGCCAGTTTAGAAATAGATTCACCTATTTTAATTGTATTAATAGTTTGTGTTGTTTTAACCTTTTTAACTGAAATAACATCAAATACAGCAACTACAAATCTTATCCTACCAATATTAGCAAAAGCAAGTGTTGTTTTAGGTTTAGATCCTAGAATCTTAATGATACCAGCAACACTATCTGCAAGTTGCGCCTTTATGATGCCTATAGCCTCTCCTACTCAAGCAATTATTTTTGGATCGGGTCATGTTAAGATAAAACAGATGATAAGAGCAGGAATTCTATTTAACCTTTGGGGTGTTATTATTGTTACTTCAGTATTTTATTTAATGGCAAAATTTGTTTTTGGAATAGCGATCTAAAGCATAACCATAGACCAAATGAATATTACAGTTAAAAACAATATAGCTAATACTCCGTAACCTAAAAGTAACAATATAAATTTATATAAAACTGCCCACCATTTTCTGTTATAAAATATCATTAATGATCTTAACAGATAATATATTATGGATAGAATGAGTAATATTCCCCAGATTATATTAATTGTAATATAACTTCCAATCAAAAATTCAACAAATAAATCTGTTAACATCATAAATATCAAAAAAGAATTAAGATGTAAATTGAAAATTAAATGGCCTATAAATCCTTTTTTACTTTTTCTAAAAATAAGACCATACAATAAAGCAAAAAATGGTAGAAAGAGAATCAAAAAGATTGAGAGCTGATCTCGTAACAAATCATAGAAACCTTTATCATCTATCGAAATCATTACAGATTTACGAGCAAAATAACCTTCCATCTTTGGCATTTCAGCAGTTAAGGAGTCTAAATCTTCCTGTAAAGTTCCTGCATTGTGCATTCTTTTTAATTCTTTGTAAGGAACAACAACATCTTTACCTGAAAGATTAAAAGTTGCTCCACCTATTTTATTATTAACATTTTTATCTTTATTAATAGAAAAACTATTACCCGTAAGATTAAAGTCTAAATCTTCAACTACTTTTGTTTTGTCTTCAAAATCAACAACAGATATCAAAAAGAAGTATAAAAAACTAAGTGCTAAATATATTCTAATTGGAGGAAGATAACTAACTCTTTTGCCCTCTAAATACTCTTTAGTTAAATAACCAGGTTTAAAGATTAAAAATCTTAAAGATCTAAAAACTTTAGAGTCAATATTAAATAGTGTTTGAAAAACTTCTCCAAATACAAATTTTACATTGAGCTTAGATATATTCTTTTGTCCACAAGTTGAACAGAATTTATCATTTATTTTTATTGATTGATTACAGTTTTTACATTCCATACTTTACAATGATATTGAATATTGAACACTTTTGCAATTTTGTTAATAAGTTGTGAATTCAAAAATCGACTAAAAATTTTCTAATAATTAGATTTGTTACCCAATTAAAAAAAAACAATTATGAGTTTAGCAGTAAAAGGAAGAATTACTAAAGTATTAAGTATTGAAACAGGTACCAGTAAAGCTGGTAAAGAGTGGAAAAAGCAAAGTTTTGTTTTAGATACAGGTGCTCAATATAACCCAGAAGTTTGTTTTAGCTTATTTGGAGATGAAAAAGTAGATATGTTAAGAAACTACGGAGAAGGACAAGAAGTAGAAGTTGCTTTTAATGTTTCTTCAAGAGAATTTAACGGAAAGTATTACCACAATCTTGATGCTTGGAAAATCAATACTATTGGTGCTGGCGCTCCTTCTGGTGGTGCAGCTCCAGCTCCAGCAATTGATGATGCTCCTGCTGGAGATGATGATTTGCCATTTTAAAAGAATATAACCTAATAACAAAAAAGCCTCAACAAATGTTGAGGCTTTTTTGTTATTATTTACTTTGGTTAATCTTTACATACTTAAATGAAACCAACCAGAATATTTATTAATGTTAATATGATCTTAATCTGGTTCTTCCCTTATTATCTTCTCTTTTTTACTATCCTTTAATTGGCCAACAAATTTAGCCTCTGTAGAAGATTTTTGCCACAGACTAAGTATTATCTTTACTTTAATAATCCCTTTTTACTCTTTTTTTTCACTAACAACATCTTCCTTTGCTGATTCTGTAGGTTCTTTTCCTAATTCTTATATATGGTAAACAGGATTTTCATCTTTAACTGACTTTAAAACTCGTTTTCTATTTTCTTTAGAAGATGTATAAGACACATGAATCCAATCTGGACTTTTCTCTATTCCAAATTCCCAAATCAGCTGATCATAATCTAAATTCTTCTTAATGTAATCAAATAGTCTTTTATTAGTAACTTCATTAGTTGCATCAATATCCATTGCTTCAGCAGCACAATTCTATGATGTTATTCGACCTCCAATTATTTTGTTTAAAGCTGTATATCTAAAAAATAATCCACTTTAATAGCTCCTTCAAATTCAACTAATAAAGAATAAAAACTTCTTTAGCTATTTTCTTCATAGCCTTTAATTGAGTTTCATCAGGTTCATTCCTTATCCATCTAAGAGTTGCTGTATTACTATGAGTTCCTTCTTTACAAGTTATATTCTCACTAATTTTAGTTACTCTAATACCGTTAATCTAATTATTTAATAATAATCACTTTTTAAGAATCTTCACATCCTTGGCTTTATTAATTTTACAAGATGATAAAAACAGTTTTTTACATTTTCATTCTTCACTTTTTTTTTTCCTGCACAGAAGAAAAAGTTGAGCCTACTTTAAAAAAAAAAATAAAGCAGAGTAAGATTATTGTAAAACCGAAGGTTTACTTTGAAAAAATAACGAATGATAATGTTGTTGACCGATTAACTATCTATGGAAAAGAAAACCCAGAAACCATTATAGACATTTATTCTACTAAAGGAAAAATTAGGATTCAATTATTTAAGGATACTCCACTACATAGAGCCAACTTTTTACTTTTAGTTAAAGCAGGATATTTTAAGCATTCTTTATTTTCTAGAGTTGCTAAAAAATTTATGGCTCAATGCGGTGGTTCTTATGATGAATTACAACGATCCATACAGGATACTATAGGTTCTTACACTATTCCTTCAGAAATGAGTCATCATCACTTTCATAAAAAAGGCGCTGTTGCTTCTGCTCGTGATTATAAAAAAAATCCAACTAAAAGATCTGCTTGTGATGAGTTTTATTTTGTAGAAGGATTAAAATTTAGTGATATTTCTTTAGATCATTATGAGCTTGAGAATAACTACAAGTACACATTAAAGCAAAGAAATTATTACAGTAAGAACCCTGGAGCAGCTCATATTGATGGGGAGCATACCGTTTTTGGCCAAATTATATCTGGTTATAAAGTTGTTCCAAAATTGACTCATGTAGATACCGATTCTCAAGATTGGCCTGTTACAGATATCTTTATTGATTCTGCAATTGTTATTAAGTAACTGAAAATTAGTTAAAACTCATGCGCATAACATTTTGAAGAGTATATTCTATCTATTATATTTGCATAAAAATAGAATTAGATGAGATTAGGTCAGTTAGCAAGACAGTTAGAAATTAAGCCCGAGAAAATTGTTGCTTTTTTAGAGAAAGAGAAGGGTATTACAGTTAAGTCTCACCCTAACTCTAAAGTAGAAGATGACCTTATAGAACTAATTTCAGCTCAATTTAAATCTGCAGTTAAAGAGGTAGAGATTAAAGAAGAGTCAAAGTCTAAGAAAGAAACTCCTAATTTAGAAGAAACAGAAGTTATTGCTGAAGAAGCTCCTAAACCTGTTGAACATATTGAAACAGTAAAAGCTGCTGCTCCACAAGAGTTAAAAATTATTGGAAAAATTGATCTTCCAAATAGAAAAGAAGTTAAAATAGAAGTGGATGGTGTTGTTTATGATCAAGAAACTCTTGATATAAAGAAGAGAGAAGATAAAAAAATAGAAAGCGAGAAAAAAGCAATAGCAAACGAAGCTAAAAAGAAGGAAGCTGATGAGAAAAGAAGATTAGCTAAAGAAAAAAGAGAAGTTGAAGCTGAGCGTCAAG
This sequence comes from uncultured Flavobacteriales bacterium, assembly GCA_913048175.1. Classification (GTDB taxonomy): domain Bacteria; phylum Bacteroidota; class Bacteroidia; order Flavobacteriales_E; family Vicingaceae. The sequence goes on along the minus strand of CAJWVX010000001.1, from coordinate 23,511 downwards.
CAATGTTAAAAACTGAAAAGCACAATCTTTTAACTAAAGAGGAAGAAAAGAAAAAAGCGACTATTTTATTAGCTCAAAAGAAGCGTGAAGAGAAGTTAGAAGCGAAAAGAAAGAAAAGTCAGAAAGATCATTATAAACAACAAGTTTCCGCAACTACTTCAACTACAGTTAAAAAGAAAAAGAAAGTCGTTGAAAATAAAGTAGAACAAGCTACAGAAACAGTTACTGAAACTGAAAAAATTCAACCTATTATTGAAGAAGTAAGAGAAACAAGCATTTATAAGAGATTTATTAAGTGGTTAAATACTTAAAATTTCATTCCAAAAAATAAGACTTAAAAAAATAGCTCAACACTAAGTGTTGAGCTATTTTTTTAAATCTACATTCCTATTTACTAAGAATTAACTTCTTTACTTTATTTTTAACTCTTACAATGTAAACTCCTCTAGAAATTGAACTTACATCAATTTTTAAATCACCATCTTCCTTATTGTAAGAACGAATAAGCTTTCCTCTAGTATCAAAAATAGTAACATCGCTTTCCTCACTTAAACGGACAGTAAGTAACCCTGAAACAGGGTTCGGAAACAAATCAAAATCAAAATTTTCTATTTCATCTTGTATTCCTAATGCTACTGGACAATAATTTCCATCTGGTGCATTTTGAGGGATTTTATACTGTGGATCAGTTATTAAGTTATACATCAACACATCCGTAGATTGAAATAATGTAGGAGAGCATGGTTCCCATTCATTTGCTATTCCACTACAAGTAGCAACATCATTTAATATTCCCATATTGGTAACTTCTGACCAATAAAAATATTCAATAGCCATACATTCATAGTCACATGTTGTATCATCATAATGGTACCAAGCAGATCCAGGGTATGGAGTTGGGATTGTTAAAAACTGACCTCCTCTTGCAACATCCATTGCTACTGACATTAATGATGATCCTACTCCCGGTGAAAAAGCTGCTGGATAAACAATAGCATGTCCTTTACCATTAATAGTATGTATAATTTCTTCTACTGTTGCATCTGCTCCCCAATAACCAGTTGAAGAAGGATCCATTTCATAAAGATACAATACTGCACCTACACCACCACCCATATAATTATTAAAAAAAGTATTCTCAGCAGCTGATCCATCTGCAGAAAAAATAGGCATCATCGCTTCACTCAAGGCTAACTCAGTTTTAATTAAAATATCATCCACTACTCCATCCTCATCGTTATCCAATAATTCTGCCGCTACAGCAGCAGCATGTAATACAATTGAATCAGGAATACTTGGTTCAGCGTAAATTTCGAAACAAGATAGGACACTAACATACTTAGTAAAACCTGAAAAGGCTGTTACTCCAATTTTAGGATTAGACTGAACGGTAAAACAAACCGTATTTTGAGCATTAGCTAAAAAAGCATACCCTATTAATAATAAACTTACTGCTACTTTTTTCATTTTTCTATCTTTTTAGTTAATTACAGTCAAGAATACGTATTTGAATAAAAGCTATTGCTTAAAACAGTTTATAAAGCGTTCGAATGGAAGTATTCATACTATTTTATACTCAATTCGAACTCTTTTGGAGTCATTTTTTCAATTTTTTTAAATGCAGTATAAAAACTTGATTTAGATTTGAACCCAGCTTCAAAGGCTAACCCTTCTATGCTTAGATTCTTTTTATCAGGATTATTTACATGCTTTTTAAAGTAGTTAATTCGATAAGAATTAATAAAATGAAAAAAGTTCTGGCTATAGCATAAATTAATAATTCTAGAGAGTTCTTTATCTCTTGTATTTAATTCATTTGCTAATTCTTTTAAGGTTAAATCTGATTTTAGATAAATAAAATCAGATTCTATTTGTAATTTAAATTGGCTAAACAATAATTCATCCTCTATGGTTGAATTACTTTTTTTGTCTGATGTATATTTGTCAATATCTAGTTTAAATATAGAGGGCTGTCTTAAGCTTGCAAAGCCCATCCAACAAATATTAATGAGCGTTCCAAAAAGTGAAAACTCAGCAATAAAATGCGATACAGGATTTCCTACTCCTAAAAGCACTAAACTATCATCTAAAAACCAGATAACATTAAACCCAATATTTACTATTGACAAAAGCCTTAACCAATTAAGCTGTTTATCTTCTATAGTAGAAAAGAGATTTAAAATATTTGCGTTATGGATCTTAATAATCTTTAATAACAAGTATAGAATAAATAGGCTATATATTGTTGATAAATATAAGGTTATATATATATAGCTATTAAAAAAATCATCTCCTAACGTTAGGTTAGGATAAAATAGAAACAGCACAAGTTTTAAACACAATTCTATCAATGCTGGTATAAAAATCCATAACATTTTCTTCCCATTTGCTTTAAACAAGTTAGTAATTGACAATGAATGATAATAAAGTATAGGCATATATGCAAATGGCGAAATTATCGGTAAAAAAAGCCATCTAATATTATTAGATTCAACAATTAGGAACTCAACCTGAGTAATAAAAACTGAAATGGAAACTTGAAGTAAAAACAATCCTAAAAAAAGATTTGAGTTTTTATTAATTCCTCTTAATGTTAAAAAATGGATGGCTAAAAAAAACCCTATCGCAATAGATAAGAAATTAATGAGTGATTCAATATCTAATTCAACTATCATCCTAAGTATAACATCATTTTGTATAAATTATTATCTTAATTTTAGTAGCTAACATGAAATTACAAAATAATTTCACTTTACTTTATAAAATTTTCTTCTAATAGTTCATTAGCAAAAAATATCAACTTCACATTATTTTGTTAATTTCATCTTATTAATCTAACTAGTAAGTTATGTCTACAATTTCTAAAGATAATTTTGATTTCTTAACTCAATTAAAAAAAAACAATAACCGAGATTGGTTTAATGACAACAAAGACATCTATATTGAACAGCACCAAAATACTATTGAGTTTGCTGATCAAGTTTTAATTGAACTAATCAAACACGATACTATAGAAACGCCTACTGGCAAAAAAAGTCTTTATCGTATCTATAGAGATGTCCGTTTCGGAAAAGATAAATCTCCTTACAAATCTCATTGGGCAGGTGGGTTTAAAAGAGCATCCAAACAATTAAGAGGTGGTTATTATTTTCATATAGAAAAAGGAAACTCTATGGTTGGTGGTGGATTTTGGAGTCCAGATAAAGATGATTTATTAAGAATAAGGGAAGATATTGCTTTTGATGCTGAACCTTTAAGAAAGATAATCAATAGTAAATCATTTAGAGATACTTTTGCAACGTTAGATGGAGAACAATTAAAAACATGTCCTAAAGGTTTTGATAAAGAACATCCTGCGTTAGATTTGTTGCGATATAAGCAATTTATTATTTCTAAGAAGTTTACAGATAAAGAGGTTTTAAGTTCTGACTTTGCAAATAAAGTTAGTGAGACCTTTAAAGAGATGCGACCTTTTTTCGATTACATGAGCGAAAGTGTTACAACTGATGCAAATGGAGCGTCTCTATTTTAATGTCAGACATTACTATTCATAAAATTAATTTTCCATTAGGAGTATTAAATGTTGGGGTATCAAAAAATGGTATTTTTATGATTGAGTTTGATAGTAATAAAAGAATTGAAACTCATTAAAATAAATGTAAAAAAGAATACTCTATTTCTCAAAACATAGAGAACAAAAATTTAAAATAATTAAAGGTTCAGTTAAACGAATATTTTAATAAGAAACGAAAATCGTTTAATTTGCCTTTAGAGATTATATTAACTCCTTTTCAAACGAAAGTTTGGGAAGATCTTCAGAATATACCTTTTGGATCCACAAGAACCTACAAATAACAAGAAATAGCTATGGGTGATTTAAAAGCAATAAGAGCAGTTGCAACAGCTAACGGAGCTAATAAATTTAATTGTAATTCCTTGTCCTATAGTTATTGGTTCGGATAGAAGTTTAACCAGTTTTACAGAGACCTTTTGGAAAAAAAATTCTTACTGGATTTAGAAAATGAACAAACCAACTTGTTTTAGTTTATTCAATAATAATCTTAGCCATTTTACTTCTGCCAGATAGCCAACCTGAATTTCCATTTAAGACTACACTGTAATATGCGTCATCTGTAACATGTTTCCAGTTATTCCCTTTGTCATAAGAAACATCTACTCCATTTCTTCCTGTTGCTATTAATAACCCATTTCCATTATGAGCTACTCCTGATCTATAACCAGTTGGTGGAGTTTTTGGTAAATCCCAAGTTAGACCACCATCCGAAGTAAATACACAGTTTCCTTTTGTATTAGCTGAATCTAAATAATTTCCTCCAACAGCAACACCATTTAATTCATCCATAAAAGTCATAGAATAAATCCCTGAAGCTTCACCTTTCATCATTGGAGTTTCTATCGCTAACCAACTCTTCCCTCTATTATGAGATGTAAAAACCCTTGAAGTCTCTCCTCCTCCTGTTCCTATATAAACTGAACTATCGCCAATACAAACTATTCCTGTTCCACTTGCCGCAAAACCAGCTTCTCCTTTTAAAGTTTGTGGTAGGTCAACTGATACTAAATTCTGCCAAGAATCCCCTCCATCATTAGTTGTAATAATAAATAGTTGATTATCAACTGGGTCACTAAAGGCTAGTCCATTTTTATCATCCCAAAAATCCATTCCATCAAAGAAAATTCCTTCAGAATTATTCTCGTAAACTAGACTCCAAGATTCAGCACCATCAATAGTTTTATATATTTTACAACTATCTCCAGAACTCATGATAATAGCTTCTTTATCACTAAAACTATGAACATCTCTAAAATCTAATGAACCCCAGGAGGTATCTTGAATACCTTTCCATTCATTGCTAATAGATATAAATGTGTAACCATTGGTACCACTTGACCAACTTACATTCTCATCAACACTAAACAAACCTCTCATTGAAGATTTGTATGGAAATATATATGGAGTTAATGTTACTTTTTTAGGAGTACAAGAGCCTAATATAAGAACTAGAATAAATGCTGTTAATATTGATTTCATAAAACTAAAATTGTTCCTTAAAAATAGGTTTATTTTGCATTATTAAATCTCCAATGGATAAAATTCAATTTGATAACGCAATACAAAAAGTAATAAACCCTTTACCTGGGAGTATTCCTGCATCCACAACATATAAATTAGCTGTAAAAAGAAAATTTGAAGGTTTAACTATTATTGAATTTTTTTCTAAAGCTGTTCCTCGTTCTACTCCAGATATTTGGATAGATAAAGTAAACTCTGATAACCTAGAGGTAAATGGCAAAAAAATAACTGTAGATTATAAAGTACAAGGAGGAGATGTTGCTATTCATCAATCAGAACCGAAAGTAGAACCTTCAGTAAACTCAGACATTAAGTTAATTTATGATGATGAAGAAATTATTGTGCTAGAAAAGCCTTCACCAATACCAGTTCACGCTTCGGGTAGATTTACGCGAAACTCGCTAATTAATATACTTTCGTTAGCTTTTCCCGAACAAGATTTAAAGTTGTTACATAGAATTGATGCAAACACAACTGGAGTAATTGTTTTAGCTAAAAATAAGGTTGCAGCAAACTTTATCCAACAACAATTTGAAAATAAAACAATTAAAAAGGTGTACTATGCTTTAGTTGAAGGAAATGTAAAAGAAGATTATTTAAATCTTCAACAATCAATTGGAACTGAAGTTTTAGTTGGCGGATCAAGAAAGCTTGATGAAAACGGTAAAATCTCTCAAACAGAAGTCGAAGTACTTGAAAGAAGAGAGAATGTAACTTTACTAAAAGTAACCCCATTAACTGGAAGAACAAATCAGATTAGATTACATCTCGCAGAGTTAGGACATCCAATTGTTGGAGATTTTGGACATAAGGATAAAAATTACTTTAAAAATAACCCTTTTACTTATCCTACTGATAGCTTGTTTTTACATGCCCACCAAATAACCATAAAACATCCCAGTTTAAAAGAAGAAATTACTTTTACCTCTCCTATTCCTAAAAAGTTTAATTAAGAATATAATGCTTCCTTTTGCTTCATCGCTTTTTCATTGGATAGATAATCATCATAAGTTAGATCCTTATCTAAACAACCATTAGGTGTTAACTCTACTATCCTATTAGCAACCGTGTTTACAAACTCATGATCATGAGATGTAAATAAGATTGTACCCTTAAAATCTTTTAAAGCATTATTAAAGGCAGTAATCGTTTCTAAATCTAAGTGATTAGTTGGTTCATCTAAGATTAATAAATTTCCTTCAGCTAACATCGCTTTAGAAACCATACACCTAACCTTTTCTCCTCCTGAAAGTACATTAGACATTTTGAATACTTCCTCTCCTGAAAATAACATTTTACCTAAGAAACCTCTAATAAATACTTCATCCTTTTCATCATCCGAAAATTGTCTTAACCAATCCATTAAATTATCTGAACCATCAAAAAACTTATCGTTTTCATTTGGTAAATATGAAGTTGTTATTGTTTGACCGTAATTAAATTCTCCAGAATCTGCTTTAACTTCCTTTTCTAAAATTTGAAATAAAGAAGTCATTGCCATACTGTTTTTAGAAACAAAAGCAATTTTATCTCCTCTTCTAACATTTAAATCTAAATCTTTAAAAAGACCATCTTTTGTTAATCCGTTAGTATGTAAAATCTGATCTCCAGCTTCTCTTGATTGATCAAATATGATTGCAGGATATCTTCTGGTAGATGCTACAATATCTTCAAAATTTAGCTTTTCCAACATTTTTTTTCTTCCGTTGGCTTGTTTCGATTTAGAAGCATTAGCACTAAAACGCATAATAAAATCTTGTAACTCTTTTTTCTTCTCTTCTGCCTTTTTGTTAGAAGATTGTTTCTGTCTTAAAGCCAATTGACTAGACTCATACCAGAAAGAATAATTTCCTGAATAAGATTTAATTTTTCCAAAATCGATATCAGTAATATGTGTACAAACAGAATCTAAAAAGTGTCTATCGTGAGATACAACGATTACTGTATTCTTAAAATCAATTAAAAAGTTCTCTAACCAAGCAATAGTATTAATATCTAAATCATTGGTTGGCTCATCTAATATTAAAATATCAGGGTTACCAAATATCGCTTGAGCCAATAAAACTCTTACTTTCTGACTACCTGCCAACTCACTCATTAGTAATGTATGCAAATCTTCTGTAACCCCTAATCCACTTAACATGTTTGCTGCATCCGATTCAGCATTCCAACCATCCATTTCAGCAAACTGCTCTTCTAATTCAGCAGCTTTAATCCCATCTGCATCAGAAAAATCTTCCTTCATATAGATGGCATCTTTTTCTTTCATTACTTTCCACATTTTAGTGTGGCCCATCATTACAGTATCCAATACCGTTTGTTCATCAAACTTAAAGTGATCTTGACTTAAAACAGCCATTCTTTTTCCTGGTTCAATAGTTATACTCCCTGAGTTAGGATTAATTTCATCAGCCAAAATCTTTAAAAAAGTAGATTTCCCAGCACCATTCGCTCCAATTACTCCATAACAATTACCTTGAGTAAATTTTATGTTTACTTCATCAAATAATACTCTTTTTCCGTACTGTAAGGAGATGTTGTGTGCTGCTATCATAAATCATTTTTTTTGAGGCTGCAAATGTAACCATTTTGACAAGAAAAAATGGGATATTTCTTCTAAGGATATTGACTTTCTGCTGAAAAAAGTTAACTTCGTTTAGCACAATGTAACTCGTATCGAAACGCAACCAACAAGCACATTATAAACAATGCTAAATAACATGATCAAGACATCAATAATTATATTTCTGCTATCCATTATAATTTCCGGGTGCAAGGATAAAATAAAAAATCCCTTTTCTGTAATCGAAGTTAATGTCACTAATCACCAATTACTGGACAGCTTAATTATTTATGACAAAGAAATGTCATGGGAAATCAAGTCCATTATAAGATTTAAGGAGTCAAATAATGTTATTGATACTATGAATATACTAGAAAATAAACTTTATCAAATTTATTCATTTTTAAATGGTAAACAGGGAGAATTGGGAGAGCTATTAATTTCTCCAAACAGCCAAATATCTCTATCTATAGATGAGAATGAACTTTTCGAATCTATAAATTATACTGGAAACTTTGAGTTGTCTAATAATTTCTTGGCCTACTCTAAAAAATATCAAAACCAATTGTCTCAAATAGTTCGAAATGGTATTGAACAAAAGGAGCTTGAAATTCTCATACATGAAAAAGGTAACTTAATTAATGAAAAAGGAATTTCACTAAACATAGTTGATAGCTTAAGTACTTATGTTAAAGTGAAATTTAGTGAATTCTCAGATATTCTTAAACAGAAGAATACAAAATACTTGTATAAAACATCTTTAGTAAATGAAATAGGGAACAACTTCTCTTTCACAGATATAAATAAAAAAAATATATCTTTAAAATATTTTCAAGGCAAATACCTTTACATTGATGTTTGGGCTACTTGGTGTGAGCCATGTAAAGTAGAATATGTTTTTCTAAAACAACTGGAGGAACACTTTTCAAATAATGAAGAACTTCAAATTATCTCTATTAGCTCTGATCGAGAATTTGATAAATGGGAGAAGTATATTACTAAAAATTCAATTGAAGGAATACAACTTTATTCTGGTGCAAATTCAGACTTTGTAAAATTTTATGATATTGGTGCTTTACCTAGATTTCTATTTTTAGATAAAGAAGGCAGAGTTATTAATCCTGAAGAAATAAGACCATCTAATCCTGAATTATTAAAAAAACTAGAATCAACTATTTATAACAATGTCTATAACTAACAAGAAGTTTGATGATTAGCCTAAATTTTAGAACTTTAAAACCATATCCGCCCAATCTTTTGATCTTACTTTTTTTTAAAAAAAAGTTTTGACTAAGTACCTATTTGGAAAATTATTATTTATTAATTCCTTTACTAACCATAGTAGAGCTGTCAAACGAAACAGACCTTATTTATCATTCAGAACAAAAAAACTTCTTTTCACTCCTCACCCAACTAAAGTATTATCTTTGCCGCTTTCAAAATTTGAAGCCCAACTATGAAGAAGCTTATCCGAAACTTTACCCAAAACCCTAAAAACGATATTTTATCGGGAATAACGGTCTCTATGGCTATGATACCAGAGGTTGTTGCCTTTGCTTTTGTTGCTCAAATAGATCCTTTAGTTGCTTTATCAGGTGCTTTTATTATTGGTTTAATTACTGCTATTTTTGGTGGCCGTCCAGGTCTGATTTCTGGAGCTGCAGGTGCAGTAGCTGTTATCTTTGTAAGCATGATTTCTGAAGGACATACAAGAGGTATGTTGTTTGATCTTCCGATAGAAAATATGGGCTATTTCTATTTGTTAGCTACGGTAATTCTTATGGGAATTATTCAGGTTTCTGCAGGTATATTTAAACTAGGTAAGTTTGTTCGATTAATCCCTCACACAGTTATGATGGGGTTTGTTAACGGTTTATCCATTGTTATTTTTATGGCTCAAGTAAAAATGTTCTTTCATAAAGAGTTAGAGATCTCTGCGGAAGGAGTAAAAAAATATTTAGACATACCTATGGAAGGAACGGAACTTTACACCATGTTAGGTTTAGTAGGTTTAACAATGGCTATTATTTGGTTATTACCAAAAATCACAAAGAAAGTGCCAGCTGCATTAATTGCTATTTTAGTTACTACCGCAATTGTTATTTTTGGAGGTATTGATGTTAGCACTGTAGGTTCTTATATTGTTGAAGGTGGTGGAACTGGTCTTAAAGGTGAGTTTCCTACTCCAAATATTGAATTGTGGCAAAATCTACCCATCAATCTTAGCACTCTAAAATTCATTCTTCCTTATGCTGTTTTGGCCGCTGCTGTTGGCCTTATTGAATCTTTAATGACTATGAACCTTGTTGATGAATTGACAGAAAGCAGAGGAAGCGGAAACAAAGAATGTGTGGCACAAGGTGCAGGAAACATTTTAAGTGGTTTATTTGGTGGTACTGGTGGTTGTGGTATGATTGGACAAACCGTAATTAATATTAATGCTGGTGGAAGGGGAAGACTTTCGGGTATTATGATGGCATTAACGCTTTTAACATTCATATTGTTTGCTGATAAATACATAGAGCAAGTACCTATTGCTGCCTTAGTTGGCGTAATGTTTATGATGGTTATAGAAACTTTTGCATGGAGTAGTTTTAGAATTCTTGCAAAAATACCTAAAGCTGATGCAGCTGTATTAATAATTGTTTCTGCAGTTACTGTCTTCTTTGATTTAGCAATTGCTGTTATTGCTGGTGTAATTATTTCTGCATTAGTTTTTGCTTGGAAAAACGCAACTATGATTAGAGCGAGAAAAAGAACAAAAACTGATGGAACTTTGGTTTATGAAATATGGGGACCTCTATTCTTTGGTTCTATACAAAATTTTAACACAAAATTTAATGCTAAAAACGATCCTGATAAAATTGAAATAGACTTTATTGAATCTACTGTAAATGATCACTCAGGTATAGAAGCTATTAAGAATATAACCAATAAGTATTTAGATTTAGGTAAGGATATTAAATTAACTCACCTTAGTCCAGATTGTAAAGTCTTATTGTTAAAAGCAGAACCTGAATTAGCTCAAATTATTGAAAGTTCTATTGAAGACCCTAGATACCATGTTGTTACAGATGTTATGGATAGCGAAATATAGGTTATTCAAGATAATCGAGAATCTCTTTTACTGAAGCTCTTTCAGTATAATCATAATTAAAGTGTCGCCACTTTATTAATCCATTTTTACCAACAATATAGGTTGCTGGAACGGGTAGTTGAGCCTCTTCTTGATTGTTACTCTCTGCAATATCAGTTCTTAAAAAGGTTTTTATTTTCTTTTGATACTTATCTGTAACATTAAACAAAACATCATAATCTTTTAAGATTTTTAATGTTGTATCAGGAATCAACGTAAATGTAGCTTTTGTTTTATCTGTAATTTTTTCTGCATTCTGAAAAGTTTCAGGTCCAATAACTAAAACTTCAGCATTTTTATCCAAAATAGATTGTAAAGAATCATTCAGGTTCTGTAAATATCTATTACATACAGGGCACCACTCTCCACGATAAAATATCACAACTATCTCTTTTTCTTTAATTATCTCATTAGAGTTAATTTTTGTACTATAAATTGAAATACCTTCTATTAAAGGAGCACTATCACCAATATTTAAACCTTTAGGAATATACTTGTTGGTATCGATTCCTTTTTTCTCCATGGCTTTAGAATAATTTTGAGCAAAAGAAATTGTTGGTACAATTAGAAATAAGAAGATTATTTTTTTCATACAATAATTTTGTTCAAAAATAGAACACATTTTAATTCTATTCTGTCATATTAATGACCTTATGTAAATCGATAATAATTCTTTATAATAAGCCTTAGCTATTTACTAATTAGGTTAATTTTTAATTAATTTTGCGACTTGAAATATATTATTATTTATACAAGACCATTGATTACAGCTTTAAAAAAGTATTCTTTATTAAGTTTGTTTGTATTATTATTCTTTGTATCAAACGCCCAAGACGTAACAAGAATAAAAGGTGTTGTTTTAGATTCAAAAACCAAAGAGCCTTTACCATTTGTTAATATCACTTTTAAGGGCGCTAATGTTGGAACTACTACTGATTTTGATGGGAAATATAACTTAGAAACTCAATGGGCGAAACCAACTCTTGCAGCTTCTTTTGTAGGATATAAAACGCTTTATAAAAGTGTTGTTATTGGCAAAACTCAAACCATTGATTTTTTATTAAAAAATGATGCTATTGAAATGGAAACCTTTGTTGTAAAGGCTGACAAAAAGCGATACAAAAACAAAGGAAATCCTGCGGTAATCTTAATAAAGAAAGTTATAGAACACAAGGATGATAATCGTAAAGAATCTCTAAACTTTTATGAATACGATAAATACGAAAAAGTAGAAGTTGATTTAAATAACATTACTGAAGATTTTCTAAATAAAAAATGGCTAAAAAAGAAGTTTCAAGTAGTTATTGACCATATAGATACTTCAGAAGTTAATGGTAAGCCATACCTTCCAATCTTCTTGATGGAGACTGCTTCTAAAATGTATTACCGTAAAAAGCCTAAAGCCCTTAAGGAATATCAAAACGGATCTAAAATGACAGGTTTAGATGATTATTTAGATGATAGTGGAATATCATTTTTAATGGACAAGTTGTATCAAGATATTGATATTTATGACAATAATATTAATTTATTATCCAATCAGTTTACAAGTCCTATATCTCCTTTAGGATCTACCGTTTATAAATATTTTATTATTGATACAGTTGAAGTGAACGGACGAAGTTGTGTTAACCTGGCTTTTACTCCAAGAAACAAAGCAGACTTTGCTTTTAAAGGGAATTTATATATACTTAATGACTCCTTAACCTACGCTGTTATTAAAGTAGAAATGAGTGTAGCAGATGAGATTAATTTAAACTTTGTTCAAGATTTAAAATTAGACCAAGAGTACACCCTATATAATGACAGTATATGGATGCTATCTAAAGACAAGTTAATTATTGACTACAACCTTACCAAGAAAGGTAGAGGAATGTTTGGTAAAAAAGTAATTCATTATGACAACTTCGTTTTCAATCAACCTGCTGATGATGAAATCTATAACAGGTTTGAGAAAATCATTAAGGATGAAGATATGTCCAATAAAACAGATTCTTTTTGGGTAGAAAATAGACCTGACACTTTAACAAAACAAGAGGAAGGTGTTTATCATATGATTGATAGTATCCAGAAAATTCCTGCATTTAAAAGAACTATGGATATTGTCTTTTTACTAATTAGTGGTTGGCAAACGGTTGGTCCAATTGAAATTGGGCCGTTACCGGCAATGTATAGCTTTAATGATGTAGAAGGGTTCAGGTTGAGAGCTGGATTTAGAACAAATCAGAAGTTTAGTAAAAAGAATATGTTTGAATCTTACGGTGCTTATGGTTTTAGAGATAAAGAATGGAAATATATGTTTGGGTTAACTCATTCTTTCAACAAAAACTTTCTTACGAATCCCCAAAACAGAATTAAAGTCTCTTACCAACACGAAACTATTTTTCCTGGGCAAGATTTACAGTTCTTAAATGACGATAACTTTTTACTTTCATTTAAAAGAGGAAGTTCTGATCAAATGATATTTTTTAATTCTTATAAAGTAGATTACAACAAAGAAAGTTACAGTGGTTTTGCCTATAATATTATAGTAGAGAACAGAGAACAACGCCCCTTAGGAAGATTAGAATTTGAAACAAACGAATTAGATCCTATAAAAGCTAACTTTTTAAGGACAGATGCTTTTGATATTAATTTAAGATTTGCTCCTAACGAACAATTTTATCAAGGAAAGAACTTTAGACTACCAATACCTAATAAGTACCCTATTTTAAAGTTAAATTACAGACAAGGAGTTAAAGGTGTTGTTAATGGAGAATACCAATTCTCAAGAGTTGCTGGACAAGTCTTTAAAAGGTTTTATTTAGCTCAAATAGGATTCTCTGATATTGAGCTTGAAGGAGGTAAAATATTTGGAAGCGTTCCCTACCCTCTTTTAAATCTACCTCAAGCCAATCAATCTTTCTTTTTACAAGAAACATCTTACAATATGATGAATTTTATGGAGTTTATTAGTGATGAGTTTGCCAGCGTAAAACTGACACACTACTTTAATGGTTTTATCTTCAATAAAGTTCCTTTATTTAAACGTTTAAAATGGAGAGAAGTTCTTTCTATAAAAACACTATACGGAAACTTAACAGATGAAAACAATCCTGATATACAAAAAGATCTATATAAGTTTCCTGTTGATGTAAATGGTGATCCATCTACATTTGCCTTTAAAAATGGAGTGCCTTATGTTGAAGCTAGTATTGGTATTATGAATTTCTTTTCAGTCTTTAGAATTGAATTTCTACAGAGACTTACCTATTTAGACAACCCTGGTGTACCAACTATGTTTGGTGTAAAAGGATTAGGAATAAGAGCAAAAGGAAAAGTAGATTTCTAATGAGTAAAGCAATAACCCTTCTATTTATAATTTTAGCTATTTTAAGCCTAGCTTTTGGCATAATGTATATTATTGGTGCCATAAAAACTAAAGATAAACCTCCAGCTTATATAGGTGTTGGTTTAATTAGTTTCTGTATTGTTTGCTTATATTTTTTGACTTTTAGATGATTTTTTTAGATTCGTACTTTATCATCAATTCATATTAATGAAGTTTCTTTACGTAATAATTTTCTGTCTATTTACCTTAATTCATTTCTCTCAAAAAATATAACATTTGAAGAGAGTTTTAGTGATACACTTCCTGATAGATTAAAAATTAAAGTATCAACTATTCGAGATCATGTTTATCGAGGAATTCCTAGTTATTCAAAAAAAGGAAAATATGAAAAGATGACTTATGTCTTTGCTGACGAAGTTGCTTCTCAAATTTCTAACTTACTAACTGATGGTTACGTTTATAATGATTGGCGGGATTTAGAAATTTATATAAATAAAATATTATTAAGAATAATTCCTGATGAATTAAAAGCTGATTCGACAATTAATGCTTACATATATAAAAAAGGTTCTGTAAATGCTTTTATGACACCCTCAGGTCAATTTTTTATACATATTGGACTATTAGTAGATGCAATGATGAAGCGACACTAACTTCAGTTCTAGCGCATGAACTAGCTCATTACTACAAAAAACATTCTCGAAAATCATATATCCAATCAGAATTAGGGAATTTTGGAAATGGTTTTATCAATAATAATGATAAGCGAAATATCATGTCTGTTAAACAAGAAGTTGAAGCAGATTCTTTAGCAATGATTTGGATGAAGAATTCCAACTATAGTATGATGGGTATTCTCAAAAGTCATAAAATGCTTGAAAGAGAGGAACAGCGACAACTATCAAGATTAGAAGATGAATGGAAACTTAAACATAGTAAACATCCAGTTTCAAAATCCAGAGTTGAAAAGTTTTATAAATTTTATAAAAAGAATAAGAACCTTAATAACAATTTGTTTTTAGTAAAATGAAGAACTGTTTCATAAATTTAAAGAATCTGCAAAAAAGGAATCTCTTAAATATCTTTTAGAAGATTTAGATTATTATGAGTGTTTAGAATTAGCATTTAAGTTTCATTTGATGGAACCTGACAATGAGACTTATATATACTATTTAATGGAATCTATCAGAAAAATTTGTTATGTTAGTAATGAAACTTGGGATCAAAATTTTATTACAAATAGATATTATGATACAATAAGAGTTGAAGGTGTTAAAAGAAAACATAAGGTAAAAAGAGGACTCTTTGAAAGTGTTGATTTTAATTTACTCCCAATATCACAAGAAGAGGCAAAATATATAAAGGCAAAATTTTATTGGCAAGGCCCTCAAAAATTTAGAACTTACAATGAAGCATTTGAATTTTTTAATAAAGTAGGTAAAGCGATAAATTGTAAAGAATGTTTATTAACAAACGCTCTAAGCATAATTAGTTCTAAAAATAAAGAGCTAAGAAATAAGTTACTTCAGGAATACATTAATCATGAAAACATTAAGCATAAAGAATTTGCTAAAAAGCTTATTAATGACAGTATTGTTTCCAATCTACCAAATAAAAAAATATTAATATTTAGTCAGTTTATTGCTGGAATTAGACAGGGTGATAATAGAATCCCAATACAAGATTTATCTGAAGATTCAACAAATACACTTCAGCATATTTTTGATAGCCTAAATGTAACATTCCCGGAACGATCTTTTCTTTATCTTCCTGATTTAAAATATACAAATGTCTCAGACTATAGGCTCCTAAAAACATTAGAAGATCTAACTTTTCTGAACTCCATTTATTTAGAAACAGGAGCTGCTAAGATAAAGAAGCGTCCTTCACAAGTTAAATTACATATTTTGGAGCCTAATTTTTTAACATTATTTAATAAGTATGGTATTAACGAAATTGAGTTTATGAATTGTATATATACAGAATCTAGAAAAAAAGATAATAGTTTAGATTGGTATAAAAATGTTCGAAATATTAATTATAAAGATTTATTTGACCGATCAAAATGTACAAAATCAATTCATGCAATTATTACAAGCTTAAGAGAGGTTAAAAACAAACGGCTACAAGTTAGAGCATTCGGAACAGAGACTTCACTTAAATTTAAAGATACTAGTTATGATCAAATAATTTCTGAACTAAGGTATAAAATTAGGTGCAAGGAAAAAGTAGCAAGAGACATGGATTATAGTGATGAAAGAGAACTTCATAAGTAATTAACATAAAAAAAGGAGCTCAAATTGAGCTCCTTTTTTTATATAATGTGAATCAATTTTTACTGAAATTTAGCTTTAACCTCTTTAGATTTTGCATAATCTCCAGTATGTGTATAAAGTTTGATTAACATTTGACCAGTTCCTGCATCACCAGGTTTTAATTCGTGAGCTTTTTCTACATAAGGAACTGCTGTGGCAAAGGTAGCTTTAGCTTCTGCCTTTAAGGCATCAAACTTTTTGGAAGCACTTAATGGTAAACTATTAGATTCATTAATCTTATCTGCTCCTTTATTAAAATAATATGCACCTAAGTTAAATGCAGCATCATAGTAATTAGAATCTAACTCTAATGCTTTTTTATAATCAATAACAGCATTATCATTTTGCTTTAAGCTTTCGTAAACAGTTCCTCTTGCAAAATACAATACAGTATTTTTAGGATCATTTTCAATGGCTATGTTTAAGTTTTCTAAAGCCTCATCATGATTTCCAGACTGTAAAAAACCTTCCAGTTCAGCAACAATTAAATTATTGTCATCTGGATAAGCAATTCTACCTTTAGAAATATATTCAGCAGATTTCTCATTGTTGTCCTCTTGCTTATAAATTTTAGACATTGATTGATATAAACCTGGTCCTGCACCTTCAATATTATAATTCATACCAATTAAAGCATCATAAGTCTGTTTTGCAGCATCCATATCTCCAGCATATTCAGAAGCTAAGGCTGTGTTGTAAAGCACCATAGTGTCTAATTTACCTCCCATTTGACCTAACAACATAGATTTTCCAAAACTCTCCTGAGCTCCCTTATAATCTTTATTACCAAATTTTTCTATTCCTTGATTTGCATATTCTCCAGATAAACCAGGAAATTTCCTTCCCATAATATCTGCAGTATACATTTCATCATCCAATCTTGGATTGTTCTGCATTGCAGCAATAAATTTCAGTAGATCAGATCCATCTTCCTTTTTCAAATCTAATTTCTTTAATTCAGAGTCATCAAAATTAAGAGTCAACGTCTTTAAATAAGAATCTGTACATTTTTCTAAAGCATCAATATCAATCGCTTTACAAGCTGCGTCTTTACTCGCAATTATATTGTAATAAAGATTGCCTCTATAATACCACGTTTTTGGCCAATTTTTAGCTTGATCGTCTTCTATAGCAATATTAATAGCTTCTATTCCACTTGCTAATTCTTTACATTTTCCTGATCTAGTAAATGCTTTATTATAGTTATAAGCACTTACAACTTTACTTTTTTGCGCATACGTAGTTGAAGCAATAACTACACCAGCTACTATTAAAATATATTTTTTCATTTTCTCTTAGTTTAAATTTTTAGATGACTTTCTATTCTTCATCCTTATTATCAACATCCTTGCCATCTTCGCTTTCTTCAGTAGAACTTCCTTCTTCAGAAGCTTCATTTACAATAGGATTTCCATCCTCATCTAAAACTACAGCATCTTCCACTTCATCTTCTTCAGATTTTTCAACTTTTGCAACTGCAGCAATAGTATCTTTTCCTTTTAAGTTAATCAGTTTTACTCCCTGAGTAGCACGTCCCATAACTCTTAAATCTTCAACAGCTAAACGAATAACAATTCCAGATTTATTAATAATCATTAAATCATCATTATCAGTAACATTCTTAATTGCAATTAATTTACCTGTTTTTTCAGTAATACTGATAGTTTTAACACCTTTACCACCTCTATTTGTAACACGGTAATCTTCAATATCAGAACGTTTTCCGTATCCATTTTCAGAAACTACTAATACATTAGCATTATCTACATCTGGAATAGTAATCATACCAACTACAGCATCCTTATCATGTCCTAAACGAATTCCTCTAACACCTGAAGCATTTCTGCCCATTGGTCTAGTTTTTCTTTCGTTAAATCGAATTGCTTTACCAGATTCTAATGCCATTAATATTTCATCAGAACCTGTAGTTAATTTAGCTTCTAATAATTGATCTCCTTCCTTAATAGTAATTGCATTAATTCCGTTTACTCTTGGTCTTGAGTAAGCAGCCAGTGCTGTTTTCTTAACAGTACCATTTTTAGTACACATTATAATGTAGTACTGATCTACTAATTCATCTAATCCTTCAGCAAAACCATTATCGATATCTTCTTGTGTTGCAGGTCGTTTTAAGTATTCTTCACTCTTAATATCTCCAACATTAATGTATGCTAACACTTTATCATCAGACTCAATGTTAATTAAGTTTTGGATAGCTCTACCCTTAGCTTGTTTGGATCCTTCAGGAATTTCAAAGACTCTCATCCAGAAACATTTACCTTTTGCAGTAAATACTAATAAATAGTTATGTGTGGTAGCAACAAATAATTGCTCTAAGAAATCGGCATCTCTAGTTGCTGTACCTTTAGAACCTACTCCACCTCTATTTTGTAGTCTGTATTCAGATAAAGAAGTACGCTTCATATATCCTAAATGAGAAATAGTAACCACTACTTTTTCATCAGGAATCATATCTTCAATACTAAAGTCACCTCCAGCATATTCAATTACACTTCTTCTTTCATCACCATACTTATCTCTAATGTAAATTAATTCATCTTTAATAATTTGCATTCTTCTAGACTCGTTAGCTAAAATATCAAGTAAATCTTTAATTGTTTCCATTAAAGCGTTATACTCTGTTCTTAACTTGTCTTGTTCAAGACCAGTTAATTGCCTTAATCTCATTTCCACAATAGCACGAGATTGAATATCACTTAAATTAAAAGTGGACATTAACTTCTCTCTTGCTTCATCTGGACTCTTAGATGCTCTAATTAATTTAATTACTTCATCAATGTTATCAGATGCTATAATTAAACCTTCTAATATATGTGCTCTTTCTTCTGCTTTTCTTAATTCGTATTTTGTTCTTCTAATAACAACTTCATGTCTAAATTCTATAAATTCAGAAATAATTTGCTTTAAATTTAATACTACAGGTCTACCTTTAACTAAGGCAATATTGTTAACACTAAAAGATGTTTGTAAAGCTGTTTGCTTAAATAAGTTGTTTAAAACAACATTAGGAATTGCATCTCTTTTTAATTCATAAACAATACGCATTCCCGTTCTATCAGATTCATCTCTAATATCAGAAATACCTTCTATTTTACCATCATTAATAAGGTCAGCAGTTTTCTTAATCATATCTGCCTTATTCACTTGATAAGGGATTTCAGTAACGATAACTCTAAAACGTCCAGAATTGGTTTCTTCTAATTCTGTTTTAGCACGCATTACGATTCTTCCCTTACCAGTTTCAAAAGCATCTTTTACACCTTGGTAACCATATATAATTCCTCCTGTTGGAAAATCTGGAGCTTTTATGTGCTCCATTAATCCAGCAATATCAATATCTCTATTATCAACATAAGCAATGGTTCCATTAATAACTTCAGTTAAGTTATGTGGTGCCATATTTGTTGCCATACCCACCGCAATACCAGAAGCTCCATTTAATAATAAGGTGGGAACTTTTGTAGGAAGAACTGTTGGTTCCTGTAAAGAGTCATCAAAATTCAGGCTAAAATCTACCGTCTCTTTATCTAAATCACCTAACATTTCTTCAGCAATTTTTCTCAATCTTGCCTCAGTATAACGCATTGCTGCAGGACTATCGCCATCAACAGAGCCAAAATTACCTTGACCATCAACTAGCATATATCGTAATGACCATTCTTGAGCCATACGAACCATAGCATCATATACAGATGTATCTCCATGTGGATGATACTTCCCTAATACTTCCCCAACAATTCTTGCAGATTTTTTAAAAGGACTATTTGCTCTAATCCCCAAATCTAACATACCATATAACACCCTTCTATGAACAGGCTTTAATCCATCTCTTACATCAGGAAGAGCTCTAGAAACAATTACAGACATCGAATAATCGATGTAAGCAGACTTCATTTCCTCTTCAATATTAATCTGTATTATTTTTTCTCCTTCAGCCATATTTTTATCTGATTTTTCTACAAAATTTCTTCTAAATAAAATACCTTTATTCAGACCTTCGAAAATACACATTAACAATTTTAAACCATTCAATTCTGAATGCTTACTTACTAACAAAATTCTGTTGAAAAAGGTGTTTTTTACGATAATTCTACAAATACATATATCTTTATTTTTGAGTTGCTTGATTTAATACTAATTTTATGCGTAGTCGAGATTTAAAAGAACAATTATGGATGCAAATTTTTCAACGAAAGTAAAAGATGTTATTACCTTTAGTAAAGAAGAAGCTCTTCGCCTTGGGCATGATTATATAGGAGTAGAACATTTATTACTAGGAATAATTAGAGAAGGTGATGGACTAGCTATAAAAATACTTGCTAATTTAGGTGCAGATTTAAAAGAACTCCGCAAAAAAATCGAATCCTCCACTAGGGTTGGTAATGGATCGAACACTCAATTATCAAATATCCCATTAGTAAAGCAAGCTGAAAAGGTATTGAAAATAACCTATTTGGAAGCAAAGGTTTTAAAAAACAATATTATTGGAACAGAACATTTATTATTGTCTATACTAAAAGGAGAAGACAATATTGCAACTAATGCGTTAAATGCATTAAATATAAATTATGAATCCGTTAAAGATGAAGTTATGATATTAAATATTGCAGAGGATGAAACTCCTAAAGCGGATTTCCCAAACACACCTCCAGAAGATGAAGGAAGTGATAGCGAAGCAAAAGGATTTATGGGTGGTTCTAGTGGAACTCCAAAGGGTACTGCAAAATCAAAAACACCCGTTTTAGATAATTTTGGAAGAGATTTAACTAAATATGCAGAGGATGGTAAATTAGATCCTATAGTAGGTCGAGAAAAAGAAATAGAAAGAGTTTCTCAAATATTAAGTAGAAGGAAAAAGAATAATCCAATATTATTGGGTGAACCAGGTGTAGGTAAATCAGCAATTGCTGAGGGATTGGCATTAAGAATTGTTCAGAAAAAAGTTTCTCGTGTTCTGTTTGGAAAAAGAATTGTTACCCTTGATTTAGCATCACTTGTTGCTGGAACAAAATATAGAGGTCAATTTGAGGAGAGGATGAAAGCTGTAATGAATGAATTAGAGAAATCTCCAGACATTATTTTATTTATTGATGAAATTCATACTATTATTGGTGCGGGTGGTGCATCAGGATCCATGGATGCATCTAATATGTTTAAACCTGCTTTAGCTAGAGGTGAACTTCAATGTATTGGAGCAACAACTTTAGATGAATACAGACAACACATTGAAAAAGATGGTGCATTGGCTAGAAGATTTCAAAAAGTAGTTATTGATCCAACAACAGTTGACGAGACTATTGAAATTTTAAATAACATTAAAGATAAATACGAAGACCATCATAATGTTACTTACACAGATGAAGCTATTAAAGCTTGTGCAAAGTTGACCGATAGATATATGACAGATAGATTCTTACCGGATAAAGCTATTGATGCTTTGGATGAAGCTGGATCTAGAGTTCATATTACCAACATAAAAGTTCCTAAAAATATTATTGAAATCGAAAAGAAAATCGAAGACATTAAAGATAAGAAAAACCATGTTGTTCGTAGTCAGAAATATGAAGAAGCTGCTCAGTTAAGAGATGATGAAAGAAATCTTTTAAAAGACTTAAATGTTGCTAAAAAAGCTTGGGATGATGAAACTAAAAATCATAGAGAAGAAGTAAGTCAAGATAACGTAGCTGAAGTTGTTGCTATGATGACTGGAATTCCTACTCAAAGAGTTGCTCAAGCAGAAGGAGATCGTTTGGCTCATATGGGTGAAGAAATAAGCGATAAAGTTATTGGTCAGGATGAAGCTGTTAAAAAAGTTGTTAAGGCAATTCAACGAAATAGAGCTGGTTTAAAAGATCCAAATAAACCAATTGGTTCATTTATATTTTTAGGCCCAACTGGTGTTGGAAAAACTCAATTGGCAAAAGTATTAGCTCGTTACTTATTTGATACAGACGAAGCTCTGATTAGAATTGATATGAGTGAATATATGGAGAAATTTGCTGTTTCTCGTTTAGTTGGTGCACCTCCGGGATATGTAGGTTATGAAGAAGGTGGACAGTTAACTGAAAAAGTTAGAAGAAAACCCTATTCTATTGTGTTATTAGATGAAATTGAAAAAGCACATCCTGATGTATTTAATCTATTATTACAAGCTTTAGATGATGGTCAATTAACAGATAGTGCAGGAAGAAAGATTAACTTTAAGAACACTATTATAATAATGACTTCTAACATTGGCTCTAGACAATTGAAAGATTTCGGACAAGGAGTTGGATTTTCTACATCTGCTAAAAAAGACGGTGCTGATAATCATTCAGCAGGAATTATACAGAATGCATTGAAAAAAGCTTTTGCTCCAGAGTTCTTAAATAGAATTGATGATGTGGTAATGTTTAATTCTTTAGAAAAAGAAGATATCCATAAAATTATTGACATTGAATTACAAAGTCTTTATGGCCGAATTGAAGAGTTAGGTTATCATATCACACTTTCTAAAGAAGCTAAAGATCATATTGCAGATAAAGGTTATGATCAAGCTTACGGTGCTCGTCCATTAAAAAGGGCTATTCAAAAGTACTTAGAAGATCCTTTAGCTGAAGAAATAATTCAATCTAAAGTAGTTGAAGGGTGTTCTATTGATGTTAAATTAGATGATGTTACTCTAGAATTAATTTTTTCAATAACTAATCCGAAGAAAACTAAAAGTTCAGAAACGGAAAATACAGATACAGAAACTGAATAATACGCTATTGGTATTAATACAAAGCCTCTAAAGAAATTTAGAGGCTTTTTTTTGCATTAAAAATAACGCGCTATACCAAGTTCTACTCCTCTTTAAGTTTCATCAGTTATACCATATCCATAGTAAATACTAAAAATGGTAGTGTAAATTTTCTTATGCATAAAACTTACCCCCCCCATCATTACAGGGCAAACTCATACTTTTAAATTCATCACTTTCCTTAAGTACTCTTGATCCCAAGCGGCTTTGAGTATTTTACCTTTAACCCCTTGCTTTTCAGTTTTTTCATTTTTAAGCAGATTCAGCGC